>CAZXZW010000019.1:0-32088 GCA_964645745.1 uncultured Bdellovibrio sp.
CACACTTCTAAATCCGCGCGAGTGAATCGGCATAATCGAAACAGCCGCATCGACAGTTTGCTTCACGACTTGAGGGCGAGACGTGGTCGAAAGTCGCATTCCTGATCCGCTATCAAATTTCATATCACCCACATCATGAGCCACGACGGCTAAAGTTGGAAAATACATGATCGGAGCCTGGAGCATAATAGAAATATCTCCACCTAAGCCCGTTCCTTCGGAACCAATATCTTTTAAATCTAACGAAGTTGTGGGATCTAAGGTGGGATTATCCACTTCAATACGATTGATCGCTTTGACAGACGCTCCGATTTTAAATCGGCCATCCCATATACTATAATTTACCCCGGCTACAACACCGACATCACTTTGATAGATCGTATCCATCGCTGTTCCAGCCGTATTCATCATAGCTCCGATTTCATCTTTATATATAAGACCAAATCCAAAGTTGCGTGCCGAGAATGATGGAGTCACTTGAAGTTTAGCGTGATAATACTGATCGCGATTTGTATTTAAAACTTCCGCGACTTTTTGTACGTTGGTTAAAGCTTGCGGAAATTGATTATAGAAATTTCCTGAGGTTTCAAATTCAGGATCTAATAATGTTGCGTAAGCTCCACGGAAACTACCAAGGTTTGCGGGATTTCTGAATAAAGTGGTGTCATCACTACTAATAGCGATCTTCGTTCCGCCCATGGCGTTTGATCGACTGTTATTATAGAACTCTTTCCACTCGCGTGCGTTGGCGACCGAAGTGAGACACATAATGATGAGAGTTAAGTTGAATGAAATCCGTTTCATGCATTATTTATCGGATGATTTGACTAATAACTTGAGCTGTTTTGAGACACTCTAGACCGCTTGAGATCGATCTTACGAAAAATAATCGAACTTTTTTACAGGACTAAAGCCCGGCCCGTTAACTGTTCTAAAAATGTATCCACGGCCATAATCAATTCAAATTCTGATCCTGAATTATCAATACAATAAGTCGATCTTTTAATTTTTTCTGTCATTGGCATTTGCGCCTTCATACGAGCTTCGGCTTCAGCCTGATTGAGATTATTACGCTTCATAAGACGTTGAAGCTGAATTTCTTCCTGACACCAAACCATAAGAACAGCGTCGAAATTAGCTGCTAGATTATTTTCAAATAACAATGGCACATCATAGAATAAAACAGAAGCCCCGTGTATTTCGTGGTGATCCTTGAGTTCTTGGACGCGCTCTTGGATTAATGGATGAAGAATACCTTCTAAAGCTTTTTTCTGCTCTGGTGATGAGAAAATAATTTGCCCGAGTTTTTTACGATCGATGCGAAGAGTTGAATCAAGAATATCATTCCCGAAGTGAGACACGATCTGGTTATACCCGGGTTGCGCCAATTGCGTCAGTTCATGAGAAATTCGGTCCGCATCAATAACGACATAACCTCGACTTTCGATCAGTCCAGTCACTGTTGATTTACCTGTCGCAATCCCGCCCGTTAGTCCTATCCACTTCATATTTATACACTTTTACACACATTTTTTTAAAGATCGACACATTTTTATCCGATCAAACCCATGATGTCTAAAGTAGAAAAGTTTGGTAAATATTTATTACTCGAAAAGGTCGCTGTCGGCGGTATGGCCGAAGTGTATCTTGCGAAGTCTTCGGGTGCTAATGGCGTTAATAAATTTGTTGCGATCAAACGTATCTTACCACAGTTCTCTAATAATCCTGAATTTATTTCCATGTTTAAGGAAGAAGCCAAGGTAGCCATCAATTTAAGTCACTCGAATATCGTTTCGATTTATGATTTTGGCATCGAACAGGATCAATTTTATATCGTGATGGAATATGTCGAAGGACGAAACCTTCGCCAAATCATCAACGAGATGAAGAAATCAAATAAAACATTCTCATTAGACCAAGCCGTCTACATGATCAAAGAAGCTGCGGCTGGCCTTAACCATGCCCATCGTTGTACGGATTCACAATCTGGAAAACCATTAAATATCACTCACCGTGATATGAGTCCGCAGAACATCATGGTTTCTTTTGAAGGTGAAACAAAAGTTATCGATTTTGGTATTGCTAAAGCTGAAAATGAAAACGAAGCGACGAAAGCTGGAACTTTAAAAGGTAAATTCTCTTACATGAGTCCCGAACAATCAGAAGGCTACCCGATCGATCCTCGTACTGACGTTTTCGCCTTAGGTATTATTCTTTGGGAATTATTAGCTAATGATCGTTTATTCACGGGAAGCAATGAAGGCGCGATCTTAAGAAAAGTTCGTGACTGCCAAATCCCTGCTATTCGCAAAATCAATCCGCTGGTTCCACAGGAACTTGAGCGTATTGTTATGAAAGCTTTAGCGAAAGATAAGAATGTTCGTTATCAAACGGCTGCGAACTTCCATAAAGATCTTAACTTATTTATTAATACTCAATACCCTGATTTTTCGATCCATGATTTCAGTCAGTTTATTCGCGACTGTTTCAAAACAGCTTACGCTGAAGGAAAAGAAAAACTCATTTCGTACGCCAAAATCACGGTCGTAGACGAGCCAGCGCCTACCGCTCCTACAGTCAGCGAAACAGTGACGGCTCCACAGACTCCGGCGATGAAGCCCGCACCACCAATGAGTCCAGCCAGCTTAGCTAAACTTAAAGAGTTCAATGAAGCTATTCCACAAGTTGAAGAACTAAAAGGAATGGCTCCAGAATCTAAAGAAAAAATTAGCTTAGATGGATTACGCTCGGCTGCGATCAACAAAAAGCCGATGGACCTTAAACAGTCTGGCTACAACAATATCGGGCAAGATACCCGTTTAACATATACAAATCACGGTTCAAAATCGAATTTTAATAAATCTTACAACCAGCCTGCCAAAAGCTCTTCAGCTATGGATATGCTTCCTAAGATCGCATTGATTCTGGTTTTAGGCGTTGTCGGTTTCTTAGGTTATAAAAATTTATATTCTCCGACTAAAAAGCGTGAAATAGCTCGCAAAGTGGAACAAGCTAAACAAGTTGATTCTGGAAATATCGAAATGGCAGCTACGGCTTCTACTCGTTTATCTGTGTCCAGCGATCCGACTGGCGCCAAGATTTTCATTGATGGTGTGAGTACAAATCAATTTACACCAGCTATCGTAACTGTGACTTCAAATAAAGAAGTAACAATCACGCTGATTAAAGAAGGCTTCTACAAGTACCAACAAAAACAAACGCTATCAGCCGCTTCAACTTTATCAGCTAAACTGATTCCTACACCGGCGATGGGCTATTTAAATATTATCGTACGTAACGGTGGAGAAAGTCCTGCAATTTTCATTAACGGTGTTCGCCTCAATGAAAGACTTCCGATCACGGAGTACGCGGTACCAGCCAATCAAGAACTTGAAATCGAAGCCAAGAATCCATTTACCAATTCAATGGATAAAACAAAGGTAAAAGTCATGACGAATAAAATCCAAACCGTAGAGTTGATCCTAGGTCGCAAACAACAATGACGTCTTCCCCACAACACCACCAACGCGCGTCTATTCACGGCTGGATCTCTCATTTCAAAAACAGATCTGAACAAATTGCCATTCGTTATAAAGCTCCTAAAGGCAAAAATTGGAAAGAGATCACTTGGAATGATTACCTCAAAAAAATCGTTTTCATCGCTGATCTTTTAGAAAAAACTAAAAAGAAAAACGAAATCACAGGACGCCAAAACAATATCGCCCTTCTGAGCGGAACACGTTGGGAATGGAGCGCGGTTGATATCGCTACTGTTGGTAATAATGATGTGCTAATCCCTCTTTATCCGAATCAAACGGATGAAGATTTTCATTATATCTTAGAAAACTGTCAACCCGTCATTCTTGTTTTAGAAAACAAGAAAAACATGGAACAGTATAAACGTATTCAATCTAAATTGAGTTTCGAACCTGAAATTCTTGTGCTTGAAGAAATGAAAATCAAACATGAAAGTGTTAAGGAAGCTCAGGTCGATGCCTTCCTTGAACGTATGAATGAATTAAAGCAAGAAGATATCGTTTCTGTGATCTATACTTCAGGAACAACGGGAAATCCCAAAGGTGTTGTCTTACCTCATAGCGCGCTGGTTTCTGAAATCGTCGAGGTTTTCGACCTTTTTGATTTATTCGAAAAAGATGGCGTGCAAAAAACCTCTTTAGCCTTCCTCCCTTTCGCTCACGTCATGGGTCGAATTGAACATTGGGGAAGTTGCTATGCCGGATACACTTTAGCGTTCGCAGAATCTATTGAAGCCTTAAAGAAAAACTTAGAAGAAATTAAGCCTGATTTCTTAGTCGCTGTTCCTCGTATTTTCGAAAAGATTTACGCTGGCATCATCAACAAAATCGAAACAAAACCTTTCAAGAAAAAAATGTTCGACTACGCTTTGGAAATTTCAAAGCAAGTGGCTTATCACCGCGCGACCAATCAAACGATGGGTCTATCTTTGATTCTTCAATACGAAGTCCTTTCAAGATTAGTATTTAAACCGATCAAAGAAGTTTTCGGTGGAAATTTAAAATTCGCGATTTGCGGCGGAGCTCCTTTAAGCGAAGATTTAGGGACACTCTTCTCTCTGATGGGAATTGATATCTTAGTGGGATACGGTTTAACAGAGACGTTTGCCGCTGTGACAATTAACACAGTCAAAAATCATAAAGCTGGAACCGTGGGAAAACCGATCGGCGATGTTGATATTAAGTTTGATACAGATGGAGAAATCCTAGTTAAAACTAAAAAAGCTTTAAAAGAATATTACAAAAATCCAAAAGCAACGAAAGATGTTTTCACTGACGATGGTTACTTCCGGACGGGCGATATTGGTGAGTTCACTAAAGATGGCTATCTTAAAATCACAGATCGTAAAAAGGATCTAATCAAAACTTCAGGTGGAAAATACGTAGCTCCTCAGAAAATTGAGAATATGTTGAAGCAAAATACCAACATTTCACAAGTGCTGGTGATCGGCGATAATCAAAAATATATTTCGGCTATTATCAATTTAGAAAACGTGAATCCAGATTCGACGATGTTGGATCAAATTAAAAAATTCATCCAGCAGGTGAACTCAGGCCTTCCGAGCTATGAAACGATTAAAAAATTCGAGATTATCACGGAGCCTTGGACCACTGAGAATGGATTTTTGACACCTTCTCTAAAAGTTAAACGTAAACTTTTAGAGAAGAAGTATTCAGATCTGATTGAAAAACTTTATCAGTAATTAATCTTCTTGAGCGATACCTATTCTCTTTTTGGGAGCTTCTTTAAACGATACAAGCTCTCGAATAGCATCAAATACCACTTTGAATTGATGATCATATTTCTTCTCTAGCATTTCCAATTTTATAGCTAAAGTGGAATTCTCTGTAAGCATTTTTGTATAACTTATAAAAGCACGAACCACTTGAATACTTGCAGCTACAGCAATTTTACTATTAAGGACGCTCGCGAGCATTACTGTTCCATGCTCGGTAAAAACAAAAGGTAAATAACGCCTACCTCCTCGACCAACTTCTAAAACTTGTTTCTGAAAATTTGCAAATTCTTGGTCGGTCAACTGAAACATAAAGTCCTCTGGAAAGCGGTCTATGTTTCTCTGAACTTGCTCATTAAGTCTTTTGGTTGTTACTCCGTAGATTTGAGCCATGTCCGAATCTAACAAAACTTTTTGTCCGCGAATAATTAGAATAGATTTTTCGATTTGCTTTTGCGATTGAATTTCCATGATTTGAGATGTTGCAAATCATTTACCTAATTTAAAGACAATTAAACTTTGAGGTCGCAATTTGCGACCTCAAAGTTTTTTAATAATTACAATGTGTTAGGATACTTTTAAAATCTAAAAGTCATTACTAGATAACCCGAAAATCGTTTCTAGTAATTAGTTTAATTTAATATTGAAGCTTGAGATATGGTCTACTAATGAAGGCATATCTACGAAAGGGTTACGATTACCCTGCTCGGCTTGAACGGCATCGTTACGATCGCGTTCAGCTTGATCGATAGGATCTTCGATATTCCATTCACGAAGAGCTTTTTCTTGTTCAGGCGAGATTCTTAATTGGTAGCGTGTTGCAAAGTAGAAAATAGAGCGAGCTACGTTTCCACGGTGATTCATCGGAGCTTCGAATACCGGAGATCCATTACCATGTTCTTGCTGACCCAATTTACCAATTGGACATTTTAAAGTTACTTTGGGAGAAACCACATCACCGAACTCATAGCTTGCGCGACGGTTGTTCATTTCTGAATCCGTTGGATATAAATGATGTAAATCTGATTTTTGAGTTTCTTTTGTGAACTTAGAAGTGAACTTACTTTGTGGCCAAGTGTGTTCTGTATTTAAAACATTTCCAGTGTTTGGAGCCATCATAGGTCCGATGCTATGAGTTCCAAAGTCTGCATCTGTAAATATGCGTTCACAGTAGACGTCTTTAACTGCGTACTCACCCGTTGGTAATTGCTGCAAATCTAATTTTCCGAACATTAATTTTTTAGCGGTGTCGTAACCTACAGCTTTGTGACTGTTTGAAATCAATTTGAATAAAGCGTTTAAAAGATCTTTATCGTTTAAGTGATTAGCTTGGTATTCTTTAGAGAAGTCTGTGCCGTAGTAGGCTGGAATTTCTTCGCGTGATAGGCTTAATTGAGCAAAAGCCGTCGAAGTGAAAAGAACTAAAAGTAAAAGCGACTTAAGAAAATGATTCATGCAACACCCCTCGTATGTATGAAATTCGTTTCAAAGCTCCTTTATTTAAATATCCAAGTGAATACTGAAAGTCACTCTATAAAGTCACAATGATCATTTCTTTTACAGCCTACCGGCCTCAGAGCAAATATATCAAATCTCATTGCGGTACGTATCCTGCTTTAACCTTGAAATGGAGCTCTATGTGAAAGGACGTTTTATGAAAATTCTAAACTCTTTACTTGTATTAACCGCGACTGTGGCATTGGCCGTTTTGGTCTCTTCTTGCCAACAATCGAATAATGGAAGTTCAAATAACACAGCAGCCATGAACAACATTTGCGTGACGAATCCCTCAGCCTGTCAATCAGGCGTTTACCAACAAGGTTACGGATTCCAACCCTATAATGGTTACAATAATGGCTATGGCTATCCTTACGGATCACAAAATGGATTCTACTATACCAACAACTCAGCTTACTTATGTAGCTGCCCGGCGGGAACTATGCCGACTTATAATTCATATGGTGGCTTAGGTTGCGTGAACAGCAATCAAGTTTACGGTGGCGGTTATGCTTACTTCGGTTGGGGTATGAATGGGGCCTCGAATAACCAATGGATGAACATCCCTCAAATCAGCAATTACACGGGTTACCAAAACAACAATAACAACTGTTACAACGGTGTTGTTCAATCTTGTTTAGTAGATCAGCCGTCGACGTGTTCTTCAGGCTACACGTGCCGCGCTTCAGCTGCACAATCACGCTTAGGACTATGCGTCTCAAACACAACAAATACCGGCGGAACCCAATATAGTGGCGGTTATCGCTAGTTATCGAGAATCTCGATAATTCCATTTTTTTCTACACATGACATCTCGACAGTGAATAGGCCTAGTGCTAGCCTATTCACTTACAACTGAGGAGATGATCATGACGAATCCTGCACAAAATCCATTATTACAAAAATTCACAAATAAAGACGAAGCTGTTCCTTTTGATCTCATCAAAACTGAACATTTCATGCCGGCTTTAAACGTTGCGATCGACGAAGCTAAAGCTAACTTTGCTAAAATCAAACAAAACGTCGAGACAACTTTCGAAAACACGGTTCTAGCTTTAGAGCAAGTTTCTGAAAAGGTTGATACAATCTCTGGAATCTACTTCAACTTGTTCTCCTCAGAAGCTTCTGAAGAGCTTCAAGCTTTAGCTCAACAGATTTCTCCGATCCTTTCGAACTTTTCGTCAGATATTTCTTTAGATGGAGAGATCTTCCAAAAGATCAAATTCGTTTACGATAACCGTGCCGCTTTAAAATTAGCTGGTGAGGAATTAAAGTTAACTGAGAAAATGTATAAAGACTTCAGCCGTAACGGAGCTTTATTGTCTGAAGCAGATAAACAAAAATTAAGACAGATCGATCAAGACCTTTCGGTTTTATCTCCTAAGTTCTCTGAGAACGTTTTAAAAGCGACAAATGCTTTTGAACTATGGATCGATAAAAAAGAAGATCTTGCTGGTCTTCCTGAGGGAGCTATCGAAGCGGCTGCTATGTCAGCAGAGCAAAAAGGTCAAAAAGGAAAATGGCTTGTGACTTTAAACGGTCCCTCGTTAATTCCTTTCTTAACTTATGCTTCTAATCGCGCGCTTCGTGAAAAAGTATGGAGAGCTAGCTCGAGTAAATGTTTCGGTGGCCCATTCGACAATCAAGAAACCATTCTTAAAATTGTTAAATTAAAATATGATCGCGCTCAGTTATTAGGTTACAAAAATTATGCGGACTATGTTCTTCAAGAGCGTATGGCGGAAAAACCTGAAACGGTATTTAACTTCTTAAACAAAATCTTAGATCCGTCAAAAGCGGCTGCTGAAAAAGATTTACAAGAAGTGCGTAACTTTAAAAAATCATTAGAAGGCCATGATGAAATCAAACCTTGGGATTTCGCGTTCTACTCTGAAAAATTAAAAGAGCAAAAATATTCTTTTAATGCGGAAGAGCTTCGCCCTTACTTCAAATTAGAAAACGTGATCGAAGGCGTATTCGAACATGCTAAACGTCTTTACGGTTTATCATTCAAAGCTTCGAACGAATACCCGACTTACCACCCCGACGTTAAGACTTTCGAAGTTTACGACAATGATGGTTACGTTGGATTATTCTACATGGATTTCTTCCCACGCGAGACTAAAAAAGGTGGCGCATGGATGACGTCTTACCGCGAGCAAGGTCTATGGGGTAACACGGTTAAGCGTCCTCACGTGAGTATCGTTTGTAACTTTACAAAACCGACAGCTACAAAACCTTCGTTATTAGATTACGATGAAGTAACAACGTTATTCCATGAATTCGGACATGCACTTCACGGTTTACTTTCAAAATGTAAATATAAATCATTAGCCGGAACAAATGTTTACTGGGATTTCGTAGAGCTTCCATCTCAGATCATGGAAAACTGGGCTCGCGAAAAAGAAGGTTTAGATTTATTCGCAAGACACTTCGAAACAAATGAGCTTTTGCCAGCGGATATGGTCACGAAAATCAAAAAGGCTGAATTATTCCAATCAGGTTGGATGAGTCTTCGCCAAGTGTCTTTCGGCTTATTAGACATGAACTGGTACACGACAGATCCAAACACGATCACAAGCGTTGAAGCTTTTGAAGAAAAAGCAACTTCAATGACTCGTGTATTACCTAAAGAACCGAACACGACTCAGTCTTGCAGCTTCAGCCACATCTTTGCTGGCGGCTACAGTGCGGGATACTACTCTTACAAATGGGCTGAAGTTTTAGATGCGGATGCTTTTGAATTCTTCAAAGAAAAAGGCTTATTCGATCCGAAAGTGGCGGCTTTATTTAAGAATTCAATTTTAAGTCGCGGTGGAACAGATCACCCAATGAAATTGTACGTTGAGTTCCGTGGACGCGAACCAGATGCTGATTCATTACTTCGTCGTAGTGGTTTAATTTAAGGGATATGATGAAAGAAAAAAAGTTATCATTAAAAGCGAATAAGAAAATTGCCATTGTTTACCGTATCCATTCTCCGGATGCAGTTAAGATGGCAAAAAAAGTGGCCGAGACTTTAAAGGCTAAAAAATACGACATGTATACAGCTCCTGAGCAAAAAACCATTGCGGGAACAAAAACGGTTGTGAGTTCGAACGAACTTAAAGACATGAGCCTGATTATCGTTCTTGGCGGCGATGGAACTTACTTACGTGCTGTTCGTCTTTTACGTGGCCACCCTGTTCCGATTCTTGGATTCAACATGGGCTCTCTTGGTTTCTTAACGTCTCATCCTGTGAGCGAAATTTTTGAAGTGATCAATCAGACTTTGAAAAACGATATGGCGTTGGAATCACGCAGCCGCCTTCATACTTCGGTGAAATTGAAATCTGGTAAGAAATTAGCTTTTGATGCTTTAAATGATATCGTGATCGAACGTGGATCCTATTCGCAATTGATCAGCACATCGGTTTTTTACAATAAAAACTTTGTGAACGACATCAAGGCCGACGGTTTGATTATTTCAACTCCAACCGGTTCTACGGCCTATAACTTAGCTGCAGGCGGTCCGATTCTTCACCCTGAAGTTAAAGCTATCGTAGTGACTGCTGTAGCTCCCCATTCGCTTTCAAGTCGCCCGTTGATCTTCCCTGATCACCAGGCTTTAGTTTTAAAATTAGAAAAACAAAGCAACACCGCCAATTTAATTATTGATGGACAAAAAGTCGTAGAGCTTTCGCCGGAAGACGAAGTCACTATTACTCGTTGTGAGAAAAATCATTTAATGATCCGTAAACCAAACCATAACTTCTTTGCTTTATTGAAAGAAAAATTAAAATTTGGAGATCGCTATGCTTCAGGAACTTAAAGTATCGCAATTTGCTATTATTGATTCTTTACACATTGAATTCCAAAATGGATTAAACATCCTTTCGGGAGAAACCGGATCGGGAAAATCGGTCCTCCTTAAAAGCTTAGCGCTTTTAATGGGAGAAAAAGCTTCTTCAGATACGATTCGTACTGGGTGCTCGCAAGCTACAGTTGAAGGCGTGTTCAATTTACGCGACCGTCCTGATTTAGCTGAAAAGCTTCACGATTTAGGTATCGACATTGAAGATCACAAATTAATCGTACGTCGTATTATCTCTGCCGGCGATAAATCAAAAGTGTTCTTAAATGGATCTTTAAGTCCACTTTCTCAATTACGTGATTTCGTAGCTCCGTTAATCGAAGTAACAGGCCATAGCGCTCCATTGATCGAAATGACAGGTCAGCACGACAATCGTAATTTATTATCTAAACAGTACCACTTAGACTTAGTCGATCAATACGCAGGAGTTTGGGATAAACGCCATGCTTACGAGAGACAATATCAAGAGTACACGCAGTTAAATGAAAAGATCGCTGATTTTGAAAAAAACTTTGCGACTAAGAATGAGCGTTTAGATTTCTTAAAATTCCAATCAAAAGAGTTTAGCAGCTTAAACTTAGATCCGGAAAAAGATTCACAATTAGAAACAGAAATTAAACTTTTGAAAAATTCTTCAAAAGTTGTTCAGTTCTCAGATCTATGTGATCAAGTCGTTTACCAAGATGACGATAGTGTGACTGCTCGTTTAAAAACACTTTTGAAAAAATCTGTGGAACTAGGAAACGTGGATACCAATATCGCTGAAAAAATTCAGGGTTTAAACCAGGCTATGACTTTAATCGACGAAACGGTATACGCGATTCAAAGCTACACGAAGAAAATCGATACAGACCCTTCTTCTTTAGAAGAAAAAGAGTCTCGTTTAAGTCAAATCCGTAAACTTCAAAAGAAGCACGGCGAAGACTTAACAAAGTTAGCTTCTCATTTTGAAAATATGGAATCAGAGATTGCCGCTTTAGAAAATGCGGAAGCTCATGTGGCTGGTTTAAAGAAACAAGCTACTCAATTACAAACTGAATTGAACAAGAAAGCCGATGAACTTCATAAAGTTCGTACGAAAAAATGCGTTCAGTTAGTAGAAAAAGTAAATGATCAGCTTTTAGATTTGAATATGAAAGGTGTTACTTTCGATATTCAGGTCAATTTATTGAATCACTTAACTCAAACTGGAAACAGTGAAGTTGAATTCTTATCTCAAACGTCTCCAAAAGATCCTAAGCGCCCCATTGCGAAGGTTTCTTCTGGTGGCGAACTCTCTCGTATCCTTTTAGCTTTAAAAACAGCTGTAGGTAAAATTAACAGCCTTCAAGACCTACCTCGCACTTACTTATTCGATGAGGTTGATACAGGCGTTAGTGGAAATACAGCGGAAAAAGTTGGTAAGAAATTAAAAGAGATCGCCAAAGGTCAGCAAGTGATCTGCGTTACGCATTTACCACAGGTCGCGGCGTGTGGAGACGTGCACTTCTCGATTCAAAAAACGACGAAAAAAGATCAAGCGGAAATGACCGTGATCGAATTAAATAAAAAATCTCGTGTGGAAGAGATCGCGAAATTGATCTCGGGCGAAAAGATTTCGAAAACATCTTTAGCCCATGCCGAGCAGCTTTTAAAAGAAAATGCCCTGTAACTCAGGGCTCTATTTCTATTAATGGCCCAGCGCTCACACAACACATACCACTATTGTACACTTTGCCAGATGGACAAGTGATACAAATTCCTCCGACCTGCGTGCTATTCGGCGGACAGATTTCACAAGAAGGATCACTTGGATCGCATGAGTTTGCACCCAACTTATTATGAGTTAAAATACCTTTAATATAATAATTATGTCCATTTCCCCACTTACCGTATTTAGCGTCGTAATTTGTAAGGCCATGAACTTCAATATTATACACAGGAACTTCTTTGTGTTCGACTTGAATGCTTTTTATTAAGATCGATTGGTTTTTAATACTTAACATACTCAGCTGTTGACCTTGTTTTAACATGGACGAAATCTCTTGAGCTTCAAACCAATAATCTTTTTCAAAAATGTAAAAAGGATGAATCGCATTTGAAGTAAATTTTGTCCCGTCGATTAATTCAAAATGATGCAATCTTTGCCACTGCTTTTTATGAGCCGTGGGATAAAGCACTTTATCTATACGTTGTGTTTTTTTATGTTCATCAAAAGACACAACACGATCCCCGGCTTTAATTTTTTCAATTGCTTTGTACTTTCCATTCGCCATGAGCACAGGCGTCCCTGCGACAAAACATGGCGCCGGTGTACAACTACTAAAACAGGCCGGATTTGTACAATTCACCTGAGTCCCCGCGCTGTAGGCACATGGAGCTCCTCCTCCTGATGCAGGTGTACTGATGACATAAGTTCGTTTTCCACTGTTACCACAACCTACAGCACTACATGCGCCAAAACTACCAACACAATTGACCGGAGATGTCGGTGGACCTGCAACACAACCCGCGGTACAAATCGAACTACCATCAGCATTGAATCCCGTCAAAAACTCAGTCGCTGAGCAACTACTAACAGCTGGCTTTCCGCATATCACGGCTCCGGTCGCATCAAAACCTAAGGCAAATGTGGCTCCTGTACCAGACGTGTTCGAGGGATCACAAGCTGAAGTCAGCGCTGGAATTTGACAGTTCAAGCCGACAAGAGTTCCTCCCATACTCAGACAAACATCGTACAAATTTTGTATTTTTGAATTACTGTATAAAGTAAGATTAAATGGTTTTAGATTCTTTTGCAGATTTTGCCCAGACGCTTTGTACTGAAAAGTAATATCAATTTTAAACTGCGGCTTAATACATGAAGTGTCTAAACATATCGCCTGCCAATTCAATTGAACACCAATCACACAATCAGAATGTCCACTTACAGCATTAAACTGATAGCAAACGTCTCCTTTTTTATTAAACCCTAAAGCTGGATTAGTTCCCATCAAAGTCAAAATAGGATTAATTTTTAAAATTAACGGCTGTGGACTGGAAAAGGCCATACATCCCGTTGGATTGGTAGCGCAAGCCATCTGCGTATTCAAACCTGCCAACTTCGTCCAGTTTTCATCATTCTGTATAGCAGTCAGTATTTCACCTCTCCGCTCTTCTAACCAAAACATTTGATCTTCATTTTTTTGAACTTGAAAAGTACTGTTAATTAAAAATGAGGAACCGATCATAACAAAGCCCGATAGCCCCACCGCTATCATGATTTCGATCAAGCTGAATCCATTTTTCTGATGAGTATACATATTAAGGCGCCCCACAGTTAATTAGCATGCAAGGATTCGATCCTCCATCTTCATCCGTACAACCTGAACTTATATGAATCAACGGAGAACCAACTCCATTAGTTCTCGTACACGAGTAACTCTTATTAAGATGACAAATCACACGCGAGCAAGAATCCCCAGATGGTGGCGGCGGCGGCGGTGGCGGTGGCGGTGGCGGTGGCGGAATAACCGCACAAGCAGGCCTTACTCCACATTGAACTTGACCTGACGAATTCACCCCTAAAACTAATTGTGTGGCGGCATTACACTGACCCTTATATAAAGCTTTGCAGACAATCGTTCCGTCGCTATTAATACCGGATACAACTTGATATGGCGGACAAGTTTGATTGGCGTACAACGGAGTGCAAATCCCCGTCGTCGCATTAAATGATCCGTTGAGAGCTTCGCAAGCCGATTGAATTGATGAATCTCGAAAGTCACGAATAATTTTAATTGAGTACTTATTGGAATTAAAAGGCACCTCACTAGGATAATCATACGTAAGATCTATCCTTATTTCGAGCTGAGGATTAACACAGGGATAAGTTTGACAAATGGGCCTCCAGCGCGCCTTATACTTTAGCGGACAAATAGGACTTGGATTTACAACCCCAGCTTCGCATTGAGGTGAATTAAGACTAAGACGTGTCGTCGGATCGGCGTCATCATAAGTCAGCTTTTGAACTGCCGAAGAATCTGAATCCAATATAATAAAATCGTAATATCCAAGACTGCCTGCAGCCGTATTGAGATTGCAGCTTGATGCTGGCGCAAAACAACTAAAGCTCGAGTTATAATTTGATGTATTTTGCCACGATACTGGGTTTTTAACATGAGTTAAAATGCGATGACGTTGATCAGATGCCAATCGTGATAAGTTCATGGCCAAACTGTCTTTCTTACTTAATCCACTCAACTGAAACACAGCCACGCTAACAATTGAAACAAGTGCCATCGCAATCGTTACTTCGACCAAACTAAAACCTAAAGTATTTTTTCGCTTAAATAGCTGACCCATTAAATTCCCGACATAAAAAAGAATTCGTTGTCGCATCATAACCATAAAGATACTGTCCTGCAGGACAAGCTTGCTGAGGTAACTCTGTGACACCGCAAGCACTCGTGACACCAGAAGCAGCCCCTTGATAGGTTTGATTTGCATTGGCGCACGAAGCCGCTGTTGTTAATGTTTGCGAACACGTATTATTGGTTTCATTAAAAGTTCCGCTAATGGCTTGGCATATATCAACCGCGGCAGACAAATCTACACCGACAGTATAATCAAAACTAAATTTTTCTTTTTGACTATTAAAAACATATTTTTTATTTCTTGGTTTAAACAACAATTCTGCTCTAACCAAAACTAGATATTGTCCTGCACTACCCGTGACGTTTTTCACAGCTACATCGTAACGAAAAAAACATTTATCATCACCTTGATTCAGATTAAATGTATCACAGGGAGCTCCATTTGCATCAAAACCTGAATTGATATTTGTCGAATGGAAAAGAATTTCATTAGTTTCAGCATCATAAACATTTATTGGAACCGGTGTAACAATTGTAGTTCCAGCCAAAGGATAAATATTGTTGTGACTAGTGGTTAGTTCCCAACTTGCCTTTGAATTTAAAGTATTAATTAATCTATTTTTTACATTTTCTGCAGAAACTGTAACCGTCAAATTGTCTTGAATCTTGCGCTTATTTTGACTGGTATTTAAAATATAAAGAGTCACCATGCCTAAAATAATACAGACGAAAAGCGCGGTACCGAGAGCCATACCCTTTTGATTCAAAGAAGGTCCCTTAGCGAATTTCCCCAATAGATATAAACAACGTGCCATTACTTATTATGTAACCTAATTGCTCCAGTGAGCAACATTAAGTCTCATTTTCAGACAAAAAATGGACTTAAAAGACCTTATTCTTTTCCCAAAGCGTTTCACGTTGTGAATTTAAGGTCTGTACGAAAAAAGGCAGAGCTTTCACTCTGCCTTTTTTCATTTTTATTTATAATCAAACCAGTTACCAAGTATCGATACGATCAACGCCTTTTTGTTTACCACCGTCCATACGAGCGATAACCATCGCGTTCGTTACGATCTTTTTCGTATCCATATCCATCGTTTGATAGATGTTGCTTGGAGCTACATAAAACATTTTTAATTGTTTAACACGACGATCACTTCCGAATAGTCCGTACTTATATAAGAAGTGGATATTTAAGAAGAAACTATTTTTTGTAATTGTTTCTGCAGAAAGTTCAACGACTGCTACGCCGCTTTTTTTAACGATAGAAGCTTTGTCTTCATTTAATTCGGCTACAGTCCAAACTTCTGTTGGTTTAGTTGGATTGTTGTACACAACGTTTTGAATTGTTGTATCTGTTTTAACTTGGATTGAGATATTCGCTGTTAAATCTCCGTCTACATCTGATTTAATATCTAACATTTTAATGTCGGCTGCGAATACTGGAAGTGAGAATAACAAAGCTGCTAATAAGAACGTTTTCAAAGGAACTCCTTTAGTTGGTTTTGGGACCTGAGTAAATACTCTAATAAAAGTTTGAAGTAAACGTCTTTTTTTAGCAAGAGGAGAAATATTCGACATCTTATTTTACAATGAATGTCATTTCTGTATCAAAGGCACGAAAAACTGACTGTCACAGTTAACCGCATCTAAGTAATTCAACTTAACGAACGTAGAATAACCGGGACGAATTCTAGTCATAACTGTTGTTTTTTTGAAATGATGATTTTTAGTTTCAGGAAGTTGAATCACAAAAGGCAACACCATGCCGTCATGATACTTCTCAATTAATTTAGTTTGGTATTTCCTGACCACTTCCAATGACTTTGGCTTGATCCAACCCGTAACATGCAACCTTAATTCGTTGGCATTCGGGCAGTTTGTGGCTTTTCCCCAACAGGTTAATCCCGAAAATCCTTCGCGACGACGAACCATTCTAATTTCGATCATATCTTTAAGATCCGTACCCAATTTGGAACTATCGAGTTTGATAATCTCTCGAATTAATTTTTTATCCCGCAAATCACGATCGATTAATAGCTTATTTTTACGATGGATGATGTAAAGCTCATTTCCGTCGCCGTCGGTCTCGATACTTTCCGTTTGGGTGTAAGGACGATCACTGTAAAATTTTTCCGGTAGCTGGTAATCGGCCGGCACCTGGATATTCAAATCCAAAGAAAAACCCTGGAGATCTATCCCTGCTGTTAAGATTTTATTGTACTCAGTATCAACCTTATTTACCGCAAACATTTTATCTAAAATGAGCTCTTTAGCTTGCGGCTGACACGTTTTATTTTCGCAATCTGCGATTAAACTTAAAAGATAACGATAAGTCGGATGCGTACATCTCGAAGGTTCTAAACAAAAAAGTGGAACATCGGCAATACCGCGCGTGCGCTTTGAAAGAGCCGGCACATGCACACCTTCCGTTAAAATATATTGAGCCGGTTTAAACAAACTCATCTCTTTAAACTCGCCGGACGCAATCGTGCCATCACCACAACTGATTTTTTTCTCTGCATTATAAAAATTAGAACGCGTACTTGGAACTAACACCGACAAATCTGTTTCGAATCGATCGGGCTTTCGTGAGTTAATTTTTTCTGAAGAGAAAGAATGCCTACGCGCTAGATCCTTAAATAAAGTATTCACAGTGTCTGCCACGGCTTGATTAGCTCCACCCCGAATAAGTTCTTTCGAGTAAAAGATTTTGTTCCTATCATTAGGTATGATTCCCGCGATATTCGAGTACCGTGTTGGATCGTCTTCTGTTTTACCATCCATCATGATCGCTAAATTTCTCATCCATAAAATCAGATCTGAATTAAACACTAGCCCATTCAGTTCCTGATCATAACCTGATTTCAAAAGATTCAAATTCAACGCAAGCTTCGCTTGATTCGATCCCCAAAAAGGCGTGCCGAACGTGATCACTTGATCGGTGATCTGCGCATAGATTTTATCTTTCAACACCTGTCCATATTGGGCTTCATTGTACACTAATCCATACTGTGCAGCAGCTTTCCAAACATTAACGATAATTCCACCTTGTGAATGAGCTAGGAAAATAAGGCTGTCATTTTCAGTTGGATTTTGAATGTTCTCATGCAAAAAACGACTTAAATAGTTGTAAGAAAAATTAAAAACATCTTTATCCGATCCCGAAGGATAAGAGAATTCTAAAAATTTATAATCTGTTAGTGAATGAAGTTTTTTAAGATGCGGAATAAGAACCTTTTCCATTTGACCAAAGCTGCTGTGACCACCACGAAATCCATGAACTGTAATAATAAAATGACGACCGGTTTTTTCTCGATCAGGAATCACGTTAGCGGTTTTTCGATTTTGAACTGGTAATGACTGACAAGAAATAATAAACCACAGCAGAACAAAATACAGTATGCGCATATTTTTTGTCATAGACTATATTGTACATGGAGCTAGACAGAGGGTCGAAATTTTAAATTCAAATATTACCTAGGTCTATATCTCAAGACTAGACAGTCATCATCTATTTGATCCACGAGAGGTCTTAGAGGAGAATATTAAGAATAAATCAGTCCCTCTGGAGGAATAATGAAATCGCTTTTAACCTTACTCGCAACACTACTTTTAAGTACGAATGTCTTCGCTTTAAAAAAAGCTGGTGGCGGTCGCGCCTTTAAAGGTGGAACAGTTTCTATCGGTCTTGGTATCGCTATGGGCTCTTTCGAACAAGATGGATTAAATGAATCTATCCGTAATGCAAAAGCTATTTCAGGTGCTACGACAGGTGAAATGAATTCTGCGACAGAGTACATGGGATTTGCCACGTACCGTTTTGCTAATAACGTTGTTGCACTTCAAGTGCGTCCTTCTTTCTTTTCTCAGTCTTCAAATGGCTCTGGAACAGGCGGAAGTTTTGATTACAACTTAACGGGATACTCAGTGTTCCCAATTATTCGCTTTATTCCATTAAGTAATGATGTGATCGACTTCTATATTCAAGGTGGATTAGGCTACGGAAACTTAAAAGGCTCTATCACAAATGGCGCACGTAAGGTTGAATTTGCGGGATCAAGCTTCGGTACACAAGTCGGCGTAGGAGCTGAGTTCTGTTTCTTACCTGAACACTGCTTCGGTGTTGAAGGAAACTACCGTTATTTACCTGTTGAGCGTAATAAAGTAACGAGCGCATCAGGTGCATTACCAGATGGCATCGGACAAGGTTCTATCAATCACGAATTAGAAAACACTTCAGGCGATGACGTTGGTACAAAATTATCTGGCGTTATGGGCGTGATCACTTACTCATTTAATTTCTAAGTCAGTTCAATCCATTCGATGGTAGAATCCTCTACCATCAAGGCGATCGGGCGATCCAGCCACGTTCCCAAATTAATCGAACGCACAGATTTTCCATCGACATTAAAAACATAATCATCAACCACGTGCATGTGACCTGAGATAATCAGATCAAATGGTTTTTGCTTATAAACAGACTCCCCGTGCGCACGAATCATCTGCTTAATTTCTTTTTGATTATTCACCGAATAGTGTTTTGATTTTTTGCGGCTTTTAGCACTGAGAGTCTCACCGAGCCACTTTAAGAAAAAGCCTGGCAACATATGTCCGAAAGCCTCGACCCATGGACGACGGACCGACGCTCGGTATTCTAGATATTTATAATCGTTAGGATTGATAAAATCACCATGCTCTAAACGCGCATCGAAGTTTCCGATTTTCATGTATGCTAAATCATCAATAACCGGAATGCCGAATTTTTTAGTCCAAAAAACATCGACGTGGAAATCATGATTTCCCTCGAAGTAATAAACATTCCCACCGTTCTTTTTTAATTTAACGATTTCATCGATGATGATTTGATATTGATTTTGAAACGCACGACCGTTAGATAACCAAAAATCGAAGATATCTCCGAGTAAAAACAGCTGATTGTTTTTCGGATCTTGGTTTAAACGCAATAAAAAACGCAACAGTATTTGACTGTTGCGTTCATTAATATCTTTCAGATGTAGATCAGATATAAACCAAGACTTCACTGGAGTGATTAGCCTTGTTGTAAATCAAAACCTTGTTTTTTACGAATGAAAGCTGGCACTTCCAAGATGTCGCGAGCCATTTTTTTAGCTTCTTCAACTTGTTTTTGATCATCCATCATTGATAACTGTTCAGGATGAAAAGGTTTGTCTTCAGTTGTGTTTGTCATTGTATTGTGAGCAGCACCTTGTTGTGTTTCGCGGAAAGCTTTCGCCTTAGCTAACAACATATCACGCGCTGTTGTCGTTGTGTTTTCCATTGTGTTTGTCGCTACTGGAGAAACAGCTGATGAGAAATCTTGTGAAAACTGTGGCTCAGCAGAAGGAGTTGTTTCGATCATGCTTGGCATGTTCGTGTTTACTGGAGCTTCTTGAGCTGCGAAAGTTTTTACAGATTCTTGAACATTTTCAATTGGAGGTAATACATGAACTGGCTCTGGATTTTGAACAAATGGAGCTGGAGCAGCTGGTTGAGCTATCGGAGACATCATGTGATTCATAGTTGGAGCAGAAGCTTGGTGGCTTTGCATATTTTGCTGAGCCATTTGAGCTTGCATTTGCTGCATCATCTTCATCATTTGTTCCTGAGTCATGTTCGCCATAGGATTTGATGAAGTGTTCATGTTGTTATTTGAAGGAGCAGCAGCTTGAGTTCCGAAGTTTTGACCTAAATCAAAAGTTAATGTCGGAGTACTTAAGAAAGAGTGCATGTTATTCATAACATTTGTTGAATCTCTTTTTTCATCACGAGCAAAACCAGTTGCGATCACAGTTACACGAACTTCGTCGTTTAATGTAGGATCGATAACCGCACCGAAGATCACTTCTGCATCTTCGCTTGCTGCTTCAGTAATTAATGTAGAAGCTTCGTTCACTTCGTATAATGAAAGATCAGATCCACCCGTTACGTTGATGATGATGCCAGTAGCGCCATCGATTTTTACGTTTTCTAATAAAGGAGAAGAAATAGCTTGAGTGGCTGCTTCGATCGCACGGTTTTCACCAGTGGCAGCACCCGTTCCCATTAAAGCTAAACCTTTGTTAGCCATAACAGTGCGGATATCGGCGAAATCTAGATTGATCAAACCACGGATGTTGATCAAGTTTGAGATACCTTTAACAGCTTGTAATAAAACTTCGTCTGCTTTTTTGAAAGTATCTAATAAAGGAGTTTTTTCAGCAGCGATCGTTAATAATTTTTGATTTGGGATAACGATTAAGGCATCAACATTATCACGTAATTCAGCTAAACCTGCATCCGCGTGTTTAGAACGTTTTTTACCTTCGAACATGAATGGTTTAGTGACTACACCGATAGTTAAAGCACCTAATTCACGAGCTACTTTAGCTACGATCGGCGCTCCGCCCGTTCCCGTTCCGCCTCCCATACCAGCTGTTACGAAAACCATGTCTGAACCTTTTAATTGTTCAACGATTTCATTATAAGATTCGATAGCAGAACGACGTCCCACATCTGGATTAGCTCCGGCGCCTAAACCTTTTGTTAAATCTAAACCTAATTGAATTTTTTGGCCGGCTTTAGATGAATTTAATGCTTGAATGTCTGTGTTGGCTACGACGAAGTCTACACCTGACATACCACTTTCGATCATTGTTGTTACAGCGTTACTTCCTCCGCCACCAACTCCGACTACTTTGATACTGGCTCCGATACTTACGTTTTCTTCTAATTCAAACATTAATTCCTCCGTGATGAAAATTTAAATTGTAAAATCTAATTAAAATAAATCTGTGAAAAACTTTTTAACTTTATTCGAAAAATCGCCCATTGATTCAGAAAGTACCGATCCAACCATTGATTCGTGGTGGTTCGTATATAAATCTTTCTTTTGTTCATAAGCGTACTGTAATAAACCAATTGATGTCGAGAATTCGCTTCCCTTAACAACATCTTTCAATCCTTCAACTGGCATAGGGAATCCCCGGCGAAGTGGAATATCGAAAATGAATTCTCCCATTTCAACCATACCATCGAGCTGACTGGCCCCACCAGTCAGCACGATTCCAGATCCTAATAAGGGTTGTAAGCCACTCATGCGAATGTTGTTTGAAATCATATTCATACATTCTTCAGCGCGAGCTTCTAAGATCATAGCTAATTCTTTTTTCGGTACGGCTCGAGGTTTGCGTCCGCCTACCCCTTCAACATCGATCACTTCGTCGTCACCAACTAAACTGGCTAATGCACATCCGTGTTTTTTCTTCAAAATTTCGGCATTAACTTGTGGAGTTCGTAATCCAACGGCTACGTCTTGAGTAAAGTGCGCGCCACCTAGCGGGATAACCGCTGTGTGAGCTACACTGCCATTTAACATGTAAACTAATTTTGTCGATCCGCCACCGATATCCACAATGCAGACGCCAAGATTTCTTTCGTCAGAACTTAACACTGACTTCGCCGTAGCGACTTGGTCTAAAACTAAACCAGCAACGCGCATTCCGGCTTTTTCAATACACTTTGTGATATTCGATAATGCTGGAGTACTTGCTGTCACAATGTGAACGTTCGCTTCTAAACGAACGCCTGACATACCAACTGGATCCATGATGCCGTCTTGGTGATCTAATTTGAATTCGCGAGGTAATACGTGAAGGACTGAGCGATCTGTTGGAACTTGGATCGCTTTAGCCGCTTCGATCACTCGATCGATATCAGCTTGAGTCACTTCTTTGTTTTTAACTGCAACCATTCCTGTTGAGTCGAAAGATTGAATGTGAGATCCGCTTACAGAAACCCAAACGTCGCCTGCACGAGAGCCTGACATTAATTCTGCTTCTTCTTTGGCTTTACGAATACATTCTGTAGTTGATTCGATATTGACAACCACGCCTTGCTTTAATCCTGAGTTAGGTGATGTTCCTACTCCGATAACTTCGATTTTTTGTTCGTGATTGATATTGGCCATAACAATTTTCACAGATGTCGAACCGATATCTAAAGATGTGATAATTGGACCAGTCGATTTGAACTGATTATTGCTGTTCATCTTGTCATCCTTGATGTTTTTTTAGTTAAAACATGCTGCTAATTATGTTACGCCGTACTTTTTGTTTATATTAAGACAAAGGTCATCCAGACTAATGTCTTTAATCTAAGCTTATTGACTCTGCTGCAACCTGACAAGAACTTTTTTAGAAAGATTTGCATCTATGACGCGCGCTTTAAGATCCTTCTTTTCGAGGTACTCAAGCACTTGAGAAACACGAGCTGACTTCATGGCGAAATCATTTTCTCCAAATTTGATTTTCACATTCGAATCAATCAGCTGAATCCAGTACCCATCGCGGCGATCATAGGAAACTTCTGATAATTTTGTCGCGTTCATTTTACCTTGATTCGGCATTGATTTTAATAATTCGATGGCTTTTTTTCTCTTCTCAACGTCTTTTTTGAATTCGTCTCCGATCAATAAAGCCAAAGCTGGAGCCTGTCTTGAATCGATTTCCGGCAACAATTCGCCACCTTCTGTGACCGGCACAAAAAGACCTTCACTTAGTTTTTTTTGCGACGTTAAAAGATAAGATAATTGGTGAGGTAAAATCGTTATCTTCAGCTCTGAGGGCCAATCTCGGGATACACGAAATTCTTTGATCCATTTTTCCTTTTTCAAAATATTTGAGATCTGGCCGAGCGAAGTTTTCATCAAAGATTGACCTTTTAAGACTTCAAATTCTTTGGATAATTCTTCCACATAAGCTTTGGGAAAGTTTTTTTGATTTTCTGATGTTGAAACTTCTAAATTTACTTTTTGGATCAAAAAAATATCGTTTTGATCAAGCGTATAAATGGCAAAAGCAAAGGTTGCCGGGATCACTAAAAATATAAGAAGCCATTTCATGTAGGGTTTTAACATCCCCTCCAGTTTACATGAGGTGTGGGTCCGAGTTTATAACAAAAATAAGGTCATGACCTAGGTCTAGTCGCCTACATGCTGAGCACCAAACCGTTATTCTTGCCTCATTTTTAAAGGCAAGATATGAGTGACCTTATGAATTCACACTCTGAAATCAATGATCAAATCTTACTTGTTTGCCAACGTCTTCATGCTCGAAATATGTTGTCGGCGGCCGATGGAAACATCAGCTACCGCATCGACGATCAACATATTTTAATTACCCCCTCTGGCATCGCCAAAGCTTTTATGAAAGCCAGCGATATGGCTGTGATCACGATTGATAATAAAATTATTTCAGGAAATCCTTCATCAGAACGCTTGATGCATTTAGAAGTTTACAAAACATGTCCTGATGCAAAAGCTGTGATTCATGCTCACCCTACGACAGCCATCGCTTGGTCGATTGCTCAACCTGAACTAGAAAAACTTCCTAGCGACTGTTTATCTGAAGTTATTTTAGCGACCGGTGATATTCCATTTGTAAAATACGCGCGCCCTGGAACACAAGATATGGGAGATGTTTTAAAACCGTACCTTCCGCATTCTAAAGCGATGATCTTACGCCGTCACGGAGCTATAACTTGGGGCGGCTCTTTAGATGAAGCCTACCGCGGTATGGAACGTATTGAAAATTCGGCGCAGATTTTAGCTACAGCAAAACAATTAGGTGGAATTAATCCATTACCTCAAGAAGAAATCGCTTATCTTTACGAACTTCGTAAAAAAATTGGAAATGTGTTGTTATAACTATGAATACAATTAATTTGAAATCTTTAGCTCTAACTTTCTCTTACGATTCAAAATCAGTTAGCCTTCGTTTATTAGATCAAACTTTATTGCCTCACCAGGAAACATGGCTTGATATCAAAACGACAGATCAAATGATCAACGCGATTAAAAAATTACAAGTTCGTGGAGCACCTTTGATCGGCGTAGCCGCTAGCCTTCAATTGGCTCAGGCTGCGTTCTTAGATTTCAATATCGATTCATTAGGTAAACAGGCTGACGCTTTATACGAAGCTCGTCCGACGGCTGTGAATTTAATGAACTGTATCGACCGCATGAAGAAAAATTTAATCAATGAAAAGAATCAAGCTTCATTTATTCAAACAGCGATTGATCTTTTCAACGAAGACGTTGAACTGTGCGAAAAAATCTCTCGTCATGGAGCTACGTTGATCAATGATGGAGATAATATCTTAACTCATTGTAATACGGGCGGCCTAGCCACAGCCGGCGTTGGTACAGCTTTAGGAATTATTCGCAAAGCTTTTGAAAGCGGTAAAAAAATTCACGTGTACGTGGATGAAACTCGTCCGTTACTTCAAGGCGGTCGATTAACAGCTTGGGAATTACAGAAATTAAATATTCCGTGTACTTTGATTACAGATAATATGGCCGCTCAATTAATGAGTTTAGGCAAGATTGATAAAGTCTTCGTTGGAAGTGATCGCATTGCTGCGAACGGCGACTTCGCTAATAAAATTGGAACTTACAGCGTAGCTGTGAATTGTCATTATCATAAAATTCCATTCTACGTAGCCGCCCCGTTCACAACGGTAGATCCGGCTTGTAAAGATGGAAAAAATATTCCGATTGAACAACGCACTCCAATCGAAGTGCGTGGCGCGCAAGGTAGCTTCGGGAATGTGACCTGGGCTCCTGAAAATGTAAATGTATACAATCCCTCATTTGACGTAACTCCAGCCGTTTTAACGACAGGTTGGGTTATGGACAAAGGCGTATTTAGACAAGACGATATCTTGAAAGGATGTTTCTCATGATCGGTGTTATTGGTGGATCAGGCTTTGAAAAATTTGAAGATTTCAAAACGGTTGAATTGCATTCAGTAGAAACTCCATTTGGAAAAGCCTCTTCAGGTTTCAAAAAAGTTTCAGTTGATGGAATTGAATTCTTATTTATTTCTCGTCACGGTGATCACCATGAACTTTTACCAAGTGAAATCGATTACCGCGCCAACATCTACGCTTTAAAAGCAGCTGGCGCGACAAGTATCATTTCATTCAGCGCTGTGGGTTCTTTACAAAAAGAATTAGCTCCAGGTGATTTAGTTATTCCTTACCAATACATCGATCGCACAAAGGGATTACGTAAATCTACATTCTTAGGTGAAGGACTAATTGGTCATGTCTCTTTAGCTCATCCGATTTGCGAAGTGATGGCTCAAAATCTTCGTAAAATCAAAACAGAATTTAACTTTAACATTCATTTTGATAAAACTTACATCTGCATTGAAGGTCCTTATTTTTCAACAATTGCAGAATCAAATTCTTACCGTCAAATGAACTGCGACATCATCGGCATGAGTAATTTCCCCGAGTACGCCTTGGCCCGCGAAGCAGGTCTGCCTTACTTACCTTGTTGCTTTGTAACAGATTACGATTGTTGGGATACAAGTCGTCCGCACGTCACTGTAGAAGAAGTGATTCGTGTAATGCGTGGAAATAATCAAAAAGGATTTTCTATTCTTAAGAGACTTTTAGCGATGCCAGAACTGGCTGAGGGAAGCGCCGCTCGTGATGGCGGATTAAGAACCGGATTATTTATGGATCCAGCTCAAATTCCTCCGAATAAACGAATGTTACTTGATACATTAACGAAATAAAAAGCAAAACCCACAATCATAGAAAGATTGTGGGTTTAAATTGGTTTTTGTTATTTTTTAAATTACATCTTATTAATCAGCAATTTTTTTAAAAGAAGCGTCACAACCACCAATAATTCCTTCATAAATACCAGTCATCATGTATTCGCGATCTGACATACCATCAGAACCTGCTTCATTACGAAGAGTTAATATTGTTTTTCCAGCTTTATCTACAACTTTAACATCAGTTGATTTTTCAGCAGATACCATTGAAGCACCTGTTACTGTTTTCATTTGCTCACCCATGCTATTCACGCTAACAGTTTTTGAATAAGTGTCGTAAGTCACATTGATAAATGGTTCTGTGAATGCACACTCGTAACGTGTCGTCCAACGTGTTCCTGGGTCTTTTTCTCCTGCATGAGCTGATACTGCCGTTAATCCTAATGCTAATCCTAAAATAATTTTTTTCATAAGTTCTCCTTAAATGTTTAAACTGAAAAGGTTTATCTCACCGATTGAAAGCTTAGCGAATAAGGTGCCACCGAAGACGATTTTATGCGTTTTAATAAAGATTTAAATACGTAAAAATGAAATTTTGCCGTTTATTGTCAATGACTGACTTGAGTTTAGACAGTTAATGAACACGGCCCTGGCGGCCTTTTAAAATTTGTCTTAAGCGGACAGGCTGTCGACAAAGCCGACTCTCTAGAATTTGCTTTCTAACCAATAAATCTTGATCCAAAAATTCCGAATGTAAAACTGAGCCTTTTTTACTGCGTGGCTCAATATGAGTGAATCTTGTTTTTGTTTCACTGGCATGACATCCATTACAGCTCTGAATCGAAAACTGATGTCGTAATTTTTCATCCATCGCGATTGACGGATTCGTATTCATCCACCCAAAGCTTTCACTGGTCATCGGCGCATTTCCAGTTTGAAATAATAAAGGCAGCTCGTAATCACCTGCTTGAATCTCAGTGGCTGATCCCAAAATCCATTGTTGCAGTTGTGTCGTCAGATCCGGCGTCATATCAAAATCTAAACGTGGTGTTTTCGGCAAAGGCTGTAATTGAATTTGCCCCGTTTTATTGTTAACTTGAAATTCTCTTAGATCCCACTCAAAAGCTAAGTAAAACTCATTCGTTCTTAATCGAGCCTCTTGCGGATCCAGCTTGTTCGTTATATCGATTATTTTTTTTAGGTAACGATTATCCCAATCCATTTTTCCTAAATCATGAATTTGAGCTACCCAATCCAATCCTTGATCCGCAAATAAAGGAAATTCAAATATTAACGAGAATTGTTCAGCAGAACCATTTTGAGTATCAATGAGATTATAGATAAAGCGAAGTTCTCCATCGATTAAACGTCCGCTCTGCTTTGATGTTGCCACCAAATCGGGTCTAAACACGATGCTGGATAAAACAAATGGGGCACCCTCGAGACTTAACTCGCCTAGATGATCCTTCGGCCAAAACCATTTCAATGATGACGTTGATCTCGGTGTCGTCGCAACACCTGAATCTAACTGCTTTCGATTCCATTCGTCTAACCACTGCAAAAGAGCTTGGCGAATGTTTTTATCCGTGGAAGTTCGACTAAATTTTTTGAATATAGAATAAAAACTGAGAGCCCCCTTTTCAGAGGCCTCAGCATGATCAATCACTGTTGTATCAGTAATAAAAAGTTCTTTATTGATATTTACCGTTTGCAAACAACCTTGTGAAAAGGATTTACAACTGAGCGTTAAGATAAAAATAAAAACCAGTTTCGAAAAGTTCATTACTGCCAATTGATATTGACGTTAATATCTCTCGAAGAAACAGCGGTGTTTGTCAGTAATTTGATTTTTGACAAACGTAAACTACGACTATTGTTCATATTTGTATCGAGGATGACTGACAATAAAATTTTAGAATGAGGTTCGATAACACCAGAGCTCTGACTTAAAAATAAAAATGTATCTTCCGTCGCGGCTTTCCAAACCATTTGAGAATTTCCATCATTCACTAAGGCTAAGTTTCCATAATATAATCCAGGAATCATGCTAGCGGTTATGCTAACTTCAGGAATAGGTAAATCCAAAATAGGCTCTGTTCCTGCCGCGTATTTAAAAAACTTAACCGGAACACGTTGAGTATGACCCGAAAACACTTGAGAATTAATATCCATATCACCACTAAGATGCCCCGTAGTTCCCGCTGTATTCATTGTCAGAGTCATACTTTGGCCGTAAGGAATAACTCCGCCTTCTCCGCCAATCATTCCATTACCAATATCCGAAGATAGACCCGGAATATTTGAAGGTAACGAAACCCACCAAGCATTTCGCTTCATATAAGTTGAATTAAATTTGTACGTTTGAGTCAAGCTAGCTTCATTATTAGTTTGAACAAACCAAACTTCTGACATTCTTGTGTCACGTAAAATAGGTGTGATCCAAAGTGGCTGAGAATTTAAATTATTGTGTGTGTCTGACTCCGGTACTAAATCTCTTGTATTTAACAAAGTAATAAACGCGTACTCACCTGGAGCATAATCTTCGAAACAAGGGCTTTGATTATAATAGTCTACAAAAACTTCATTCCCATTCATATCAAATTCACGAGCATAGCTAATCGCAAACCAGTTTTTATCCGTGTTCGGTCTATTTAAACATGTCGTATGAGTCGAAGTACCATAATTAACATAGGGAGCTGTGTATATTTTTTTCGATTTCATATCTGCAAGCATGAAACGCGCCCATAAGTTTTTCGACGGAAATGATGTATTTGTTCCAGAAGCAATTGTTCTTAACAAATCTTTTACACCTCCACGAGTAGGAACTAAATTTCCAGAATATTGTGAAGTTAAATCAATTGGGCCTGCTTCAGCCGGAGCCGAAGTCACTTGAATACGTCCTGCAGAAACCATACTCGTTACGTTATCCATAGTATTGTTTTCAACGATACCTTGATCATTATTAATAAAAGCGGCCACTTGATAAGATGTTCCACGCATTAAAGGTAGCGTGGCTTCATAATTTAACGTGATCGACCCACTGTTAGCTGGAATAACAATCGGAGCTGTAACTAAAGTATCTAGCGAAGCACCCTTTTGTAAGAGGCTTGATGTTCGATTACAATCATCCGCAAGTAAAAAAGGTTTCACACGCAGTTGGCCGCTAAATTCTTCGTCCCCTGTATTATTAATTTTGATTTGAAATTGAATCGATTTATATCCGCTTGGTAATAATGTCACCTTCACGGGATCAATAATAGCACCGTTAAAATCATAAGCCGCATGGACTAACGGCGGTAATAAAAACGCGATGAAAAAAATATTAAATGCCTTAAGCATGTATAAACTCCCTTAACTTTAATCTGTTTACAAAAAGATAATAAAGCTAAGGTTTGTTAGCAAGTGTTTCTACCCAGGCTCCGACTAAATCAAGACCAAACTGATCAATAATTTTCGAACCCATATATGGCATATGATTAAACTCATAACTATTCATTCTCGTCCAAACAAGACTTTGTTTTTTTAACCCTGGCGAAATTATTTTCGCATCGACAATTCCGTTATCACCAAAATTCGGAAATTCATTGATCGCATTCATTTCTTGATTTGAAATTCCCCAACGAAAATCAAGATTTGTGGGAACAAATCCACCTGGCTGATGACAAGAAGCACAGTTAACAGCTAAATAACCTCGCGCCATCCGTTCAATTGTACTTTTATAATCCGGCGCATTTACATCATTAGGTATGACTTTAATATTCAAGTCAGGCAAATAATTTATTTTCGAAAGATCTAAAGATAATTTAGACAACAGACTTTTTTGAACCCAGTTTTCTATTTGCGCAGATCCTAATTGCTCTAAGGAAAGACCTAAAACTGGTGATTTTAATGAAGAACTATGACAAGTGACGCAATCCTTACGTGAAGGGATCGCCCATGAAAAAAGTTGGTGATTTGAAGCTGAACTACTAACTTGAGATTCGACTTCTGCTTCAGTCAGCTCAGCATTGGTTTGATCGGCATTCCAAACATAAGCGCCGTACTGCCATCCTCTTTGAGACAAATAGGAAATGCGCGTTTCTACCTTACGATCAAACTGAAAATGTTTAACCAAAATTGTACCTTGCGGATAAATCATATTTTGATTCGCATCTAGCTGTATTTTTTGATTTGGAGGCAAATAGAGCCAACGTTTTTTTTCAGCTCCATCTGACCACAAAGGTGAAAGCACGTCATACTGAATAACCTCAGGCCGAGGCTGCATCTGTGATAAATCTGAAAATAGCGCCAGCGCTGAAAGCTGAGAAGGTAAATCAGATTGACTGTACGCTGCTGCGAAGCTGTGAAAAAAGAATAAAACTAGGACAGATAAAAGTGTTTCTCTCATAACGAGACATATCGACAAAAAAAATATTTTCGATAGTCTTAATTAAGAAAAAATAAACTCGACGAAGGACTGCTTTTAGAACGTAGGTATTAATATTGAATCAGTGATTTGATTTTCTGACCACGGAACGTCATTTGATTTAAGAACGTTAAATCAATAAGAACTAGAATATCTTCTACGTGATATCCAGCGGCTTCACAAAGTTCCTGTGACGCTCGCAAAGTTCCGCCTGTAGCTAGAACGTCATCGCACACGATCACACGGCTATCTGCCAATGCCGCCGGAGCCATTTCTAAAGTGGCTTCACCGTATTCTAATTTATAACTTTTTTTGATTGTCGGCTGAGGTAATTTCCCCGCTTTACGAAGGGGAATGAAGCCTTTGTTTAATTTCGCTGCTAAAAGAGAGGCGAAAATAAATCCACGAGATTCGATTCCTACAAAGGCATCGATTTTATCTAGGTTCAACATTTTAGAAAAATCAGTGATGATTTTTTGAAGAGCTTCCGCATTTTGCAATAAAGGACTAACATCGCGGAACAAAACCCCTGGAATTGGAAAGTCAGGCGTTTCTTTGATTAACGTTTTATAGTAATTACTGTTTGAGCTCATCGGGATCCTTACTGAATGCTTTTCGGATACAACACATCTAAAGAACTACCATCTCCGACTTGTCCGAAATCGTTTCTTCCCCAGCAACGTAATAAATTTTTATTCGTTCGTCCACAGGTATAATTGTATCCTAATGAAATAGCGCGATAGAGCTTAGATGTATCACCAATGACCTCAGAAGTCTGCATCGTCGTTGTATAATCACCGAGTTGGCCAAATTCATTCTTACCCCAACAGTACAACTGACCGCTTAAATCTTCAATGGCACAGGTGTGAACATAGCCCACAGAAAGATCAGAGTAATTCTTAGAAGCGTTGATGGTCACCGGCAAAGAACGAGTTGAAGTTGTTCCATCTCCGAGTTGGCCATACTGATTGGTTCCCCAACATTTAATTTTATTAGCCGTCGTTAATCCACAAGTAAAAAAAGAAGCAATACTACTGCTTACAATTTTTTTATAAGATTCACCCGAATCAATCACGATGGGAGCTGTTCGCTGGGTCGTCGTGCCATCCCGTAGAGCCATCCGCTTTCCCCCAACACAAATGGGGCAATAGCAACCG
>CAZXZW010000020.1:0-30492 GCA_964645745.1 uncultured Bdellovibrio sp.
TAGTACCATTCATTCACACTCAGATCTAAACCAGCACCAATCTTCGCATTGAAGTTTGTTCCTTGAGATCCAATGTCTAACACGTTACTTGTTTTCGTTTGTGGGAATAAGAACGTCACTCCACCATAAGCACGCGCTTTGATTTTATCCGTCGTTGCGATATTGTAAACCAGTACTCCGCCTAAACCAAAATAGTTGATATTAATATCACAATTATTCGTGCCTGAGGTTCCACACATAGCCACATCAGAATTACCTTCAACCATGTAGGGTTCATTGGCGAATGTTAACTGGTAACCGTATTTCGCATTAATCTTACCATCGAAAAAAGCACCAATTGGGAAACTACTTCCCTTCATATTCACTGTTGATCCATTAGTTTTAGTCGAAGCTTGATTCAAATGAACACCGCTAAAAAATCCCATAGCGTATTCTTTTTTTACGCTGCTGGCCGCAGCTTCACTAGGCTTTTTAGCCGGAGGAGTTTGCGCATAACCAAAAGTGCAAACCACCATAATCATTAAAAAAAGTAAAAAAGATTTACTATGCATACTCTTTCTATTTAGTCGGTTTTTGCATAGAGTAGCAAGCTTGAGCCCTCGCGTTTGGATAGAGGTCTAGTCTAGAGTCGCTTATTCGTACTCATCCGTTATTGGATACGCTTGGAAATTAATTTTATAAAGCTTTTTATGTTTCAGGAAGTTGTTCCCATATTTAACTTTAAGCTTGTTGGAAAACAGATTTAAAGTTTCTTCTAAGTCTTTGAAGTCTTCATCTGACAATGAGAAAAACAAACTTTTAAATTTTTTAGATAACGCTGTCATTTTTAAAACTTGTTCGGCCTCTTTCATCGTTTGTTGATGAAATAAGTTCATAGCTTCGCGATGTATTTCGCCGCCCACGCTGAAATACTTGGCTTTTGATCTCCACATCTTATCTTTTTTATTTTCTGTAAAGTAGGACTCGATCAATTCCATTTCTTCTAGAGTTTTCAAAGCCGTACGAATTTTAGAAATTTCTATATTTAGCATTTTTTTAAGATTAATTTCTGATGAAATAAAATCTTCAAAAGAAATCAGTAACTGAATTTTCGACAACAAAGGATCGGTTAAAAAACTAAGTGATTTTTTAACCTGAACTTTTTTATCACTGAGATCCATTTGTTCTGCGATTTTATCTAAGTAGACTTTTTTTAAGGATATATTCTCTGTATTTTGCAGCTTAGCTAAGAGGAAAAAGTATTCTGTCTCTTTAGCATTTAAATTTTCTTTATGTGAAAAAAGTTCAACAAACTGTATTGATACATTTCTTTGACCGAAACAAATAGCACGTAAAGTCGATTTACTTTTAAAACCAATCTCTGTGGCCCATATTTCATAAGAAAAGCGAGGCTCTATGGATTTTCGATAATCATAATAGGCACATAGATAAGTGCTTGCACTCGTAAAGGTTTGAATTCTTGGCTTTAACTTTTCTGTCTGATTCGAAATTTTAGTATCCATGCAATAAAGTCTAGTACTTAAAAATCGCAAATCAACAGCCCCCTTAAAAACTGGACTAGGGCGCAGTTACAGACACGGCAATAATAAACGATAAGAGCTTACACAAATGAAAGGTAACTTATGAAACAGATTTTAATTTTAACTGCAATTGGATTTTTGACCGCCTGCGCTTCAACACCAAAAACAGAAGCGGACCGCCAGCCACAGCAAGTCATCGGACAAGTTGATGCGGAAAAAAACGCATTACTTAAATCTTTCACTACTGATGCGGCAAGCACTGCGATGCAAATCATGGAGCCCTTATTTAAGGATAAACTAAGTAATAAAACAGTCAGTGATTACTATCCTGCGATCAAAGCTAGTTTTATTAGAAAAGCAAATGATCCTAAAAGTAAATTATACAAATATTTGAAAATTGATTCTCTCTATGCAGCCATTAACCTTGGTCGCTCATCAGGAATTGAATTTCCGATCAAAGCTGAAGACGTGAAAATATTTGGCATCGATAGCCACTCTGTAGATGAAAGAGAAAGATGCGAATACGGCGATGAAAAGACAAGTAAAGAAATTTGCAGCTATGGTTGGAAACAAGACAATGTGTTATTAGGAGTTAAACGCTTAGATTGCCATAATTCAGGTTGCGATACTTCAACAGTTTATTTTTTAATAAACGTAACTCACGAGGCTGAAAAGACAGAGGGATCTGTTATGACAGGAAGAAATTATAAAGTTATTAGTCCATCTTACATCAGCGTCAGCGTAGACTCACCTTACAGATTAGATATGCCATATACTAAAGACTATCAATAAATTAAAAAATCAACTCAGCTACCACAGGGCAGTGATCACTGCCTTGTTGGGCCATCAAGACTTCACAAGATTTTAAATTCTTTTTCAAATTCTCAGACACACAGATGTAATCAATTCTCCACCCGTTATTCTTCATGCGAGCCGCATCTTTGTAAGACCACCATGAATACTGATCTTTTTTATCTGGATAAAAATGTCTGAAAGCATCTGTAAATCCAATATTTAAAAAATCTGTCATCCAGGCGCGCTCTTCAGGTAAGAATCCGGATTCATTCGCTAAACCTGCCGGAGAATACACATCAATATCCGTATGAGCGATGTTGTAATCCCCTACAACAATAATATCGCGGCCACGTTTTAATTCGAATCTTAAATGTTGCAATAAATCTTTTAAGAATTGTTGTTTGTACTGATGACGTTCCGGACCTGAGGATCCATTTGGGAAATAAATGTTATATAAATCAAAATGTTCATGGCGAGTCCAAACTACGCGGCCCTCAGTGTCGTATTCGGGTTTATCAATTCCTGAATACGCATCGAAATATTCTGATCCTGGCTTTGCCGTTGTAAACGTAGCCACACCTGAATAACCTTTACGAATGGCTGATGACCATAACATCTGTTTATAATCTAGAGTTTGGATATGAGGTTCAACTTGGCCGATATGGGCTTTTGTCTCCTGCAAACATAAGATATCAGGCTTAACTTCTGAAATAAATCGAGGCAATTCCTTTTCATAAGCGGCACGAATGCCATTGACGTTCCAGGTACATAGACGAACTTGAGTTTTGTTAGTTTGGCTCATATAAACAGTTTGCCCTTTCCGGAAAACATCGAAAGAATAGTCCTCATGAATATAAAAGCAAGATTTATTCAATACTTACAATCAAAATATGACAGTTGGAACAACGCTGAATCCACTGCGCTTTTAAATTCGCTTATATCCGATCAATTGATCTCAGAAACCGTGCTTGAACTACCAGCTCAGGCCTTAACGGATATTCAAACTGAAATTGCGGCTTACCACCAATTACGTTCTTGGGGAGCTCAAAAGCTTCAAACTGAATATGCGACGCACGGATTACCCGTTCCCAAAAACGAAGCTGTATGCACCAGCTATGATTTTCATTGGACGACAGAAGGCGAATTGAAACTGATCGAAATTAATACTAATGCCGCTTTCTTAGCTATGGGTACTGAGCTTTATGATTTTCATAAAACAGGAAATGCTTTTACAGCTGATGATCTTGTAAATATGTTTAAGAACGAAGCCCAACTTTGTGGTCGTGATTTAAAAAATCTAACGATCATCGACGAAGAACCTTCGAAACAAAGACTTTACGTTGAATTTCTACTTTATCAAAAAATAATGGAAGCTCGTGGCATCAAAACCGAAATCAAAGATGTTCCAGAAATTACGCCTTCAGAAAAATCAGATTTAGTTTACAATCGCTACACAGATTTCTACTTAAACGATTCGGAAAAATCAAAAACCATTCATGAATTATACCGTGATGGAAAGATTAACTTATCTCCGAACCCTTACGAATACTTCTTACTAGCTGACAAACAGCGTATGATCGATTGGCAACATCAAACCGATCTTCCTGTTCCAAAAAGTTTATTGAAGACTTTTGATTTAGGAATTTCAGATCGCGAACAGATCTGGTCTGAGAGAAAGAAACTTTTCTTCAAACCAAAAAACTCTTTCGGCAGTAAACAAGCTTACAAAGGCGCAAGCACCAGTCGTAAAACCTTTGATGAATTCTATGGACCCTCTATGCTCGCCCAAGAATACGCTCAACCAGCAGAAACCATGGTTGTCGTCGAATCAGAAACGCTCCAAATGAAGTATGATTTACGTTGTTATGCTTATCAGGGAAAATTACAGATTATCATTGCAAGACTGTATCAAGGACAAACCACCAATCTTCGAACAACTGGTGGCGGATTCACGATTGTTAAATTCCAATAGGTACGCCGTTCTTTTTCCGCTCATATAAACGTTTTTAAATCGACTATTTTAAATAAAAAAACCGACTCTATTCGAGAGTCGGTTTTCCACATTCAAATGATATATATCGCCGGAAAAAGAACGGCGTACCTTAAAGATTGATGTTTTGTTCTTTGTCGTCCGCTTTAGCAGATAAAGCGATTTCACAACCTAGAACTTGTTGAGCACTCGCGATGAATTTGTCATCTGAGTAACCCTTAGCTGAAGCGTATCCACAGTTACTTGGACGAACGGCTTTTTTGTACATCAAGTTGTGAGCCATTGTTGAACGTTTGTCTGCTTTGTAATGAAGTGGGAATTGGTATAAATCAAACTCACTCATCACGGCATTTTCGTCATCTAAAACTACATCTGGAGTTACACCTTTTAACTGTGTTGTCTCACCGCTTGGTAATAAGTAGAAACCTTGAGTTTTAAATAATGAGATGCTTGAAGACTCATTCCATCTTTCGATTTCTTGGAAAGATCCTTTACCGAAAGTTCTCTCTCCGACCACTGTCGCACGGTTGTACTCTTGCATAGCTCCAGCCATTAACTCAGAAGCACTAGCCGAAGAGTTATTAGTTAAGATCACCATCGGACCGAAGTAAACTTGTGCACTTGTTGTTAAAGCGACTTCTTCTTCACTGCCGTCTGTGTAACGTACTGTGAAGATTTTTTTATCTTCACCGATAAATAAACCTGCTAAACAAGCCGCTTCAGTTAACAAACCACCTGGATTGTCACGAAGATCTAAAACTAAACCATTTAAAGTTGATGGCTTCATTTTTTCGATTTCTTCACGAACGTTTTCACAGATGTTGTAAGCAAACTTAGATAATTGAATATATCCAATTTTGTTTCCGTTGTTGATCACTTCCGATTGAACTTGGCTTAATACACGGTAAGAACGATTTAACTTCTTAACGAAAGTCGCATTTCCACGTTTAACTAAGAATGGAAAAATCTGTTGGTTCTTATCTTTTAATAAAGCTGAAACATCTGATAAATTCAAATCAGCTACGCTTTGCCCGTTGATTGATACTACTTCATCGTTATTTTTCAAGCCAGCTTGATCTGCATCCGAATTTTTGAATACCTTACGGATAAAGATTTTTCCTTGTTTTTTCTCGAAAGAAAGACCTAGGAAGTATTTCGAACGTTCGTTGTTCGATGATACCTGTCTGAAATAATCTGTCGGAGAAATATAAGTATGCGGATCAACCATGATTGATAAGTATCCGTTGATACCCGAAGCAATCATGTACTTTTGAGATTCAGGCTTACTTAAAGCTAAAACTGATTTCCACAAGCTATCAAAGTTGAAACGACCAGATAAACCTTCTGAGTAAAGATTTAAGAACTGAGCCAAGTTTTGTTTTTCATTGTAATTATCAAGTTTATTTTCACGACGTTCATTTTGTGAAATCGTTCCGTCAAATTTTAAGTGTAAGTTTGTTTTTTGTAAGGCAAATAAAACAGAGTTGATACAAGCTAAGAAGTTTTTCTTATCTTCATGACATTGAGTATTGTTAACGTATTTTTTAAGATCTGAAGTTTGCAATTCAGTGTTAGCCCAGAAATCTTCAACTTTCATAGAATCTTTAGTGCTAGTCGCTTTCGCTCCTAGCATAGATTCAGCAGAAGGTTGAGCCGCTGAGATCCCCATCTCAACAGCTAATCTTGGAGCAGCCATTCCTACTCCAAACCCCACAGCGATAACTATAACAATTCCCCATGACTTCATTTTTAATCCCACCCTGTACGTGAACTTCATTTTTCAACAAAGCTCACAGTGACAAAATAGAGCAACCCAGAGGCCAGGATTTTAGACGGTCTTTAGGGCTTATATTGGATTTGGCCTGGGATTAAGGTACTTTTTTCAAGGTCGAACAAAAGATCAACCGCGATTTTAGCTCGAGAACTTAAACCTTTAATTTGTAGGAATTGATAATTCGACCGAAATCAAGCTGAGGTAGCATTCGAGCTAAGTAGATGATCGTCTTATACTCAGGATTCGATTTTTTTGGATTTTCTAGCCGCTGATAATTTGAAAGATTTTTCATCTTTAAAAAATGCATCATCTGCGTTTGAGTCTTTCCTTGCTTGAGACGAGCCTGCCTTAAAGACATGGCCAAAGCCACGGCAGGATCAACCTCTACAGCAATGACGTTTTTTTTCTTTATATTCTTAGGATCTTTAAAAATAAGTTTAGATTCTTCATTTTCAGAGAGAAAAAGATCCAAAGCCTCTTTCATATTAGACTTGAGCTTCTCCATTGAATTAGCCTCTGTACGGCAGCCTAATAACTCAATACACTCAGCAGAATACCCTTCAGATTCTTTGGTAATTTTAAAATTGTATTTCATTTTACAGCTCCCAATCTCTTTTTCAAAGCGTGCTCAGTACCCTTCTTGAGTTCTCTATGCATAGGTATGGTTTCTCGCAAATGATCTTTACCTACAATCACATGGCTACCTTTTTGTCGCAATACGATCCAGCCATTTGCAAGATACCTCTTCAGCATCTCTGAACCACTCATCGGCATATATACTCCTAAACATTAACATAATACCACTTAAAAGTGTTATTATATAAAATCAATCTAGGCTCAAATATGCAAAAAAGTGCCAATACTTTAAAACGAATACTTTTGATTTTAACTTAATTATATTCGAATTACGAACCTATTAATTGAGCTTACGTTTAACAAAAATAACGCCACCACGATCATCACGAGCCACGGCCATAATGTAGGCCGATCGCCCCACAGGAGCGGCTCCCGGACCAGTGTACTCATTCGAGCCTCCTACCACTGAGCGGTAATATTTCGTTTCCCCATCAGTAATAAACCAAGTCACCGTTAATTCTTCGGTATAACTTTTTAAATTGCCTTGAGCATCTTTAATCAAATAATTTTCAGCCGAAGCATTCGTTAAATTATTCGTTAAGTTAACTTTGGTTCCGATCGGAAGATTTACCATCGAAACATTGTTCGCAAAAATATCCGTAAAAGTAGGATTTTGATTTTTACTGGTTTTTGTCGCTTCAGTCACTGCGATACGCTTGATCGCTGTTTCATTTACACCCGACGGACTATGAAGTGTATACTCGATAATGTAATTCACACCGTTGTATTTGTCTTGATCAGAACGCTGATAAAAAATCACAGCATCAAGTGGTATTGAAAAAGAAGCTGTGTCAGCCGCCCCTGTCCAATTTTCTGCCAAACCTGGTAATGTCAAAGCCCTATGATTTTGTACAACAACTTTTGTTGGATTTCCTTCGCAAGAAGGACTCGCTCCGTAAGATATCCCCAAATCAATACACACCTGAATACTGTCTTGCACACCAGCCGCCGCATTCAAATCACTAATGACTGGAGTAATAGTAATCGTATCACCTGGATTGGCTTCAGGTTTATCCGCTACCAGAGCTAAAACACGTGGTCCTTCGACTTTATTAAAATCAGGAAGATCATCTTTAGAACAAGAAAAAATAGTCGTAGTTAAAATTGAAATGAGAATAAACTTTTTCATTAGAACTCTCCTCTTACGCCAATAGATGGCAATAGTGGCAATCCTGTTACATCTTGTTTAACTTTATAATCATAAGAGTATTGAACACCTTCAGAGTTTTTAATATTCAATACGTTTTGGATATCTAAGTAAAATGTCCAAATAGCTTCATCTAAAATTAATTTCTTATCTACACGTAGATCCAATTGTTGAAATGGATTATTTCTCTCGGTATAAATTCCACCACGAATCGGAAAATACGTTTCATTATCCGCATCGTAAGTTGATCCAATCACTGGTGTATAAGGATTCCCCGTGACATAGCGATAACGACCTGACAGCTTCCAATTGTTCGCTAAAGGATAAATCCCGATCAGATTTAAATTGTGAGTTTGATCGTATTCAAAATTATATTCGCCATCTTTTGGGTTTTTACGAGTACTTTTAGACCACGTGTAAGAAAGGATAACCTGCATGTCATCGTTTTGATATTTCCATTGGTTCTCGATACCATACGAAACCCCCGTGCCTTCATTGTTATACACTTCAAAAGTTTCAACACCGTTCTTAATGATTTTTTGATTTGAGGACACCACTAAGTTGTTAAACTTTTTATAAAAACCATTCATTCCGAAAAAATGACCTTCGGTCTTTCCTTCTTTAAAGTCTTTATCAAAACCTAAAGCCAAATGAACTGCTTGCGGAGATTTAATATCTTCATTTCCAAAGTCAGTGCTACTCTCTTGAGGCTCAGCACTTTGCACGTAAATACCTGAACCCATTTTATAGATTAAAGATTCGCTGGCTTTATACTGAGCTGCCAAACGAGGAAGAACAAAACTTTCTTTCGTAATAGAGAAATAATCCGCTCTTAAACCCGGAATCACTTTAAGTTCTGGCATCGGTTTATATTCTAATTCAGTAAAGACACCAATATCATTACTGTGACTTCTGACATCGGCTTCTTTAACTTCACCACTAGATATAGGATTTCCAATACCGCCTGAGCTAGAAGTCTGCGGAAGACGGATTTTAACATCCGCATCAGAATAAAGATTATCCCAACCTAAATTCAACTGCATTTCATCATTAAGCTGATGTTCCCATCTTGAACGAGTCGAAAAGTTTTTGCTTTCTAAGTTAAAATAATTATCGCCAATATCTACGTTCAACTTATCAACACCGTAGGCAAAACTAAATTTTACTAAGTTCTTAGCATCAAATTGCTTTTCCCACATAGGAACGATACGGAAAAAGTTCACCGTATTTGAGAAAGTTCCACGAATGGAAGGATCTTGCCTAACCGGCTCATTCAACACGAAACCTAATTTATCATTGGAATTAATAAATGAAATTCTTAGTTTTTCATTGTCTGCCAACTGATAATTATAAACTCCCGTCACATCATAAAATTCAGGAGCCACTGTTAAGTTTAAAGCTTCATTATCTTTCATAGCTGCTTTTAAAAACGTACCGATGTAACTATAACGGCCAGAAATAAGAAAGCTTTGCTGATCATTGATCTTCGATTCAAACAATCCACCAGCACTTAAATTATCAACATAAAATAAACCTTTATGATCGCGTTCATTCACTTCTGGACTTCTTGTCGTTAATGAAATGACTCCACCTAGCGCACGCGAACGCTCAGATTGGTATCCAGCTGAATAGTAATCTACTTTATCAATCGCTTCTGGCATGACAACTGATGATAAACCACCAAAGTGGAAGACTATGGGAATTTGATGTCCATCAAAATCATAAGCAGTATCTTTCGGAGCCGAACCTTGAATAATCACCTGAGACGAAAAACCTTGCGTGCGATTAATCCCTGGTAAATTTTGAACGGCTTTCACCGCATCTCCATTAGCACCAGGCATATCAAAGATTTGTTTGCGACTTAAAGACTTCATCGCTTGATCTTTTTTATAATTCGTATCTTCGACTGTTAAACCTAAAGCTCCACCTTTAACAGGTTTCTTATCTAGAAAAATTTTAGTCGATGAAGCGTTTGTAATTGTTGCCGTGTAAGGAAGATATCCACTGGCGTTGATTTTAATTTCAGCCTGAACGGACGGTGTTACTAATACGAATTCACCATTCTTATCCGTCGTCGTCGAAATGTTCTCGGTCGGGATATAAACATTAATATCACTTAACTTAACTTTGCGACCCTTTTCAAAAACGACGCCCTTCAGATCAGCGTGAGTCTTCATTGTGAATAAGCATACTAAAAATAAATATTTCATCTTCAATCCGTTGCTTTAAATGTTATCGTAAAATCTCGAATGACCGCCACCGGCTTTCCGTTCACCTTGGCTGGACTTAATTTAACTTGTTTAACAATTTCAATAGCACGTTCACCTAAACCATATTTTAATTCATTTAACAATTTAACATCACGAACGTTACCTTCGACATCCACGAGAATTTTCATTCGCGCAGTTCCCGTATAACCATTCTTACGAGCTTCTTCCGTTCTTTGTTTATTCTTAGGTTCAAAGATCACAGAGGGCTCATCGGTAATTAAATAATCGGCGACTGGAATCGGCAACGAGTCCGCATCATCTTTATTTAATTCTAAATTATCATTTTCTTTGGCTGTCGTATTCCCAGCTTTCACGGCTGTAGCTGAAGCATCATTCGTCGTAATCGACTTACGATTTACCCCGAACACTTTACGAGTCACAACTTCTGGCTTTGGAAGCGGTGCTTGCTCGATCGGTTTATTCATGACGGGATCTGAAACTTGTGCCAAAACCGGATCGGTATAAACTTCAAAATCGACGATTTTCTTTTTTGTGATTTTAAACAGATCAAGACTCATCAATACAATCACTACCGCCACGAAACCGTGAAGCAAAATGGAAAGTTGAAATGATGAAAGTCGACTGATCAATTTAGTCATGAATTATTTCGATTCTTCCTTTTCAATTTGCACCGCGAATTTATCTAAACCAGCTAATTTCAACTGATCAATCACGCGCACGACTTTCCCGTAAGGAAGTTCAACGTCAGCAGAAATCACACCTTGTGTGTTAGGATTTACTGCTAACATATCTTTAACTTGAGATTTTAAATTTTCGTCATCTACCAAAGTTCCGTTTAACAAAACTTGGCCGTCCTTATTGATCGCAATCCCGATTAATTCCGCTTTTTGCCCGTCTGACGTTGCGGTCTTCGGTAATTTAATATCGATGATATCTTTAATCAGCATCGGAGCCGTGATCATGAAGATCACTAGCAACACCAACATCACATCCACGAATGGCGTGACATTGATACTCGAGAATCCTCCTCCGCCAATATCATCACTTTCGTCGTTTGTTTCAAATGAGGCGGCCATTATTTCAATCCTGCTTTAGCGACATAAAGATCTTTTAAAGAATCTGTTTTTTGTACAGCTCTTTTGATTTGGCTTGAAAAAGTATTGAAAGCGACAACGGCTGGAATCGCCACAAAAAGACCAACGGCTGTGGCGTACAAAGCTTGCGATACACCCGACATGACCGAAGAACTTCCAGCTTGGTTTCCTAAATAAGCTAAAGCGCGAATGATACCTAGTACGGTTCCAAATAATCCGATGAATGGCGCATTAGCTCCAAGAGTGGCTAAAACATTTAAACCTTTTTCAAGTTGTTCACGGTTTTCCTTAATGAAGCTTGAGTAAGCGCGATCCGTTTGTAACGTTGTCCCCTGCTGAAAAGCCTGAGTAGCCTGAGCATAAAAACCCGCTGTTTGCGGCTTAGCACTTCCGTTTTGAGAGAGACTTTGCTTAATTTGTTCATATTCTGAAGCGACAAATTGAGACTTAAAATAGCGTCTACGATCAATGATAATGGCTATAGACCAAACCGATAACCCTCCGAGTAAAAGAAGGATGGTTTTTTCGATTATATCAGTTAATAAAATCAACGTATTCATAAGGAGCCGCCTTTTTAAATAATAAGTTAAATAAGCATACACAATAGCCAATTTATATCAAACTTCTTGCGAACATGACGGGTCATAGCAGATACTCTTTTTCATGATTATTGTAACAGGCGCCAATGGTTTTATCGGTAGTGCTATTATTTGGGAACTCAATCAAAAAGGATTTACAGACATCATCGCTGTAGATTCGGTCGGATTGGATACGCGTAATGTTTTGGCTAAACGCCAATATTCGAAATTCTTCCTAGCCAATGAACTCTGGAGCTTCCTCGATCAACCCGAAACTCAGAAAAAAGTCACTTGGGTGATCCACATGGGAGCCTGCTCATCAACGACTGAAAAAAATTGGGATTTCCTTTACTCAAATAATTTTGAATATTCTCAACGCATTTTCAATTGGTGCGCTCAATATCAAAAAAGCCTCATCTACGCCAGCAGCGCGGCTACTTACGGAGCCGGCGAAAATGGATTTGATGACACTTTCGATTCTGAAAAATTAAAACCACTCAATCTTTACGGAGATTCCAAAGTTTTAATGGATCGTTGGGCGGTGAAACAAAATGCCACTCCTGAAAACTGGTACGGCTTAAAATTCTTTAACGTGTTCGGTCCAAATGAATATGAAAAAGGTTCTATGGCCAGCGTGGCCTTTAAAGCTTTCCACCAAATTAAAAATACTCAAGAATTAGGTTTATTTAAATCTTACAATCCCAACTACAAAGACGGCGAACAATTACGCGACTTCGTTTATGTGAAAGATCTGACTCGTTGGGTGATGGAACTCATGGATAAAAAACCTGCTTCAGGTATTTACAACATGGGCTTCGGAGCTGCTCGCAGCTGGTTAGATATGGCGAACTCATTATTTAAAGCTGTGAACATGCCTGTGAAAATCAAGTGGCTTGAAATTCCAGACGATATTAAAAATCAATACCAATACTTTACTTTAGCTAAAGTTGATAAATGGAAAGCCGCCGGAATGAGCCCGGCTCAATGGCCTCTTGAAAAAGCGATTGATGATTATGTAACAAATTATCTTTCACAAAAGGATGCTTGGTTATAATTTATGAAGCTTAAACTTCCACAACACTTAGAGAAATACATTGTTAAACAAGATTACAGTAAATACACACCGCAAGATCAGGCGGTCTGGAGATACTGTCTTCGTCAGTTGAAACATTTCTTAGGTGAACATGGACATGCTTGTTACACAGAAGGTTTAGCCAAAACAGGAATCTCGGTCGAATACATTCCGAAGATCTCTGAAATGAGTGAATGCTTAGAAAAATTTGGTTGGATAGCCCTCCCTGTCAGCGGATTTATTCCTCCAGCGGCCTTTATGGAATTACAATCGCTTGGAGTTCTACCAATCGCCTGTGACATGAGAACTATAGATCATCTTCTTTATACCCCTGCTCCAGATATCGTTCACGAAGCAGCAGGACATGCTCCGATTATCGTTGATGAAGAATATGCCGATTACTTAAAACAATATTCTCAAGTGGCTAAGAAAGCCATTATCAGTAAAGAAGACATCGATCTTTACGAAGCCATTCGCGATTTATCTGACACCAAAGAAAACCCAGCTTCAACTATTAATGATATCGTTAAAGCGGAAAATAAATTATCGGAAACGATTAAAAGTGCGACCCACGTTTCAGAAGCCTCTCAATTATCTCGTATGAACTGGTGGACTGCTGAATACGGATTGATCGGTGATCTTAAAAACCCAAAAATCTTCGGAGCTGGCCTTCTTTCATCAATTGGTGAATCGAAATGGTGTTTATCTGAAAAAGTTAAAAAAATTCCACTAACGGTTGATTGTGTCGAGCAAACTTACGACATCACTGAACCTCAACCCCAATTATTCGTCACTCCTGATTTTAAAACGTTAGTAAAAGTTCTTCACCAATTTGCCGATACCATGGCTTATAAAAAAGGTGGCAAAGAAGGTCTTTATAAAATCTTAGCCGCACAATCCGTGAATACGATTGAATTAGATACAGGATTCCAAATCAGCGGTGTGCTGGATAGCTACCTCACTCAAAATCCTCAATCAGATGAAGTGATCTTTATCAAGTGTTCAGGGCCGACTCAAATTTCGATGAATGATCAGCAATTAGCAGGTCATGGCTCAGACTACCATCAACACGGTTACAGTACACCACTTGGAAAATTTACAGCTTCTAGCTTAACTTTAAATACGGATTCAACTTTCACGTACGATTCTGGATTTAAAATCGTAGGAAAATTAGTTAAAGCGACCACTGTAAAAAATGGCATCATTTATACTTTTGAAAATGCAACGATGACTTACGACAATCAAATCTTCTTCAAACCAGAATGGGGATCGCTAGATATCGTCACCGGATCCAAAGTCACTTCCGTTTACGGCGGACCCGCTGATCGCGAAGCTTACGGCCAATTCGGAGATTTCGTAGCCGCTACTGTGCCTCCAGTAAAATACAACGAACTACAGATCAAAGTATTTTCTTTATACCAAAAGATTCGCGACATCCGCACACAAGGACACGTCAGCGAAAAATTAATTCAAGACACTTTCCAAGAATGTCGCAGTTTAGCTCCGCTTGAATGGTTATTATTTATCGAACTTTTAGAATTATCTTTAAAATACGATTTAACGAGTGATCTTGAAATTAAGACTCATCTAGATTCGATCATGAAAGAAGCCGATATCTTAAACCAAGTTATTACTGACGGATTGAAGCTAGCCCATGCGTAAGATTGATCTTCGTGTTGTTTTAGTTCGATCGTTATATGAACGTAATGTTGGCGCAGCCTCACGTGCGATGGCTAACATGGGGTTTACGAAACTCATTTTGATTGGTCCTCAGTGTGAATTCACGATCGAATCACAAAAAGCGGCTGCTACAGGCCAAGCCGCTTTACAAAATAGAACAGTTTATAAAGACTGGGATGAGTTCTTTAAAAATGAACCCAAAAGTTTATTTATCGCAACAACCGCCCGTGATGGACGCGGTCGCCAAGCTCAAGATTTAGAAACCGCTTTACGTGGATTCCAAGAAACTCACGCGGGTCTTAATCAAGAATCAGATGAGGCCTACCCAATCCATTTAGTATTCGGCCCTGAAGACTGGGGTTTAAGCGGAGACGACATTCAGTACGCGAATGCTTGCTGCACGATTCCCACTTACGGCGACAACACAAGCTTGAACCTAGCCCAAGCTAGCTTGCTTGCGATGTTTATCTTCCGTTCAGTATTCGGAGGCGAACGCACTCGCTTAGATGGCCAACAAAAAGCTAAAGAAAATCAAAAGAAGCCTGAAAATGTTTTCCCTGAACAATCATTGAAAACATGGTTATTAGAAATGGGCTTCAAATTAGATAAAAAGAAAATGAACGTATTCACGGTGCTTCGTCGAATGCTTTTACAGAATGCACCATCGACTAAGGAATTTAAAGTTCTTGAGATCGTACTTCAACAAAGCACACGAAAACTAAAAGAACTTAAAGCTCTTCAGTCTGAGCTAAAAACAAAGACTCCGCCAGACGCAAAGACTTAGACTTCTTTTCGATCTGACTCATCTTTTTAGATAATTGCTCACCTAACTGATTGAGCTCATCGATTTCGGCTAAAACATCAGATGTATCCGATTTAACCAGAATTAGGTTTTCAATAGTTTGATTTTTATCTTCAATAGAGTTTTTGATATCTTCAATTTGATTATTAATGCTTTTGCGCTCGATACTTAGGTGCTTAGCGTAGGCTTTAAGGTCTTCAAAAGTTAACCCCTGAGACTTCAACTTACCTATCAGTTTTTGATTTTTATCAGCTGTGTCTTCGACGGAATCATCTTCCACAAAGCTTTGAACTAAAATCGACCATTCACTACGTAAACTCTTATTTTTTGTACCACTGGAGCCATCATTCATACCCAATTATCCTACCATATCCGTGGTCTGATTTTATACTAGACCAAGGTCAGGTTCGCTAAACAATATTCCCTTTAAAAGCGCTATATCTCTGTTAGTATTTTCAGATGAAAATGATCATGTTTTTCTCTATTTTGGCGTCCTTAAGTGCACAAGCTTTACCACCCTCACCACCTCCTGCTCCATTTGAATTAATTTTCGGCGCAGACAAAAAAATAGCGGAGTCAAAAGTTAAAATCTCGTTCACCGGAGACCTTTTAGTTCACCAAGATTTGTACAAAGAAGTGATCAATAGAAACAAACAAGATTTTTCAGTGCTTTGGAATAAAGTCGCACCTTTATTAGCTCAGGCTGATTTTTCTCAAGTAAATCTTGAAGGACCTGCCGCTTTAGGAATTGATAATAAATTAAAAGACCGCGGAGATATCGGCTTTGTTTACGACGGCGAAGTTTATTCCGGCACAAATTTCTTATTCAATTATCACCCACAAATCATCGACGCTATTAAAAATACGGGTTTTGATTTAATCTCTTCATCTAACAATCACACGCTCGATCGCGGATCCATCGGAGTTGATAAAACTATTGATGCCTTAAACTACAAAAAATTTCCATTCGTCGGTATTCGCAAAAAAGGTTCAGCTGATCCTTTATACACCATCACGGACATCAAAAACTTTAAAGTAGCTTGGATTGCATGTTCTGAAATGCTCAATGGTTTTAAAGACAAATTTTCACAAACTTTACTTTGCTATGATCAAGCTACGGTGATCACAGACATGATTAAAAAAATTAAGTCTGACAAACTAGCTGACATCGTGATCGTGCTTCCTCATTGGGGAGTTGAATACGCTCACGATCCTGCGACAGCTCAAAAGAAGCACGCTCAACTTTTTGCAGACGCAGGAGCAGATGCGATTATTGGATCTCACCCTCACGTTTTACAACCAGCTGAAAAACTGACTACAAAAGATAAACGCGAAGTTTTCGTAGTTTACTCTTTAGGAAATTTCTTAGCTTACCAAAAAGATATTGATCGTAAAACATCAGCGATTGTCTATCTTGAGTTCTCTAAAAAGGCTGAGGCTTCGACAGGAACAAGCTCAACTTGGATTTCAAATTACTCGTATCAACCAACGGTGCGCTCATCATACGACATTTACCCGGCTGCTAAAATGCCAGAAGTCGTAACTCATGCGGAAAAATATTTAGGAAAATTTAGGCCTTAAAACGGCCTGTGACATAAAGATCAGAACCAAAAGTTTTGATCTTCGTATTCTTCAAAGACTTCTTATCAGCCAAGGCTTCAATCCCGAAGCCTTTGGTCCAAGACAAGCCATTCGCGCTACCTATCACAGATGCATTCATAAATAAATGAAGACGATCCACTAATCCCGCTTTTAAAAATGAAGAGTATGTCATTGATCCACCTTCGATAAAAACAGATTTAATATTCAGTGCCCAAAGCTGATCCATCACACTCTGCAAATCTTTAAACTTTAAAATATGAATATTTTCAGCCTTATGAATCTCTTGGAATTTAAACTTTCGACCTGCCAGTTTTGATTCTGGATCAAGGATAACAAGCTTAGTTTCTTTAGTAATACGAGGATGACGAATATTCAAAGACGGATTATCGACTTCAATCGTATTGCTTCCAACGATAATAGCATCGTACATTGATCGAAGTTCATGCACGTATTCACGAGACTCAGGAGTCGTAATCCATTGGCTTTCACCGCTAGATAAAGCGATCTGTCCATCTAACGATGAAGCGACCTTCATCGCAACGAAAGTTTTCTTTTGACGGAAGTTTTTCAAAAATACTTCGCACAAATCTTCCAAATCAGCCTTCAGAGCACCCTGATATTCTTCCGCTTCAATACCAGCAGCACGTAAAATCTCGGCACCTTGACCCGCTACAAGCGGATTAGGATCTACTAAGCCGAAGATTACCTTCTTAATTTTATACTGAATCAATTTTTTCGCACATGATCCGGTTTTACCTTCGTGCGCGCAAGGCTCAAGGGTTACGAAAACTTTTGTATTCGTTAACTGATCGGCGGATAAATTCTTGATGGCGTTCACTTCAGCATGAGCTTCACCATATTTTTGGTGATAACCTGTCGAGACTAATTTATTTTCTGAAGTTAAAACAGTGCAACCCACTAAAGGGTTCGGAGACACATACGGAGCACCGGCTTTCGCGACATGAATCGCTAAAGCCATCGCTTGTTCGTCGGAGAGATGATCTCCGACTTTGATGAGAGAATAATTTATTTCTTTTGTTTCCACGATTCCCAATATGATTTCACTTCAACTGATTCAAAACCAGGATCGATGTTTAATGGGTTATACGTATCAACCATCACAGCCACTTCATCTGTAAATGTTTTAGGAGGCCCATTTTGAGCCATCGCAAACGCTTTCGGATGAGGACCATGTGGGAATCCAGCTGGATGATAGCTGATCATGTTCGAGTGTAAGTTATCGCGACTGAAGAAATTTCCAGCGTGATAGAATAACACTTCATCGTAATCGATGTTTTGATGATAGAAAGGAACTTTCAAAGCATCGGCATCGGTTTCAATCAAACGAGGTAAGAACGTACAAACTACGAATCCGTGAGACACAAATGTTGTATGAGCTGATGGTGGCAAATGAACACGATGAGACATCATTGGCATCATATCATTGATGTGCAATGTGAAAGGGAAGAAATCACCTTTCCATGAAACTGTATCGTAAACACATGAATCGTATTTAAAAGTTGTGATCGTTTCTAAACGTTTAATTTCGATCGACAAGCTTTCGATATTTTTCGTTTGTTTGAAATGGTGAAGAGCTTCTAAATCTGGTTTTCCTAAAGAAGCCAAATCATAGAATGCATTTTTTCCCACCATCCCACGCTCAGGCTCACGGTACTGACCAGATTTTGATTCGATGATGATAAACTGAGTTGGCTCATCAAAAACAAATGTGTGATGTAAAGATTTAGGAATGTTGATGTAACTTCCGACTTTGAATTTCAATAATCCGTATTCAGTTAAGACTTCACCTTTTCCTGAATGACAGAAATAAAGTGTTTCGCCGTCAACGTTACGGAAAGATTTTAAATTTGTCTTTCCTGCTGATGTAGGCTGTAACGTCGTTGCTGGATTCAGTACAGAATACATAGCTACTTCGTTATTAAAGAATAAACGTTTCCAACGGTTACCTTCATATTTCATAGGAACTAAATCGAACAGATGAGGTCTTAAAGGACCATCAATTTCTGTCCAACGCGTTGGAGCTTCCGACTTAATTAAATGAGAAACTTGTCCAAAGAATCCATGTCGACCGTGTTCTTCTTCCACGTGACCGGCCGGAATTCCTTTGTGACCTTGTGTATGGTTTTTACCTTGTGAATATTGATGCATTATAAATATCCTCTAGCTCGTTGATCCGCTTCAATCGCATCAAACAACGCTTGGAAATTTCCGTTACCGAATCCATCGTGACCCTTACGTTGAATCACTTCAAAGAACACAGGACCGATGACGTTTTTAGTAAAGATTTGAAGCAAGTATCCTTCATGATCTCCATCAACTAGAATGGCATTTTTCTCTAAACGACCTAAATCTTCCGTTACCATTGGCAAACGATCTTTTAACATTGAGTAGTATGTATTCGGAGGAGGCGCTAAGAAGTTGATTGTATTCGAACGCAACTGATCAATCGTTGGAATGATGTTTTCAGTTGTCATAGCAATATGCTGAATACCTGAACCTTTATATTCATCTAAGTATTCCTGGATTTGAGATTTACCATCTGTAGGTTCATTGATCGGAATCGCAAATTTTCCACACGGAGAACCTAAAGCACGCGATAATAAGCCCGTCGATTTACCTTTAATATCAAAGTATTTAATCTCTTCGAATCCGAAAACTTTATTGTAGAACGTATACCATTTATCCATGTCACCTTTAGGAACGTTGTTCGTAAAGTGATCTACTGTTTGGAAACCCAATCCCATAGGACGAACTGAATTATCTTTTAATCCGAAAATTCTTTCGTACATTTCTTTATGATTTTTTTCATCGATGAAATAAATTAATGAATCACCGATTCCGTAAATAGCAAAGAATGGAGAAGCTCCACGAGACGCTTCGTTACCATCGTACACTTTTGCTCCACGAGCTAAAGCGGCTTCAAAAGCGGCTGAAGCATTACCAACGCGGAAGCCTGTCGCTGAAACGCATGGTCCATGTTGTTCCGCGAATTTCATCGCGAATGTTCCTGGCTCACAATTTAAAATAAAATTGATGTCGCCTTGGCGGAATAATTTAATATTTTTATTTGGTACTTTAGCTAATTCGATAAATCCTAAGTTAGCAAAAAGTTTTTCTAATGCCACGGCATCAGATCCCGAATACTCAAGAAAATCAACACCGTTTAATCCGGTAGGATTTTTTTCTGTGATGACTCCGTCTTTCCAATTGATAGTTAAAAATGACATAGCTTCCCCTACTTGTTATTTGTCGGCTACAATATGTGTCGGCAAGTTTTGAATGCTAAAAATATAATAAACCAAGACTAGTTTGGCTAGTCTATTCTCAGTCGATTTGGCTATAGAATAGGCTTACAGCAGGATCGGTTATAATTGATCTCTCGCTCCAACGAACGATATGCAGCCCTGAAGAGTCACGTAGACGAGATAAGGCCACATAGGCTTGGCCGGGTTCCCACAAAGAAGAGAGGTCACACCACAATTCGTCAATGGTAGCACCCTGAGACTTATGGATGGTCGTGGCGTAAGCTAAAGCTAACGGAAACTGAATGACGCTGGCCTTAACATTTCCATCGGCATCCAATAGGGAAAATTGCATCTTTTCCACTTTGATTTCACGACCAAAACCGCTGCCATCCAAACGATCTTTGCGAACCACGATATGATCGCTATCGATATGCACCACAGTTCCACGAGTTCCATTCACATATCTTTTTTGCGCGTCGTTTTTTAAAAACAAAACGCGACAATCTTTTTTCAACTTCAATTCATCAGGCACGGGAGCATTTTTTTTAAGGCTGGTAATAAACTTTTCTTCACCGAGATAAATCGAAGGAATGATTTCTTCCTCTTGCTTAATCTCATTTAATTTTTTCTGATTATAAAACTCAGACTGATCACGACGAGGAAAAAGGCGTGTACCCGGTTCATCTTCATTGTGAACTTTCACTCGAGAATTTAAAAAATCACGAGATTTCGTATTCAGTTTTCCGGTACGGACTTGATCAAGAACTTCTAAATATTCTGACTCTTGAACACGCTGATTGAACTTAAGTTGATAAACAATAAAGTTTGTTTTCTTCCACACGTCATGCAAGAAACACCAGTCGCGCTTTTTACCAGACATCGTCACCGGAGGTAATTGTCCAAAATCTCCAACCGCAATCACTCGCATTCCGCCCCAAGGCAAAGTCGATTCGCGAGCTGCAGCCGATAAAAATTCTGCAGCTGCTAAGGCGTCTCCCGGGATCATCGAGATTTCATCGATCACGATTCCATCCACTTTTGCTAACCGCTTCATAAGTTTTTTATCATTCAGCGCGCGCGCAACTGTAGCCTCTAAGCCACCCTCCATAATGCCAATTCCAAAAAAACTATGGAATGTTCTGCCGCCTAAAAGCACGGCAGCCGCTCCTGTACTGGCTAAGATGGGCATGGACTCTGGATCGAGATCTCGCATAAATTCGCGTACAACGAAGCTTTTACCCGATCCGGCACCACCTGTAAGGAAAACATTGTCACCAGACTTTAGTAAATCAAGTGCCACTTGCTGTTCGTCAGATAATGAAGTTGTAGGCTTAATAGTAGTTGCTGTCATGAAGCAATAATTGTAAGCTGAATGACAGCCTTTTTCAAAGAATAAAAGGCACAAAGGAATAAGGAAAATATGCCAGCATCAAAAGTATACGTTAACCGCACTCTCAATTTGAAAAAAATCAAATATATTGGTTTAGATATGGATCACACTTTGATCCGCTACAACACAGAGAATTTTGAGCGTTTATCACACACAACTATCATGGATAAACTAGTTTCTGGTAAAGGTTACCCAGAACAAATCAAAAAATTACAGTTCGATTTTAGCTTCGCTTTACGTGGATTAGTTATCGATAAGCCAAAAGGAAACTTATTAAAATTGAACCGTTACACGGCGATCAGAAATTGTTTCCATGGTTTAAAACCATTGGATTTCAAAATCCGTCAAAAAACTTACCGTTCAACTTACATCGACTTAAGTAAAAGCGATTATCTTTCAGTAGATACCAGCTTCTCTTACTCATTAGCTCATGCATATTCGCAATTAGTTGATTTAAAAGACTCTGATCCTAATTCGAAATTACCAGATTACTCACAAATGGCTGATGACGTGTTAGATGCTTTAGACCAAGCTCACCGCGACGGATCTTTAAAAAATGCCGTTCGTGATAATCTAGCTCACTACATCATCAAAGATGAAAACGTAGTTCACGCTTTAGAAAAATATAAAAAGCATGGAAAGAAAATTTTCATCTTAACGAATTCAGAATTCCACTACTCGAAACTTCTTTTAGATTTCGCGATTAATCCATTCTTGAAAGAGCATGAATCATGGGTTGATCTTTTCGAGTTCGTGATCACATTCGCGCAAAAACCAAAATTCTTCTATGATGATTTAAAATTCTTAAAAATTGATCCAGCCACTGGAACAATGACCAACATGGATGAAAAATTAAAACCAGGCGTTTACCAAAGTGGTAATGCAAAAAAATTCACAACAGATTTAAATCTGGAAGGTGATGACATTCTTTACATCGGAGATCATATCTACGGTGATATCTTACGACTTAAAAAAGAATGTAACTGGAGAACAGCGATGATCGCTGAAGATCTAGAACCAGAAATCTCACAAAATAAAAAAGCGGAACCGATTATCCAAGAAATCGATTCATTAATGAAATTAAAAGAACCTCTAGAAGAGCAATTAACTGAAATCATGACTTTGAAATACGAAAAAACGGGAAAAGTAGATGATGTTCAAATTGATAAATTGCAAAAAGAAATCAATGACTACGATGCTCAAATCAGTAATTTGATCAAGCAACAGCAATCGTTGTACAACCCGAACTGGGGACAGTTAATGCGCGCAGGTAACGAGGAAAGCTATTTCGCGTATCAAATGGAACGCTACGCTTGTGTGTACATGACGAAAGTAGAAGACTTATTCGCACTTTCTCCTCGTACATACTTCCGCGCCCCACGTCGTCCGTTAAGCCACGAAGTTTAAATTACTCCTGCCACTTACAATAGTTGTTAAAGACTTTTGTTTGTGGCTCGTATTTAGTTAAGTACGATGTACATTGACTTGTACTTGCATCCGTCGCAGCTGAAACTGCTAATAAGCGGTAAAGTGCTGAAGAATGTTCATCATTTTTCGAGGCATTTGCGATGTTAATCTCATCTAGTTTTAACTTTTTGAATTCTGGGAAAGTACAAATCATATTTTTGTTAGTCGTAATCTTTTTCTCTCCGTACAACTCAACCATAACTTTAGACGAAAATAGATCTGCGAAGTCTTCGCCTAAATATTGCTTCGATCCATAGTTACCTTCTAAACAACTTAATTCATTTTTAAATAAATCCGCTTTATAGTACTGCACGATGTGACCAATCTCATGTGCCACAACTCCGAGTGCTGCATCGATGTTTTTAACTACAACCGAAGAAGCTCTAAATTTTTTGTCACTTGGCAAAGCTGCATCCGAAAGAAACGAAGGCTCTTCCGTTTTACAGTCTGATCTTACACCTTCAAACATCGAAGAGTCAGTTTTGTTATAAAGAACCGCAAGAGTTGTTACGAATTTTCCATCGATATCTTCAGACTTTAAGTTTTTGATTGTCGCCTGAATTAATTCCGATTGTTTAAGCGATACGCTAAATTTCTCTTCCCAGTCTTTTAAGACTTCTTCTTGATTTTTCGGCATGATAAATTCAACTGCTAAGGCGCTTGATTGTAGCGATTTTCTATTTACGACAGCATTCGCTTTTTCAGCCACTAAGGACATCATAGCTTCGGCTTTTTTAACTTCTTGTGCTGTTGGCGTTTCGGCTAGTGATTGAGCCAAATCTTGCTTACAAGCTAATAATTCTGCAGCATAAGAAGATTTGAATGCGGCTTTATCCATAAATGTATCATGAAAAGTATTTTTAAAATTCTTGTTAATTCCTGCTAAAACAGAAGTTCCGTCAAAAGGAAGCTTTGAAAAAGTACTTTGAATTTTTTCATCCGTCACAAGAATATTAATAAACAAATAACTTCCGTATTTCTTAACTAAATCCAGCTTCTCTTTCATCGAAAGCTCTTCTTTAGCAATCGCCTTATCTACAACGGATTGAATCTCATTGGCTAATAACTCTTTAATGAAAATACGACTAAATACATTTAATCGCATATTGTTAATGAGCTCAGCTGTGTATTTTAAAACATTAAGCTCTCCAGCTGCTGGATTCTGCGTGTTCATAAAATAAAGTCTATTTAAACGCTCCATTGAGAACTTGTAGGTTAACGCATCAACTTGTTGATAATCTCCAGTTTGAAAAATCACTGATAAACTTGAAATAGCTTCTATCTCTTTTTCGTTAAGGCTTGGATTGTTCTTTTTCAACTTTTCAGTATTAAATACAACTTTACCTTTAGCATCGTACTCAAGCGATGAATAATAGCTTTTAATTTGACCTAAATATTTAAACGCATTTAAAAAACCGATTTGCTCACTGGCGAATTGAATGCCACTGATTTGATCCGGCGTTATAGCTTTAAGTACATCTCCAGCGATCATATGATTTTTAATTGTTTGACCCATTTTCAATTCGATACTGCGACCTAGCTTATCTTCAATCACTTTTAAATTTTTGTCTAAAACTTCTGGATGCTTATTATATTCCGGCGCTAGAACGTATTCAGTTCCACAAACACTATGAATACAGGCTAGTTTGCTTTGATCTTTACTGACTTCGCCCTCAGTTTTAGGTTGAACAGTCGGCACTGAATGTGTCGGCGTTTTTTCTGCAGTGGTTTGCTCTTTTGGATTAAGCTGTGGAACGACAATTGGCTTCTCAGGCTCAGTAAGTTTGGTTGCCTTTCCATCTTTAGTTTGAAAACAAGAAGTCAACGTCACCGACAAAAAAACTGCGTACCAAATTGAGACAGAATTCTTCATAAGCTTATTTCCTTTGTTCATGGAATAATACTTAGCAAGACTCTGACCAGATAGAATCAAATATACGAAAGCTTACCTGTTTTTACTGTAGAACTTTTTGATTTTAACGAACTAAAATCATGTAATCTTTGTCACCGGTTTTATCCATAAGGCCGGTGATTAAAGATGATGGTGGATCGATTTTTGTAATATCAATTTTACGTCTTTGGCCACGCGCTTTGTTGATCACGACACAGCCCCAACCTGAAACACCTTCCGCATCATCCGTTACACAGCGGAAAATATTTTTTGATTCTTCCTGCGTTTTCGCCGCAAAAAATCCCATCGATAAAGTCACTGGAGAAATTTGATTTGATTCTTTCATTTTGAAAATCGGATTTTGCTTAATCATGTTCGTCGAATAAATCGCAGCCGTAATAACTAAAACTTTTTTATCGGCGTTGGCTTGAAGATCTTTAGCCACTCCACCCCAGTCTTCTTTTATTTCCCAAACAGCTGTGGCTCCTAAGAGATTTTTCTCTTCCGGTGTCAGCTTTAGTTCTTGATCCACATAGACTTTTTCAAAAGGTCCATTTTCTTTTTCGATCATGCTTTTAATGTCTTTATAAATGGATAATTGCCCTGCCGCTGTAGGCTCAACCCCAAACCAGTATTGGTTTTGCTTGTGCATTTGATCTTGCGTAAGCACTGAGTAAACAGCCTCAGCAACCTCTGTGTTCGTTTTAAAATAGCTCAGCTTGATCTTAGGCTCAGATTCCTGAGTTTGACCTTGAGAGAAGTAAACCAGAGCGATAATTCCGACGATAAATACGGCTGCCATGTAGTGAGCTGCTTTTAAATTTTTCATGGCTCTGAAACTACCCTATTGCAATTATTAAAAAAAGTGTTAATTTACGACCACATAAAGTAATTGCTCTACTTACGGGCAAATGTGTGTTACATTGTTACAAACGAATTCATAAATGGACTTGATCGAAAGTTAGATAATCGACAGGTACCGAGGAAAATATGAGTGAAGTAAAAACTGCAGGAACTCCTGCAACAATTCTATTAATTGGATCTGGTAAGCTTTCAAAGCATCTTGGCCACTGGTTTAATCTTAATAAAAACAATTCTCACAAATTATTAACTTGGGATCGTCATCAGGACCCTCATGCTATTCATCGTTATGCAGCTCAAGCCACGCATATCTGGTTGGCGATTTCGGATAATGCGATCGTTCCTTTTTTTGAAAAGTATTTAGCCGGTCATGACGCACGCGTTGTTCATTTCAGCGGAGCCCTTCACGATTCACGTTTGATCTCAGTTCATCCTTTAATGAGTTTCTCGGAAGAGATTTACGCGGATGATTTTTATCTTCGCATTCAATTTGCTTTAACCGGCTGCGATTCTTTATCTGAAGCCCTGCCTGGATTTACAAATCCTTCGTTCCCGTTAAAAGCTGAATTGAAACCATTGTATCACGCTTTATGTGTAGCTGCGGGGAATTTTCCGCAACTCCTTTGGAATGAAGTTCATAAAATCGCAGCTGATCAAAAATTACCAGCTGAGGCTTTCGATCTTTACATTCAACAGATTACGCAGAATTTTTTATCGATGAAAGCCGAAGCCATCACGGGTCCTATCGTACGTAAAGACGTTGCGACCATTGATAAAAATATTTCCGCACTATCTGGAACACCTCTTCAATCGATCTATCAAGCTTTTACTCAGGAGTTTTTAAAATGAAATCAATTTTAGACTTTCAATCTTTTAAAAAGAAAAACCAAAAGATCACAATGGTGACTTGCTACGATTACACATTCGCCAAAGTTTTAAATAACTCTGATATAGACACACTGTTAGTTGGGGATTCAGTTTCTCAAGTCATTCACGGCTACCCGACAACATTACATGCAACCATTTCTATGATGGAGCTTCATACGGCCGCCGTAGCCAAAGGTGCTCCGAATAAATTCGTGGTAGCCGACATGCCTTTCTTATCAACGCGCAAAGGAATCAAACACGCTGTTGAAGCCGCTGGCATCTTGATGAAAGCTGGCGCGCAAGCCGTTAAGATCGAAGGCATTAAAGGTCACGAAAAAATGATTCGCCACTTAGTGGATTCAGGCATTCCGGTGATGGGCCACTTAGGTTTAACACCACAATCGATTCACCAATTAGGTGGACCAAAAATTCAAGGCCGCGATGATGCCGGAGCCGAAAATATTTTAAACGATTCTTTAGCAATGGAAAAAGCTGGCTGCTTCAGCATTGTTTTAGAATGTATCCCAACAGAACTTTCTAAAAAAATTACTCAGGCTTTACATATTCCTACGATTGGTATCGGTGCCAGCGAACATACATCAGGACAAGTTTTGGTTCTACAAGACATGTTAGGATTAAATCCTGAATTCAAACCGAAGTTCTTAAAAAAATATTCAAATGGCGCTGAGTCAACAACGGCTGCCATCAACTTTTATGTTGCAGAGGTTCGTGCGGGAACATTCCCCGACAAGGAGCACTCTTATGAGTAAGCCTTTAGTTTTAAAATCCATCGCCGAATACGATGCATTCAGAAAAAGTATTTCTGGCACGGTAGGCTTTGTTCCCACCATGGGAGCCTTACACGCAGGACACGCGAGTCTTTTAAAACAATCTGCCTCTGAGAATGAGGCTACGGTTTTAAGTATTTTCGTTAATCCGACTCAGTTTAATGATCCCAAAGATTTAGAAAAATACCCTCGTACATTCGATGCTGACTTTGCAATCGCTCAGGATTGTGGCGTAGCTGCAATCTTTTATCCTGACTACAAAGAGATGTATCCTGATAACTACCGCTATGTAGTCACAGAAAATAGCTTCTCTAAAATTCTTTGTGGCGCTTCTCGTCCAGGGCATTTTGATGGCGTACTATCTGTCGTGATGAAATTATTAAATATCACTAAACCAACTCGTGCTTATTTCGGAGAAAAAGATTTCCAACAACTTCGTTTGATCGAAGACATGGTCAAAGCTTTCTTTATGCCATTAGAAATTCGTCGTGGAAAAACATTACGCGAAGCCTCGGGTTTAGCTATGAGTTCTCGTAACACGCGCTTATCAGCAGATGGTTTATCGAAAGCTGCTCTGATCTACAAAACGATTACGACAGCTCAGTCCGCTCACGATGCGAGAAATATTTTAAACGAATCGGGCTTTCAAGTGGACTATTTAGAAGATATCGACGGACGTCGTTTCGTCGCGGCTTTTCTAGAAGGGGTAAGGTTGATCGACAATGTCACCGTCTAAACAAAACATCCTCATTCTTATGTCAGGCTCGATTGCGGGCTACAAAGTTTGCTCACTGATCAGCAAACTTGTTCAAAATAATTTCAAAGTGAAAGTGGCGATGTCGGCTTCCGCTCAAAAATTTGTAGGAGCAGCAACCATCGAAGGCTTAACTGGAAATGCTGTTCACACCGATACGTTTGAACCAGGCCTTGCCATGGAGCATATCCATTTAGCTCGTTGGGCTGATTTAATTTTAGTAGCACCTGCTACAGCGAACACGATCAACAAAATGAACCAAGGTGTGGGCGATGACTTATTATCGACGATTTTCTTAGCTCATGATTTTGAAAAACCATTCCTGTTGGCTCCCGCGATGAATACAAAAATGTATCTTCACCCCGCGACTCAAAAATCAATTGCGGGTTTAAAAGCTATGGGCGTTGAAATTTTAGAAACAGCTTCTGGTGTATTAGCCTGTGGAGAAGTCGGTTACGGCCGTTTATTAGAACCTGATCTCATGTTTAACGAAGTTGTATCTCGCGTAAACACTACAGCTAGCGTGAAGCCAAAAGCTTCCGATAAAAAGTCTTTCAAAGTTTTAATCACTTCAGGTGGAACGCAAGAACCGATTGATGATGTGCGTGTGATTTCAAATAAAAGTACAGGCAAAACTGCTGCAAGCTTAGCTGATCAATTTATTAATGGCGGCTTTGACGTGACTTACCTTTGCGCGGAAAATGCGGCTCGTCCGCTATTAGCTACGCAAACGGAAACGTTTGTGACCTATAAAGATTTAGATCAGCAGTTAACAAAACTTTTACCTAACCAGTATGATCTAATCATTCACAGCGCAGCTGTTAGTGATTACTCAGTAGCACAGGCCGCGAACGGTAAAATTGATAGCTCAGCTGAAACTTTAGAAATTAAACTAATTAAAAATCCAAAACTAATCGATAAAATTAAAAAGTTGTCTCCCAAATCTCAATTAGTTGGATTTAAGTTAACTTCGAAAGCTTCGGAAAACGATATTCAAAAGAAAGTGAATGGTCTATTTGAAAAGGCTCAGTGTGATTACGTTGTTCACAATGACTGGGGTCAAGTTCATACTCCTCACCACGTATTTAATTTGTACTCTAAAAAAGATGTTCAGAAAAATTTATCTTTAACAGATCTTTCTTATGCTTTGATTTCATTATCTAGCGATTGCGTAGCAATGCAATCAACAACCAAGGAGTCTTTATGATTCTCTCACTTGATGTCGGTAACACACAGCTTTACGGCGGAGTCTTCGAAGGACCGTTCGGAAAAGAGAAAATGCTTTTAGCTTTCAGAAGAAATTCTAAACAAGGATCCTCTTCAGATGAAGTCGGTGTTTTCTTACGTATGGTTTTAAAAGAAAATAACATCGATCCCACTAAAATCAAACAGATCGTATTGTGTTCGGTTGTACCTGACGTGATTTACTCGCTTCGAGGAGCTTGTCAGAAGTACTTCAATATCAATCCGTTCATTCTTCAAGCCGGAGTTAAAACGGGTTTACGCATTAAGTACCGCAACCCTTTAGAAGTTGGAGCAGATCGCATTGCCAATTCTATTGCGGCGACTCACTTGTACCCAGGTAAGAACTTAGTTCTTGTTGATCTGGGAACAGCAACAACGTTCTGTGCTGTGACAGCAGAGAAAGACTACATGGGCGGATCGATCATCGCTGGCCTTAAATTATCGATGGAATCTTTAGAAGCAAAAACTGCAAAACTTCCTTCAGTAGAAATCGTAAGCCGCAATCAGGTATTAGGTTTATCAACGGTTGAAAGTTTACAAAGTGGTTTATTCTACGGCCATTTAGGATCGATGCGCGAAATCATCACGCGTATATCTAGTGAGTGTTTTAAAAATGAAAAGCCTTTCGTCATAGGTACGGGTGGCTTCTCATCGTTATTTGAAAAAGAAAAGATCTTCGATGCCATTATTCCGGATCTTGTTTTAAAAGGAAATTTAGTAGCTCTAGCGCTTAATTCAGGAGGCGACCAATGAAATCAGATATCAAAGTAGACATGATGTACTCAAAAATCCACCGTGCCACTGTAACAGATGCAGATCTGACGTACGAAGGATCAATTTCAATTGATAAAGCTTTAATTAAACGAGCTAAACTTCACGTGAATCAAAAAGTGGATATCTTGAACTGTAACAACGGGGCTCGCTTTTCAACTTACGTGATCGAAGGTAAAAAACAGCAAATCTGCCTCAACGGAGCAGCGGCTCGTCACGTACAAAAAGGTGATGTGGTGATTATCGTGGCCTACGCTTCGATTCCGCTAGA
>CAZXZW010000021.1:0-28322 GCA_964645745.1 uncultured Bdellovibrio sp.
CGTCCGTTGACATTTGCAATCAGATTAAGAAGGAGTTACTAAACCAGAAAATCATTACGGATTCTCGCGGAAATATTTTGCGCTTTGGCTTTGGCATTTATCAAAACAAGGAGATTTATTTCAGTTAATCAAAGAATTCTGGTTCATAGAACTTATTCTTAAGACTAAGATCGGACGACATCTTAGTTAAACTGCTACATGGACCAATGTTTATAAATCTCAAATCATTTCCAATTGATTCTATTTTTTTCATAGCTTCGCCCCAACGTAAAGGGCGAACCATATTTAACAACAATTCATTCTTAATCACTTGAGCATCTGTTAATTCTTCACACGATAGACTTGAAAACATTCTATTATTCGGCTTGTTTAATTTCATATCACTTACTGTACTAGCCGCAGCTTGAACGAAGTCTGCTATATATCTTGGATGAGCTGGATAATCGAGTATTTTAACAAATCTCCATTTTTTTTCCTGCGCTAAAATTTGTAACTTTTCTAGTTCGGCGTATCGACCACCTATGTTCAAAAAAAATGGAGTCATCACTGATATATCTAACCCCATAGATCTCATGAGATCTATTTCATTTTCAGTAAACGGTTCTTCGGTGGATAACTTTGAAACACCGACGTTTGCACCAATTTTTTCAATACCCGAAAGTTTTCCGGCAAAATCGATGTATCCTAAAACACAAGCCTCGAATTCGCAAACACCGCTCACGACTGCTCTTGCTAAGTCGCCCAGTGAACAACCTAAAGTATAATCTGGTTTAATATTTTTACTGATTAAATATTCTGAAACTCCAACTTGCAAAGCACAAATTGCTGTTGCTGCTTTACTCATATTTTCCACAGAGTAGATTATTTTAAAATCATTTTTAAAATAATCTTGAAAATCAAAACGCGGCAATCCCTGCTTTGAAAACAAGTCCTGCACTTGAGCGAGTCGGACTTGAACTTGCGGAATATTTAAAAATCGAAAACGATCGCTTTCTTTAATCAATCCATTTAACCCAGGGTAAACAAAGACAGTTTTCATGTTAACACGTCAATTTGAATAGATGATTCAGGTGTGACAAACTGTGAACTGACTCTTTCTAAAGCATAGCAAACGCCAACAAGTTTAGTTTCCGATGCTAATTTTAGATAATGTTGTCTTAACTGTTCAAGACTCATTTTTTGCACAACTTGCAAATGCTCCTCTAAATTTAAATTAAGTTCTTTTTTTGTTTCTCCCAAAATAAATAAGATTGAGTCTTTTAAAATATTACAATGACTTTGTCTAAGTTGTTGTTTTTCGTTTTCGGCAAGCGCTAATATCCAAGAAGATAAAGTTTTACGATTTTCACAAATAGATTTTTCTAACGCGTTACGGTTTATATCTTGATTATTTTTAACTTTATTAATCGATTCTATCATTTTTCGACCTAATAATTCACACATTTCCATTTCGATTTGATTAATTTCATCAATATCTAATCTTTCTTCCGTTGATAACGTTTCATAGAATTTACGACCTAGCGCCAAATGATCCGCTTCATCTTTAAGAACAACCGTCATTCCACTTTTAACAGCTTCTATTTGTGTTAATTTATAATAAGCCGTGTACATTTGTATGGGCACTTGTTCAATTGTCAAAGCTCCGTGCACATATCCTGCAAAACGACTTGCTGAACGCGCTTTTAAAAGCTGCTGTTGCCCAAAAAAACCTAAAACAAAGTTAACTCCGAGCTCTGTTAATTCACTTTCTAAAGCATAGTATTTCAAATCGTTATAATGCTTAACCGGCTTTAAATGTCTTAGTTGAAAAGCATGTCGATGCTCGTCCTGTGCGTGTTGTACAACCTCCAAAAGAGCTTCCTTAGGAGTCTCCGAATTCAAAGTTTTAATAATTTCTCGCGCGGCGATTTCTTCCATATTACCAAGTGCACCTAAAAAAGCTGATTCAAAATTTTGGTTCTCGACGACTATTTTAGCTAAAGAATCCATTGTATTTTTTAATTTTTTATAAAACATAAATACCCTCTTAATCGAAATAAGTATCATCGATTTAAGACGAAAAAACTCGACTTATTTAAATCCAATATAAATAATCTAAGATTGTCTACAAGTTTGACAGCTTAAAAAAATCAATTTTTTTCATTATATCATAAATTTGCGCAGCGTTCGTCGGATCTACCCATTTTATGGCAGGATCGCGCTTGAACCAAGTCCTTTGTTTCTTAGTCAATTGTCTGGTGCTTTGATTGATCAATTCTTCTAATTGAGCTTGAGGAATTTGTCCTGATAATAATTTTTTAATCTCAGAGTACCCGACACTATTCATGGGAGCCCAATCAGCATAACCTTCCTCGATCAAAGCTTTCACTTCATCAATAAATCCAGCCTGAAGCATTTTTTTGGTTCGCTGAGCGATATTATTAAAAAGCACTTCACGGTCAACGTCGACACCGATTTTTATGAAAGGATATGGTAATTTAAATTTAGTTTCGGTCTCGTTGCTAAAAGATGCCTGTGTCTTTAAGTCTGACATCTTTAAATTAAATGCACGTTTTACTTCCAACGCGCGCCCTATACGGTAAGCATCATTGATATGAATTTTCGTTTCTGGATCGAAATCAATTAACTCCTTGTAAGCTTTTTCATTCCCGTGTTCTTTAATTTCATCTTCGATCTGCTGTTTTAATTCAGGACGTATCTGCGGCACGTTATACATTCCTTTTTCTAAAGCCTGAACGTAAAAACCAGTCCCGCCAACGATGATCAACGGGCCTTTAATATCTTTGTTGGCTTCTATCAACTGATGAAAATCACGAAGGTACTGTCCAGCGGTGACTTCTTGCGGTGGGTTTACGTAGCTATAAAGGTAATGGGGAACTAATTTTAACTCTTCGTCACTTGGTCCAGCAGAGCCAATTTTTAATCTATTGTAGAATTGAACGCTATCGCAGTTAACAATGCTTCCACCGAATTTTTGCGCCAATGAGAGCGCTAATTGACTTTTTCCGGCGGCTGTTGGACCTACAACAAAAATCGCCTTCATTAGTTGATGCGTCCGAATTTCTTTTCAATTTCGTTGAAACCGAATTCAACACTAACAGGACGACCGTGAGGACAGAAGCTTGATAAGGGGAACTGATCCATTTCAACTAGAAGCTGCTTCATTTCCTCGACACTTAAACTTTGTCCAGCTCGAATCACAGAATGACAAGCCATCGTTGCGAAAATATCGCCGATGATTTTTTCTAAACGATGTGATCCCCCATGGTCTAATAACTCTTGAGACATTTTTTCAAAGACGAATGGGTAAACTGAATCTTTAATGAACGTCGGAGACGATTTAACTCCTAGGACTTGAGGCCCCATTTGTTCAAAATCGATTCCCATTGATTTCATTTCGTTCTGTACCGTCAATAGCGCTTCGATTTTCTCAGTCGACAAATCGACTGCCAATGGAAATAAGAATTCCTGTACGTCCATTTTTACGCTGACGGCACCCGTCTGCGCTTGCTTCCAGCGATTCATTAATTTTTCATAAGCTACGCGTTCATGAGCCGCATGCTGATCAACCAAAATCATTTTATCGTCTTTTTGACAAACGATATAAGTTTGATTCACTTGTCCGATGACATCGAACTGAGACCAGTAGGTTTTTTCAGAAGCTGGAGCTACAAAAGTTTGAACTTGTGGTTGCGATGGCATCTGAATTTGTTGCAATGAGGAAATATCAAAACTTTTCTTTTTCTGAACTGTTTGCGTAATCGCTGTATCTTTAAAGAAAAGATTTTCTACTTTTTCTTCGCGGAAAGTTGGCGTGAACGTGTTCTTATATTCAACCGGAGCCGGAGCCTCTGTCTTAACGATCCAAGGCGCAAGTTCCAACCCATCACGAAGACCGGCTTGCACAGATCTAAAGGCTAAGTTGGCATCTTGGAACTTCACCTGACTTTTCGTTGGGTGAATATTCACATCGATATCTTCAGGATTACAATTTAAGAAAACCGCACAGATCGGATATTCTCCGTGCATAAGAAGGCTTCGATGAGCTTCCATGACGGCCGCTTGAAGACCACGATCTTGGATCCAACGACCTTGTGCAAAGATCCAAATATTTTTTGAAGTTTTATACACGTCCTGTGGGCTTGAAAAGAAAGCTTTCGTCACGTAATTTTCACGACGACTTTCATTTTCAAACATTTTCGGATTTTCCAAAACTTCAGCGATGCGATCAATTTGGTTTGTCTTACGTCCGTAGAATAAGTCCAACTTACCCGCGTTGATTAATTTAAATTCGATTTGGGGATTAGCTAAGGCCATGGCCTTAATCACATTTTTAATTTGAGAAAATTCAGCCGCATCTGATTTTAAGAATTTCAAACGCGCCGGAACGTTTTCAAATAAAGCTTCGATTTTGATTTCAGTTCCAGCATTACGATTGGCCGGATCGATATCACCAAACACACCAAAACGAGAATGCATTTGGAAAGCTTCTTTAGCCTCTTTATGTTTACTGATTAATGTTAATTGAGAAACGGCTGCAGCACTGGCTAAAGCTTCTCCGCGGAATCCAAAAGAACTTAAAGCCCAGAGATCATCGGTTTTAGAAATCTTACTGGTCGCGTGCCTTGTTAAAGCTAATTCTAATTCATCTTTTCTAATTCCAGATCCATCGTCCATCACGCGAATAAAACGTCCACCAGCGGCTACTTCGACGTGAATAAAAGTGCTTTCTGCATCGATACAGTTTTCAACTAATTCTTTAACTAAATGCGCGGGACGCTCAACAACCTCTCCGGCCGAGATTTGATTGACGACATCTTGCGAAAGCTTTTGGATAGACATGAACTAGATATAAAATACTTTAACTAGCGTGTCGAGCATATTGGCCGTACCCTGCGATGCAATTAAGTCCTTCAAATAAGCTTTTTTAAGCTGGTTAAAATCCGCTTCACTATAGTTATTGAGCTTAAAATGAAGCCCTCGAGTCGCATACTTGAAACCTTCATCTAAACTGAAGGCCATTTCCGCTAAAAAGCCTATCTGCTGGGCTTCTGGCTGCGTCAGTTCCTTTTTAAAGATATACTTAGTGACCGTTTTAAAGTCCTTATCCGTGTAGGTCGGATACAAAAGATTCGAGTGTAAATATGCTAATAAGGCAAACTGAAAGCACTTATCAAAACCAAATTTTTTAACGATTTGATTCAAGCGATCCGAGTCTTCAAATGCGATAGTGTACGAATTGGCTGAGAAGAAAATTTGGTGAGCTTCGGCATCCGCCAATGTCATCCCAAAAAGTTCACAGACGTTAGCAAAAGATTCTTCTAACAAAAGACTCAATATTCTATTCTCAATATTTGATTTTTGAAGAATATCTCGAGCCACCACATGACAAGATTCATGGAACAAGTAATTACGCTTGTATCCCATTTCAACTTCTGACCACTCAATTTCTTGCAAGGCTTTATTTCCTAAAGCCTCAAAAACCGAAACATTGTTCATCATCGGAATTTTATGAGTGGTAAATATTTGCTCTAATTGAGCAAATGGTAACACCATCGCATGCAAATTATTTTCTTCGCTGTAGCTGTAACCTAGCTTAACCGCACAATCACGGATGGCAGCATAGACTTTATTATTCTGACAAAGAAAACCGTCACCTAAGTTATGAGCCACAGATTGCGGTGTGCTATGCGATTTATGAAGCTCCAATAATTTAAATAATTTCAAAATAATAATCCTAAACTGAGTCCGCCGTAAGATTCACGTTCCCAATAATAGCGAAGACCTAAATCGATACTGACCGGGCTAAAATGAAAAATAAACCCGCCTTCGAGCGAAACTCCGAAAGTTAATTCCTGTAATGAATAAGTTTTATCGGTCGCTTTCGCCGTCACATTATAATTCGCATATTTCAAGAACGCACCGATGCCATAACGTAACGTTTTATTCGGATCCACGATTGATATATTAACGACTTGAGCTCCACTCCAAACAGTCAGCCCTTTCGTATCGGCCTCTAAATTATCTTTGTAGTATGCAGGGGCTCCGTAGGCGGCCGTAATATCCCAAGCAATCGAAGCTGAGAAATCACTTAAGAATGGAATATAGCGATAGCCAATACCGTACAAATCAGCGACTTGAGATCCTCCCATCGTCGTCTCATGGTAGTTGATCAAATGAAGAATCAAACCGTTGTAACTGGCTTTAATTGTGCTTTCTTCCTCGTCTTCATCTTCGCTGTAAATATCTACTGGATCTTTTTCTTTTTTCTTCTTTTTGTCTTTTGAACTGACGACATCGGGATCATCGACAAAAGGTTTCTCTTGGATAGCCCCTACACCTTGAATGTTTAACTCGGTGTCTGCCACATACCCTAATATTTTATCGCTGATTTTAATTTTATAAAAAGGTCCGAATGTTTTATTCGAGATGTAATAAAAGTCGCCAGGTTTAATGTAATGAATAACTTTAGCATCAAAACTAGCTGAACTATAAATTTCCACATCGGGACGAACGGCTTGAGCTTTTCTAAATTTTTCGGCGGCGTATACGAAAGGCATCATCACGGACTGTGATAAAACAAGGACAACAAATACGAAGCTTAATCTCGAGATGAATAATCGCATATGTCGACACTATAAAACGGGCGCATTAGCCGTGCAAAGATAATTTTGTACCTTTTTGCTTAGCTTCTTGAATTGATTGCTTAGAGACGGTTTGTTTAGGGATTTGAGGGGCTCTTTTTAATAAATACTCAGGTCGCTCAGCGCGCTGCTCAAGAAATTCTTTGATTTTGAGGCCGGCTTGCTCCGGGCTTTTCTTAAACATGATCAAATCAAAACCGCAGTTTTGACAAATCATAGATTGTCTCCACTTCGCTTGAGAAAAAAGCTCTCCGACTAACAAAAAGATAGCCAAAATAACTAACCCACGAGGATCTAAACTTTGCCAAATGACTTCGGATAAAACGAGACTTAACCCAATCAATCCTACAATAGCCAAAACGCTCAAATTCTTTGATTTGTACACCTTACGAGGCGTCTTACAAAAAGCACAAAAACATTCGCGACGTTGTTGAAATATCATATATTTAGTTTGCCAAAAAGAAGGCTCTTTTTCTATGCTATTACCTATGTTCAAACGCGAACTCGTCCTTAGACCTAACTGCCTCCTCACGAGAAGACCCATTTACTTGCTAACTGGACCTCGCAGCATTTTCTATTATCGAAATCCTTGGAAAGCTCTTCACAATTTCCTTTATCAGCACGGCTACAAAGTCTTCGTTTTCAAGCTTCCTTTTCACTCTAAAATACAACGTGAAGGCTACCTCAAAGCCATGATCGAGAAGCTTCATCAGTCTCATATCATGTGCGATGCCACCACTTACCAAGAGCTCAGCCCCATCCTTAACCTGATAAAAAACTCAACGATAACCATCTTATCTGATTCTCATTTAGTAAATCTTCCAGAGCACACATTTCAAGTTTTGATGAATCACAAGGTATTCTCACCAAGCTATTCGCTTCACCAGACTTACCTTAAGTTTCGACATATCAACACCCCTTCAGCTGCAGAAGTGGGCTTACATATCCCCGCAAAGACCTATGATCAAATACTCGATCACTGCGTGAAACTTGCTGAAGCGGACTTCTATGATCTTGATTTAAACACCTAGTCATGATCATATAGTCCTATGAAAGAAGTTAACCCAGAACACCAACAAAAGAAGATCGACGTTAAAGCGATCATCCAGTTTTTAGTGAACTACATGAAGCACCCGGTGAAATACATCACGGAAATTCCAGAATGGAATCTTCCATCACTTTTCTTCATTCAAATTTCTGTGGCTGTGATCTCTGGAGTGTTGGCAGGATTATTAAAATTTAATTTCTACCGTATCGCTAACGGATTGATTTTGATGCCCATCGTATCAACGATTTCATCTCTTCTTTTAACCACTTTAATTTATTATTATTTCCAATTTGCAGAAGAAAAAACAGAAAACTTTAAAAAGATTTTCTCGTTAGTGATCATTGCCTCGATCCCCTTTTACTTATTCCAAATTATCTCTGAATATTTCTCGCCGATTGCTTTAATCGGTTTCGCTTTCACTTCAGCACTACTTGTGGTGGGATTAAACGAAACCTTTAAAGTTGAGAAAAAACGTTGCTATCAATTAGTCGGCGTTCTTTTCGTCCTGGTGCTTTGCACCTGGATCGCCAACAAAGTTACGCCGTAATCTCGAATTACTGCTTTCCGGTAGATCCGAAACCACCAGCACCACGTGCTGTTTCAGATAAATCTGTCGCCAATTCAAACTGAGCTTGAATGATCGGACAAATCACTAACTGCGCACAACGATCTTGATCTTGAATCGTCACCGTTTCTGTTCCTAAATTAACTAAAATCACTTTCACTTCTCCGCGGTAATCCGCATCGATCGTTCCTGGCGTATTCATTAAAGTAAGACCGTGTTTCGCGGCCCAGCCACTGCGTGGACGCGCTTGAATTTCGAACCCTACTGGAATTTCAAAAGTTAATCCTGTTGGCACTAACACGCGTTCCATTGGTTTTAAAACGATCGGCTGATCGATCTGAGCACGCACGTCAATTCCGCTAGCTCCAGCTGATTCATACTTTGGTAGTTCACCTTTAAAATGAGGCCATGTTTTAACTTTAACTTTCATATTATTTCCTTAAGCTTTACGTTTTTTAGAAAAATCGTAATTCGAGATCCACTCTTGATAGCTGTTCATTTCTGGTCCCATCAAGATGACTGCTACTTTTTCTAAATCAAATTGGTTTTTGATAAACTGATTTACGGATTTCAAATCGATCTTGTTAATTTCCTCAATCACACGGTCCACCGAACGATATTCATTGAAAATCATTTCGTTTACACCCAATGACGACATACGGTTATCAACGTCATCTGAGCCCATCAATAACTGTCCACGCACTTGTGTTTTGAAAATTTTAAGATCGGATTCTTTAATTCCGTTCTTTTTTAATTTTAATAATTCATCGGCAATGATGTTGATCACACGCTTCGTGTTCTTCACATCAGTTCCGGCATAGATCGCAATATTACCACTATCTGTTTGCGTATTTAACGTCGAGAAAACCGAATAAGCTAATCCTTGTTTTTCACGAACAGCTTGATACAAACGAGACGTCATCCCGCCACCTAAAAGTGAATTCAAGATAAAGGCTTCGAAGCGGAATTTATCTTTAAAGCTAGGCGCTGGCACCGCTAAAAGAATATGAGCTTGCTCCATGTCTTTCTCGTAAATCTTACGTCCCGCTTTCCAAATCGGAGCACGACGCGCGTTTTTTACCTTGTACGGTTTACGAGTACGGAATAATTTTTGCGCTTCAATCACTAAAGCATCGTGGTCCACCGGGCCCGAAGCACTCACGATCAAATTGCTGCCTTGATAATATTTTTTATAGAACTCAACGACACGTTTTTGCGTCATCTTCTGAATCGTCTCGCTTTTTCCTAAGATCTGGCGACCTAATGGATGATTAGCATAAGCCGTTTCAAATAAATAATCATAGACGATTTCTTCCGGCGTATCATCGCTCATGGCGATTTCCTGAAGAATGACTTTTTTCTCAAGTTCGAAATCTTTTTTAGTCAGTCTCATGTTGCACACAAGATCCGATAAAACTTCGAGACCGATTTTCCAGTCTTCGTTTAAAACGGTACAGTGATAGCACGTGTATTCACGAGTCGTGTACGCGTTGAGATCACCACCTAAAGATTCTAATGAATTTGCAATTTGAAAGGCATTGCGAGTTTTGGTTCCCTTGAACACCAGATGCTCAACGAAGTGGGACAAGCCCACATCCGTATTTTCTTCATCTCGTGTCCCCGTCAGAACCCAAACTCCGATAGAAACAGATTTGGAGTGAGTCATATTTTCAGTTACGACTCGAACTCCGTTAGGCAAAATAGATTTCTTAAAACTACTCATTTCACCCTTTTGTATACTTTGAAAATTACTGAGTTAATAAAGCTTTGCGCGATAATTTAATACGACCAGCGCGATCAACTTCTAACACTTTTACGTCTACAACATCGCCTTCGTTCACAACATCAGTTACTTGACGTACGCGTTCATTAGCAAGTTCAGAGATATGTAATAAACCTTGTGTATTAGGTAAGATTTCTACGAAAGCGCCGAATTCAGCGATCTTCATAACTTTACCTTTATACGTTTTTCCAACTTCAGCTTCAGCACAGATACCTTCGATGATTTCGATGGCTTTCTTAGTTGCTAAAGGATCAGATGAAGCAATGTTGATTGTTCCATCGTCTTGGATTTCGATTTTAACACCAGTTTGCTCTGTGATTCCGCGGATAACTTTACCGCCTGAACCAATAACTTCTCTGATTTTGTCTGGACGAATTTTGATCGTTTCGATACGTGGAGCGTATTCAGAAAGTTGACCACGAGGTACTTTCATCACTTTTTCCATTTCGTTCAAGATGTGTAAACGACCTTCACGAGCTTGGTTTAAAGCTGTTTCCATCACGGCGAAGCTAACTGAGTCAATTTTGATATCCATTTGTAACGCTGTGATACCTGTTGTGCTACCAGCTACTTTGAAATCCATGTCTCCCAAGTGATCTTCATCACCTAAGATATCTGATAATACAGCTACGCGATCGTTTTCTTTAATTAAGCCCATCGCGATACCCGCAACGTTGTGTTTAATTTTAACACCTGCATCAAGTAAAGCTAATACAGCGGCACAAACAGTACCCATAGAGCTTGATCCATTTGATTCTAAAACTTCACCCACGATACGGATCGTGTAAGGGAAAGCAGCAAAGTCAGGAGTGATCGCTTTAACTGCGCGCTCTGCTAAGTTACCGTGACCGATTTCACGACGACCTTGACCACCGAAACGTCCCACTTCACCTACTGAATACGGAGGGAAGTTGTAGTGTAATAAGAATTTCTTTTTGAAAGTTCCGTTTAATGTTTCAATTGATTGTTCGTCATCCGCTGTACCTAAAGTCACTGTACCTAAACACTGTGTTTCACCACGAGTGAATAATCCAGAACCGTGAGCACGTGGTAATAAACCAACTTCACAAGCGATTGGACGAACTGTTTTTAAATCACGACCGTCGATACGGTGACCTTTATCTAAGATCATTGAACGAGCCGCTTTGTATTGAAGATCTTCAAAAATCGTTTTAGCTTCAGATGAACGTTGAGCTTTTAATTTGTCGTCTGTGATTTTTGATAAAACTTGAGTCGACATTTCAGTTAAAGCCGCTGCGAATCCTGCGTAACGATCTTGTTTGATTTTCATACCTAAAGCTTTTTCAACTAATGGTTTCATCACTGATTCAGCTTGTGCGCGGAATTCAGAATCGATTGTAGCGGCAACGAAATCACGTTTTGATTTAGATCCCGTTTTTTCACGTAGTTCATCTTGGATTTGCAACATTGAAGTTAAAGTGTTGTGACCGAATTTTAAAGCCGCCAAAGCATCTGCTTCAGAGATAAATTTCGCTTCACCTTCTACCATCAAGATACCATTTTTAGTTCCAGATACGATGATATCCATATCTGATTTTGCTAATTGTTCTGGAGTTGGAAGAGCTACAAATTGACCATCAACGCGTGCTACATGACATGCAGCTGTTGGACCGTTAAATGGAATATTAGAAATGTGTAATGCCGCTGAAGCTCCTAAAGAAGCTAACACGTCCATAGATACTGAACCGTCAGCCGATAAGATTGTCGCTACAACTTGTGTATCGTTTAAGTAACCTTCTGGGAATAAAGGACGAATCGGACGATCGATAATACGAGCGCTTAATACTGATTCGTTAGATGGCTTACCTTCACGTTTAAAATATCCGCCCGGAATTTTTCCGATGGCGTAAAATTTTTCGATGAATTCTACAGTTAAAGGAAAGAATCCTTGTCCTGGTTTTGCTTCTTTTGCTGATACCGCAGTAACGAGTACTGAATTGTTTCCGCATGTTACTAATACTGATCCATCAGCTTGTTTAGCTAATCTTCCAGTTTCAATGGTGATCTGTTTACCCGCTATTGTGGTAGAAACTGTAGTCATCATATTTTGCTCCTCTTGACGCTTCTTCTTTTGCGTCGATTGTTTGGTTGTTTTAACGTTTGAATATTATGTGATGGATTTAAGATCGGGACAAGCCTTATCAAGGGCTTAAAAGTCAAAAGGCCCTTTTCAGGGCCTTTTAAAGTTTCGATTTATTATTTACGGATGTTCAATGAAGAGATCAACGCTTCATAACGTTTTGTATTTTTAGATTTTAAGTAATCTAATAATTTACGACGACGATTGACCATCGTGATTAAACCGCGACGACCGTGGTTGTCTTTTTTGTGAGTTAAGAAGTGGTTTGTTAAAGCGTTGATGTTCGCTGTTAATAAAGCAACTTGAACTTCTGGAGAACCAGTGTCTAATTCTTTAGTTTTGAATGTTTTTAAGATTTCTGCTTTGTCGACTTTGCTTACTGCCATTATATGCTCCTAGAGTTTGTTCTGCGCTTTGCGAGAACGATGTTAATCTCAAACCGGTTGATCGTCATGGCTGACGGAAAAAACAGTAAGAGAGCTGATATAGTTAACAAGTTAACCCCTTATTGGCAAGCGGCATTCCGTAAAAAAGGCCTTAAATCCATAATTTACGCCACTCGAACGAATGCCCTATTATAGGCAAATAAATACGTTATGCGCTTAAGGTCCCATCGTCTCATGTTCAGACAGTTTTTAAGGCCCAGATCGCATTAAATAGCTTAAAGCCTGGAGCAAGGCTTGCTCTATGAAGGCGTATGAAAAACATCGCTCTTTTATCCTTATTCATATCCCTTCTTTCATTGTCAGCCTGGGCTGATCAAACGACCTGCGAAGCCAGCCGTAAGGCATTACTCGCCGATGACCTTTTAAGAAAACTCACCCTTAAGGTATGCACACATAAGCCGACTTCAGATCCCGACATCTATATGGAATATGATAAAGCCTTTGAATCGAAGTCACCTCAAGATTTCTTAGTTTATGAGTATACCAGCGACTGCTATGAAAAATTAAATACTGAATTGTTCAAATCCCAAGATCAAAATAAAGACACCGTGAAACTGGCTGAACAATTGGATGCAGTTCTATGCGACTTCCCTCAATCCAAAGAAGAGGTTTTCCGCGGAGCCAAATTACCCGACGCCGTAGTCGCCCAATATTTAAAAGCGGAAGAGGTTTCTATCCCCGCCTTCACCAGCGCTTCGAAAGCTTTTCACATAGCCTGTGAGTTCGCAAAAAAAGACGGTAACACTTTTATGAGAATCGCTTCCAAATCAGGTCGTAGTATTGAAAAGCAATCTAAGCACGAAGACGAACTCGAAGTTCTGTTTCGCATGAATGCACGCTTTAAAGTGAAAACAGCTATCACTGGTTTTCAAGCTTCGATCATGAGTGGATGTAAGGGTGTGAGTAATTACTTTGAACTGGAAGAGATTTACGAAGAAGAGCCCGTGAAACCGTTTGTTTGGCCTTACTAAACGTTAGTGAAAAATACGACGGATCTTAAGCCCTTTACCTGGCTCAACACCAATCAAAGCAATCAACTTTTGATCTGGGTTTAATACTTGGATGTATTGATCTTTTTCAGGGTTAAACATGATGATCAAACGCGAACGAAGATCATGACTGATCTGTCCATTTTTTAATAAATTAAGATCCTGCCCTTTAACTTTGATACGTTTTACTTCCGGCAAAGCTTCATTCAATGAAACTAAATGACGTTCGGGATTTAATTCTGTTTTCAAAGTCTCAAGATCAATAGCGTCCGATAATTTTTGCTTATGCGAAGATGTACGAATAAGTCCTGACATCGTTGCACCACAACCTAATTCTTCACCTAAAAGTTTCACCCATGAACGAATGAAACTTCCTTTAGAACAAGCCAATTGAAAAGATAGACGCTTATCTTCACATTTATTTTCAATCCCCCAGAATTTCATTTTCTTGGTCGGAATTTCAATGGCGATTTCTTCACGAGCATATTCGTAAAGTTTTTTGCCATCAATTTTTTTAGCCGAATACAGTGGAATCGGAAGATCCATTTCACCATAAAGCGACATGGCCTTATTGATAATTTCTGCTTCAGTTGATTGAACTTGTTTTTCACTTAAAACTTGGCCCGTGATATCCAAAGTATCTGTTTCAACACCTAAGCGAACGTCCACTTGATAAGACTTATCGCCTTCTGTGATGTAGTTACTTAATTTAGTAGCTTCACCAATCAAGATCACCATCAGACCACTGGCCAAAGGATCTAATGTTCCGGAATGCCCTACTTCTTTAGTTTTAAATATTTTACGAACTTGAGCCACCACATCGTGACTGGTACAACCCGAAGGTTTATTTACTAAAAGAAGTCCATGATGTACTGATGACATGTCTAGATTTCATCATCATCGACATCATCAACATCTTTAGGTGTCGACATAGTAGAGAGAATTTTTTCGATTTTAAGAATTTTTTCAGTTGATTGATCGGCAAAGAAAGTTAATTTCGGCAAATACTTCATTTGAAGTTTTTTATCGATCGCTTCTTGCATATCCTTAGCCCAGTATTGCAAAGTTTTGATCGCTTTGTCTAACTGTTGGTCTGCCGTTAACTTATTATCTTTGATTTCTTCATTTTCAGGATGAATATTTAGCAAACTAACGTATACATTCGCCATGCGCAAATCCGCCGGCACTTGCACACGTCCTATAGTAATCAAACCTGGAAGCTCAGCTTGTAAATTTTGAATGATGTAAAGGGAAACGATCGACTGAATTTCCTGCTCAACGCGGGAAATTCGACGACCATCACTTTTACTATCTGAAGAATTATTTTTTTTCATATTATCTTACGATCAGACGCTTTAAGTCGTCACCGGAGTTAATTCGCGCGCGATTTCCTCTTTAACGTAAGCTTCGATCATATCGCCTGCTTTAAGATCGTTAAAGTTCTCAATCCCGATACCGCATTCAAAACCTTCAACCACTTCACGCGCATCGTCTTTGAAACGTTTCAATGAAGAAACCTTTCCTTCGTAAACGATTTTTCCCTGGCGAACCAAGCGAAGCATATTTGATCTTTGGATTTTTCCTGTCGTTACGAAGCATCCCGCAATCGTTCCAATTTTCGGAACGTTGAAAGTACTGCGAACTTCGGCAGAACCCATAACTTTTTCGACAACTTGAGGAGCCAGTAAGCCTTGCATCGCTTTTTTAATGTCATCCATCATTTCGTACACGATCGTGTAAGTTCTGATATCAACACCTAATTGCTTAGCTTTCGCTGCTGCATTGTTATCTGGACGAACATTGAAACCGATCACAACACCTTTTGAAGTGTGAGCTAACATCACATCATTTTCTGTGATTCCGCCAACACCTGAAAGGATGATTTTATTTTTAACTTCTACTGAAGTTAATTTGTTCAACATTCCATTGATCGCTTCAAGTGATCCATGAACATCTGATTTTAAGATAATATTTAAATCTTTAACATCACCACGAGTTACATTTTTGAAAATATCTTCTAATGACATTTTTTTCGTTACAGTAGCGGCTTCTAAAGCGGCTTGCTTACGAATCGTTACAACTTCTTCAGCTGTTTTTTCATCTACAACAACGTCGAAACGATCGCCGGCTGAAGGAACACCTTCAAGACCTAAAACCTCTGCAGGTAAACCTGGAGTGACTTTATCGATACGCTCGCCTTTATCATTAATTAATGATTTAACTTTACCCTTCATTGAACCTGCAACGATGTACTGTCCAACTTTAACGTGACCGTCTTTGACTAAGATCGTTGCTACTGGGCCTTTACCTTTTTCAAGTTTGGCTTCAATCACAAGACCTGTTCCAGAACGCTCAGGGTTAGCTTTAAGTTCTGCAACCTCAGCTAATAATTTTACGTTTTCTAATAATTCTTTAATACCGGTTTTCTTTAAAGCTGAAACTTCAGAGAAAATCGTGTTTCCGCCCCATTCTTCAGGAACGATTTCGTGTTCAGTTAATTGTTGCTTGATACGATCTGGATTCGCACCTGGCTTATCCATTTTATTCACAGCAATAATCATCGGAACGCCAGCGGCTTTCGCATGGCTGATCGCTTCCGCTGTTTGTGGCATCATACCATCATCAGCTGCAACCACGATGATCGCAATATCCGTCGCATTAGCTCCACGTGAACGCATCGCTGTGAAAGCCTCATGGCCCGGAGTATCTAGGAATGTAATAAGACTTCCATCTTCTAATTTAACAGAATAAGCACCGATGTGCTGAGTGATACCGCCGGCCTCGCCTGACGCCACACTCGCGTTACGGATACTATCTAATAATGATGTTTTACCATGATCCACGTGACCCATAACTGTCACTACTGGTGGACGGATGATTTGATCTGCATCTAAATCACCAAAGGCTGTATCAACAACTAATTCCTCAGCTGTTTTGAAAACGTTTTGCGCTTCCCAACCAAACTCTGGAACGATCAAAGCTAAAGTATCAAAATCTAAATCAGTGTTCATGTTAGCCATCACACCATTTTTCATAAGAACTTTAGTTAATTGAGCGGCTTTCAAACCCATGGCTTCAGCTGCATCAACTAATTTCATTTTATTATTTACTTTAAGAACACGCTTAGAAGCTTTCGGCTGAGTGATTTGCGTTTTCATCGATTCACGATTCAACGTACCTTGTTTTTTACGAGGTTGGAAAACCATCTCACGTTTACGGAATTCAACGGCATTAAAACTTGTTAAAAGTTCTGCTGCTTCTTTTTCTTTAGCTGATAATCCGCCCGTAGCTGTATTAAACTTTTTAGCTTTTTTATCTAAGTCACGTTTTGCATCGTCATTGTATGCATCTTGAACTGGATCTGGCATTGAGTTCGCTGCCGCTACGAAACCAGCACGGATATTACGTCCCGCTGGAGTTGATCCGCCCTGACGGTTATTGAAACCTCCGCCAGTGTTATTATTGAAACCACCACCGCCTGCACCTTGAGGACGGTATCCACCTTGTTGCCCACCAGCTCCACCGCCTTGGTAAGAACGAGGACCACTCATTGGACGTCCGCCTTGAGATGGACCATTTGGCGATTGAACACGGCTTAAATCCATACGACCGATGATATTACGTTTAGCGACATTAGCTGAACTTGAAATACCACTTCCGCCGATAGAAACTTCTTTTTTACGAGAAGGAACGGCTGCTGCCGGAGTGGCTGGTGTCGCCGCAGCTGCTGCAGATTCTGCTGTTTTATTTTCTACTACTGGAGCTTCCTTTACAATTTCAGTTTTAACTTCTGGAGCTACTTCTACAGGTCCTGTACTATCTACTACTGGAGCTGCAACAACCTCTTCTGACTGAGCCACGTCTTTAGCTTTTTCAACAATCGGTTCAACTTCTTTCGTTTTACGACGAATAACTGAAGATTTTGCGGCTTGAGCTTCAGCTGCAGGAGGTGCTTCAACCGCTTCAGCTTTTTTAGCAGCTGCTTTGGTTACCGTTTTGTTTGCCGGAGCTTGAATTGTCGTCGGCTTCGCTGCTTTCGGAGCTTTAGGAACAGCCGCTTTTTTCGCTACTGTTTTCTTAGGCTTTTCTTCTTCGACTTCAGCCGGGCCAGACAATTTCAATTTAATTTGCGCTAAGACCGCAGGCTCTAATTCAGCCATGTGATTCTTAACAGGGATTTGCCATTCTTTGATTTTATCCATCAAAGCTAATGGGGTCATTCCGATTTCTTTTGCAAACTCAAATACTTTTGGATTACTCACGCAAATTTTATCCTTATTCTTTTTCTACTTTAAATACCTAATTAAAACCCAAGATTAGTTTTCGTCTTGAGTATTTAATTTCGCAAGCTCAGCTTTCAACTGATCTTCCGCTTTTTGTTTCATGCTGCCTGCAGATTCTTTTGCAGCTAACGTCTGAGGAGATACCGGAACTGGAAGTCCTTTATCTTTGTAAGACTTAACTAAATCAGAAGCTTCTGTAATTAATTTTTGAGCTTTAGCCGGATCATCGTATCCTGGGATTGTCATCACTTCTTCAACTGTTGTCGTTGCTAAAGATTGGAATGAACCGAATCCTGATTGAAGGATATTTTGTGCCATTGTTTCGCTCATACCTGGAATTAACATCAAATTGAAGATCGATTCAGCTGTACGAGTTTGAGCTGAAGAAGAAGATACGATATCTAATTTCCATCCTGTTAATTTAGCTGCTAAACGTACGTTTTGACCACGTTTACCGATCGCTTTACTTAATTCAGAATCTGGAACAACGATTTCCATCTCTTTGTTTTCTTCATCAAGGAATACTTTTGAAATTTCCGCAGGACCTAAAGCATTACACACGAAACGCGTAACGTCTTCATTCCATAATACGATATCGATTTTTTCGCCGCGCAATTCTTGTACGATATTTTGTACACGAGAACCTTTCATGCCTACGCAAGCTCCTACTGGTTCTACAGAAGGATCTTTCGAAGTTACGGCAATCTTAGCACGTTGTCCTGGTTCACGAGCCGCTGACATGATTTCAACGACGCCGTCGTAAATTTCTGGAACTTCCATTTCGAATAATTTTACTAAGTAACGTTCATCGGCACGTGACATGATGATTTGAGGTCCACGTGTTGTTTGACGAACTTCTGATAAGTAACCTTGAATGCGATCACCCGGTTTAAAAACTTCGCCAGGAATTTGTTCACGTGGTGGGATGTGAGCTTCTGTACGTCCAAGATCTACAATGATCGCGCCTTTTTCAACACGACGAGCGATACCAGAGGCTACTTCACCTTTACGTTGTTCGAATTCAGAGAAAATAATGTCGCGTTCAGCATCGCGAACTTTTTGTAAGATAATTTGTTTAGCTGTTTGAGCCGCAATACGACCTAAATCGCCTGATTCTAATTTGATACCGATTGAATCATCAAGTTGTGCGCCTGGATCTAAAACTAAAGCGTCTTCTAAAGTGATTTCAACTTCTTCATCTACGAATTTTTCTTTTGTGACTACTTCTTTGAATTCATATAATTCAACAGCGCCAGTCTCTTCGTCATACTGAGCTTCGATTTCACGGTAAGTTCCGTATTTTTTACGAGCTGCTGTTAGCATAGCTTGTTTAACTGCATCGATGATGATGTCTTTATCGATCCCTTTATCTTTTCCGACTTGGTCGATTACTGATGCTAAATCTTTAAATAAATTTTCTGCCATGTTTACCTCTGCTTGACTAACGTTTTTTACCTGGCTTACCAGGTGGTTGGTTCGTTTTAAATTCAAATACTAATTTTGCTTTATCAATCACACTTAACGGAACTTTCACTGTTTCACCTTTGATGTCGAAAATGATTTTTCCATCTTCAACTCCGGCAAGCTCGTGTTCTAATTTCTTAGTCGCTTGCATCGAAGGTACAGTTAATCCTAAAGATCCCAAGTTCTGAGACAATTGAACGGCAACTTTCTTACCGATGACATTTTTAAAATGTTTTTCAGTTTTCAAACGACGATCAAGTCCAGGGCTTGAAACTTCGAGATTATATTCTCCGCCCGGTACGATATCTTGCGTATCTAAAACTTCGTTCAATCCTTTAGAAACATTTGAGCAATCTTCGATTCCGATTCCGACGTCCGCTTTGTCGATATAAACACTTAACGTGCGGCCTTTTCCGGTTCCGGTGATTTCCAAATCGTACAATTCACAGCCTTCACGTAACGCAATTTCTTCGGCGATCTTATGTACTTTTTCAAACCATGCTTCCAAATTTTATGTTTCCTTAAATTCATTTTAGACAAAAAAAAATTGGGCCTATGGCCCAATTCATTTGCAGACTATCAAAGTAAGCCCATTTTGGCAACAATTAAGACGAAAAGGTCATAACCAAGGCCGCTCCTCCGTCTTTGTAGTAAGATGAGCGACGACGGACCTGCTTAAAACCGCTCTTCAAATATAATCCAATCGCAGCTGAATTGTGTTCATGCACCTCTAATGTAACTGAGAGGCCCTGGCTGCTAAAGTTTTCAACAAAGCCCTTTAAGAGCGAAAGCATGAGGCCCTTTTGCTTCAACGAGGGATCAGTCCCTAAAGCCATGATCTCGACGAAGTCCCCACTCACGCGATGAGCTATGAAAGCTTGAATCTCTCCAGATGGAGTTAGGCTGAGATAAAAGCCAGACTGAATAAGTTCTTGTTTAATCTGCTCATCCGGCCAATTAAACACAGCTTGTGAGATAACGTGATCGCGCACTTTTTTAAAAAGATTTTCAATTTGAGGTTGATCAGCGATCGTTGAAAAACGAGAAAGATTCATGAGAATTATTGCGCCGTGAAGCTATATTTTTTCTTCATATAACTCATCCACATGTCGTACTTATCCTTAGAAATGAGCTGGCGATAACGAGAATCATCACTTTCACGAATTGTATTTAAACGATGAATTTCAGCAGCCTGCGCTTCATCCGTATCTTTAATTTTTGCGATCACGCTGTACTTCACCAATTCGGCAGAACTCATGGCATCGGTGATTTGACGAAGCAACAAACGAGTCATGATAAACATATCCATGTCGTCCGTTGATAATTTAATAAGTTCAGGATTCAATTGCACTTTGCTTTTAGCTTTGAGGAATTGTTTGAAATCGTACGTGGTCCAAACTTCATTACTGAGTTCAAAAAGCACTTCGTTCAATACCGTTCCCGTCACAGCTGTCGGCGGAGTTGCCTTTTCGGGCTGAGCCTGAAGATTCAAACTGAATAATAAAACGAACGCTAAAAACATTTTCATAAGACTATCAGACAACACTATTCTCTAAATGAAAAGAGCCGACTCTTAGAGTCAGCTCTTTGATTTTAAAATAACGGTGGTTATTTTAAAAATTTAATTAAAACGCCATCTTAGCTGCGATGCCAAGAAGGTAGTAGTTCAACTTCTCTGGAGAAGACGCACCGGCAACTGTGTCACCGTTTAAGTTAGCAGACATGTTGAACATGTACTTAAGATCAGCACCTAAAGCAAATCTCTCATTTAAAGCGATATCAACACCAGCTGTAATACCTAAATCGATCGCCCCTGAGTTACCTGTTTTAGTTCCAGCCGGACCAAATGATGTATAAGCATCAGTTACGTAAGTGCGGTACGAGTAAGAAACTAAACCTCCAAGATTCGGTCTGATCGCTCCTGACATGATTTGGAACTTAGCTGATAAATACGTTTGGTATTGGTTCATGATAAATGGAGCATATGAAATTTGATAATACGGGTTGTAGTAGAATGCATCTAGGCTGTAGTTCGAATAAATAAATCCACCTTCAATTTGTAAGTAATCATTTTGAGTTCCGATACCGATACCAGCTGAATAATTACCGCGGATCGATTGAGAATCAGCATACTGAGGAACACCAGCTTGTGCTGAGAAATATTTTTTCTCAAATAAGCTTGTTGATGAGTCATCTTGAGCTGTCGCTTTATCTTCATCTAAGGCTGCACGAACTTCTTGAGCTACATCGTCACGAGTTAATGATTCACGCTCTTGAATAATAATCGGTTGAGCTTGCACATTTGAAGAGGGAGCAACCACTGGAGCCGCAGGAGCCACTTGAGCAGGTTGAGCGACTGCTTGTTCTTTATTATTTAAAGCATCGAATTTATCGCCAAATAAAACTTGAGCACGTCTTTTTTCATCTTCCATACGGCTTAATTCTAATTTTTCAACGATACGAGTTTCAGTTCTCATTTCTTCTTCTTGACGATTCTTACGGATAGATTCGGCATTAGATGCAGATAATGGAGAAGCTTCAACCACCGTTACAGGTTGCTTTTGAACAGCAGGTCTTGCTGGAGTTACGACAACTGATTGAACAACTTGAGGTTGTTGAGTTGATTGAATGGTTGGAGCCGATGGCGATGAATACATTCCATCGATTTCTGCATCTACTTCAGCATTCAAATCTGAACTTACTTGTGCGTGTGATACCGATGCAATGGCTAGCATCGCCAGTAATTGTAATTTTAAATAGTTCATAAACACTCCCCGTGATTAAAAAAAGGAAAAACATTTTTTTGTACGTTAGGAACAATAGCAACTACAGTGCCAAGAAAAGTCGCTTTTCTGTGCAAATCGGTTTTTCCGACTAACAGTCCGATTTAACTTACTAATAAAGAAGATCATTTTTTGTGATGACTTGGAAACTCGTAGAGCGAGCCCTCTAAAAGTGACAAAACTTATATACGATCCTGAAAAAATTACTTGAATGTTAGGCCCGACTGTCATTATGATCTGACTTCGATAAGTCTGTATAAACCATTATATGGCCGTGCCTCGGTGATGAAATTGGTAGACTTGCTAGACTCAAAATCTTGTGTACTCACGTACGTGCCGGTTCGAGTCCGGCCCGAGGCACCAATTTGTTCAATAAGCAATTTTCGAGGGATTGAATTCCCATTCTGCTCTACACCACTTAAATTTGATTTAAGGTCACTTTTCTCAGAATAAAGAGGGATTAGATTCCTTGTTTTTCCAACTCCATCACTAGACTTTTCATTGTCATGAACAACTTAAAACATTATACAAGTAATAACAGTAGGATACGGATAGGCCGTCTCCCGCTCCAAATTTCCTGAGATTTGGAGCCCCTTATACGATTAATTTGAATCATTTAAAATCCCCAAACTTTCCAAATTTAAAAAACTAGAATCGATAGCCTAAACCAAATGCTGTATACCAATTTGCAGTATAATAATAGCTGGGAATGACTACAAATACGTTTTCTTTCCCTAACGTTAGCCCCGCACCTAAAATAGGTGAAAACTGCTCAGCTTCTTCATCATATCTCAGCGAAGGAAAAAAACTTAAAGATAAGAAGTATTCGTTTTTCTCAAATTTCAAAGATGGCCCTCCAAAATTAAGAAAGACATTTTTCGAATTGAAGGCTATCGATGACAATCCTGTAATCTTAATACCATCCTCAGCTTTTGCAAAAACACAAAAACACAATATGCACGTAATAAATAATTTTTTCATTTTTTACTCCTCATTTTGTTATCACTTAAGCTTAAAATATATAGCTTTAGGTATGATGCAGATCATACCTAAAGCTGGTTTTATACATTAGGGTGTATAAAGACTCAGTTGAAAGGATTTAATATATGATAAGAAGAGATTTTTTAAAAAACATGGGGTTGGCTTTCGTTGCAGTTACACTCGCGTCCAAAAGAATTGCCCTCGCTGAAGATTCGAGAAGAAAGAAAAATAACTCCGATATGGAATTAGTAAGTGAGAATGATAGTGTAGCGAAATCCATTGGATATATCACTGATGGTAAAAAATCAAAAAACGCGAATGGAAAAGACTGTTCCAGCTGCATGCTCTATACAAAAAATAAAGATATGAATGGAAAAGAAGTTGGGAAGTGTTCTATTTTCCCTAATAAATTAGTCTATGCTAAGGGCTACTGTAACTCATGGGCTAAAAAAACGACTTAAAATCTTATAATGACATTATGTTTTTGATTAAAAGGAGCTTATAGCTTTATAATCAAAATATGGAATCACAATACTCGAAAAGTATTATTCACGAAGTCGCTCAGTTTGACTTGTTCAAAGATTTTTCACCCTTGAAAATTGAAAAGCTTTGCACAAATCTTCAAGTCATAGTCAGCAAACACAGACAAAGTATTTTTAACTTTGCCGAACCCGCAACCCGCTTTGGAATAGTCCTTAGCGGCGCGTACAAGCTGTCGCGTCCGACACTTCATGGAGAAGATGCTATCATGTATTTTTCTACTCCAGGCGATGTCGTTGCCGCATTAATTATGGGAAATCCTAATCCTAAGTATCCAGTTACTGTAACATCGATGGGCCCATCGCGCTTCCTAAGTCTTCCTAAGGAAAACTACCAGATGTATTGGAAAGACGACACAGAGCTTATTTTCAGAGTTCAAAATCTGCTTTCTAATCGAATGCATCGTTTTCATAACCAAAAAGTTATGCAAAAAGCTTCTATTTCAGCTCGCGTAGCCCAAATGCTACTCATGCTGGCTGAAAAATCAAGCCCGGATGAACTTCAAATAAATATTCCTTTAACTAGAAAAGAAATTGCTGACAACTTAGGATTAACTGTTGAGTCCGTTATCCGTGTAATGAGCGACTGGTCAAAATTTGAAACCATTACGACCACTGACCAGATAATAACTATATTAAAACCGGACAAACTCCTTGAAATTTTACAAAATGAAAATTGACTCCTCAAAAGAATAAATACATCAATAGTTTTTATTCTTTTATTCTCGTATTTTCTATTTTAAAAAACTTATGCGACCATAACAACAATGCTCCTATAAACAATCCCAATGATGTATTTATTAAAATACCATCGACGGCGGCGTGAGCGCTCGCTCTCGCGACTGCAGCTAGAGACAATAATACAACAATATACAAACTTCTTTTTGAGGTCATTTCATAATTCAAATCTACACCTCCATGTGCCAACTTAACTCGAGTTGCTATCATAAGTGTAATTAACATCAAACCACCGATATAAACAAAATGTGCTACTGCTACCGGGTAATGGTCTGGCGCGATGAATTTTATAATATACCCTAGTACCAGAAAAAATAAACCTACCTTAAGACCAATTGATAATTTAGACCATTGCACCGGCTTTTTTAAAAAACCCAAAATAAAAACAACATAAAATACAATAACAATCATTATTAACAAGCGACTCAACCCTGTGTTCATTAATACATCTAAAATAAAGGTCGTGTTAAACAAAAGCGCAGAAAATATAAACATATTTAGTCTTGATAATGGAACAACTTGATCCGGCCTTAACGCATTATCAAATCGACTGATGACCGGAATAAGTCTTGCACCTAAACCAAAAATTAAATTTAACAAAAATAGTTCTGCAGAAATTTTATAGAACTGACTTGAGTTAATATAATTAATCCAAAATAAACACCAACCCAAAACAGACGTCAAGAAGGCAAATGGAATAAAAATGAAACCCTCGAAGGGAATCTTTTTAACATAAAAAAATCTTCTTATTACAAAAACTATTAAAAAAACTATTTGCAATAAGTAAATATACTTTGAAGATTGTATTTGGTTACGCAAAGTAAGAACTAATTGCAAAAAACTTAAAAGTATTCCGACTGATTGCTCTATATAATTCGCAGCAAATGTCCCTGTCATTTTAGGTATTGCAGTCATCAGAAAACCTGCGACAAATGACCAAAAAAAGCCGAAATACATAAGTTGAGCATGAGCATCTCGTGGGTAAAATTTAAGAATGCCGGCGTTAAACATCACCCAATACAAAACAGCAAACACTGCTAAAAACAAACCTAAAGGAAAAAATATTCTATATGGCTCTACGATCTCATTTTTCATTTTCAAGAACCTTATCTGCAAAATCTTTTAAATTCGCATTTAAGTTATCGATCTTATGAATGACTACACCATTTTTATCTAAAAGCGTTAATACATTTGAATGTGAAAAATCGCCATCACCGATGTCTTTATAAGAAATACCCAAAAGAACTGATAGCTCTCTTGCATTTGAATCTTTGTCTGTTGACAAAAATGTCCATTGATCCGAACTGAGTTTTCTTTTTTTCATATAATTATTCAAATGCTTAGGCGTATCATTTTTAACATCAAAAGAAGCCAAAACTAATTTATAATTCGAAATTTTGGCGTCTTTAAAATATTTCTCAATGTTTTGAACTTTAGATATTGTCAACGGACAAGCATGCGCACACCCGGTGTAAACCATTCCAATAATCACGTAGTTATCTTTATATTTAGATAATTGCACAACTTGATCATTTTGGTCTCTCCAGTTTTTTGTATATTCATAAAGACTGACCGTCTCTTTTGAAGAACTCACTACAGAAACTAAAAATACAAATAAGTATAATATTGTTTTCATTTATTCACATCTTCCGCACATCTAAAGCCTAAGTTCCAAACAGAACTTTTTCCCGTTAGACTTGATCTAAAAGCAAATCTCATAAATGCCGCATAGTTTTCTTTGTCTGCACTATTTAATGATCCGGCCCCACAAAACATATCTTTATTAAAGCTCGAATCTTCTCTACTTTCCCCAGTTACAAAATTTGAATTAAAGTCATCGACCCACTCCCAAATTAGTCCATGCATATCCCAAATACCGTAAACATTCTTGTAAATACTTTTTACAGGCTTAAGACTGTCGCCCTTAACTTCTCCATACCAATCCAAAATACGACGTAAAAATTTTTCATCCTTATGCGCATCTTTTTTCGATTCATTTGACTGCGCGACATATTCCCATTCGTTTAAAGTGGGAAGTCTCATATTCAGCGATTCGCAATAAGCTTTAGCTAGAAACCACGATACAGACGTCATCGGAGATTGATCTGTATTTTTCGAGTTCAATAACATTTCAAGATAAGATTCATCAGTATATAATTTTGAAGCCTTATCTTTATTCCAGTGAGGATACTGTTTTAAAAAAATCTTAAAATCGCCAACCGTTACCGCTGAAGACATCATTTTAAATGGTTTAACTTTTATTGTTTGAACCTTTGATTTATTTTTTTGACTCACGGGACTTTGCCAATAGGCTTTTGTCGATCCACCTGGAATAAACACAACATCTGAAGCAAATGCTGCTAAACAGGATATTAAAATAGATCCGGCAAAAGCCCATTTTATCATTAGTGTTCACCACCATTTTGTTTTTTTGTCGAGATTGCTTTTACATCAGATTCTTTAACAGCTTTGTTACTATTACCCCATGAACCATAAACATATGTCAAAACGTTGGCAATATCAGCATCAGACAGTCCCAGAGATGGCATTACACCATTATAAATTTCACCGTTTACTTTTAACTCTCCTGTCAATCCGTTTTTAACAGCACTGATTGCACTCTTAACATCTTTATTTAAATAATCTGATTTCGCCAGAGGAGGAAAGGCTCCCTTAACACCTTTACCGTCAGGCTGATGGCAGGCCGCGCAGTTTTGAGAGTAGATATTCTTTCCTAACTTAAACTGATCTTCAATGTTAGAAGCTTTAGTTACAACCTCTTTTTCGTTGATTTTTTGAATAGCTCCTCCCTCAGGAAGATAAACATTATCCGCCATCTTACCAGAGAAAACATCTTCTTCAGAATCACCTTCGACCTTAATTAAACCTAATGATCCCTTGTTAAATGTTCGGAAAATAGAATGATCAACAATAACTAAGTTGCCTTTGGCTTCTAATTTAAAATCGACAATTGCAGATCCTCCAGCCGGAACGAGTGTTGTTTGAACATTTTTGTTAATTGTTCCGGTACCACCTTCGACGTAGACTTTATCAAAAATCTCACCAATAACATGAAACGATGAAACTAAATTAGGACCACCATTACCCACAAATAATCTGATGGTCTCGCCAACTTTTGCTTTAAGTGATTTATCACCTGTCATCGAATTCGTAGAGCCGTTAAAAACTACATATGTTGGCTTCTCATCAATGGCTTTTTCCATATCAAACGGCTGATAGCCTTGCTTGCCGTATTTACCTTTAGTATAGAAATCACCTTGCATAACATAGAATTCACGATCGACTTTAGGCAAACCATCTTTAGGTTCAACGAAAATGAGTCCATACATACCATTACCGATATGCATACCCACAGGAGCTGTAGCACAATGATACACATATAAACCTGGATTTAATGCTTTAAATGAAAATACACTTTCATGCCCCGGCAATGTAAAAGAAGCACTCGCGCCTCCCCCTGGCCCTGTCACTGCATGCAAATCGATATTATGAGGCATCTTAGACGAAGGATTATTTCGTAGTGAAAATTCAACTAAATCACCTTCTTTGATACGAATAAAACTACCAGGAACAGTCCCACCAAACGTCCAAAAAGTGTAATCAACACCGTCTGAAATTTTCATTTTCTTTTCAATAACTTCTAATTTCACAATAACTTTTGTATTGTGAGAGCGGCTAATTGGCGGTGGAACTTCGGGTGGCGCAGTCAATACTGCAACTTCTTCACCTTTTATTTTCCCTAAGGCAATCGAACCAATTAACAATAAGCATGGCAATAAGACCTTGTTAAACATATATATCCTCCTGGTTTGTTTCATTATCACTTTACGGATATTTTCTCACGGGCCAATATGATATTTATCACATAGACTTTGAATAAGTTCAGGTATTGCATACTATTTGCACAACTTAAGCAATATTTTAATAAGTTCATCCG
>CAZXZW010000022.1:0-28197 GCA_964645745.1 uncultured Bdellovibrio sp.
GGACTCGAACCCGCAACCTGCTGATTACAAATCAGCTGCTCTACCAATTGAGCTACGCCAGCATGGCCTATAAATTATGATTTTTTCGTCGAATTTTCAGCGCCGAAAAAGGTTCGCAATTTTTAGTAATCAGAAATTTCTACTGGATCTGCCGACCGTGGTCAAACTCATTTTTAAAATTATTTATGGATTTTTAAAAAAGCATGACTTCTCAGCCCTAGGTCCGAGATTAAATGTCTAAAAAACTGACTTTTACAATTCTAAAAAGACAAATTTTTGATGAATAAATCAAATCTCCAGTTCACAATATGATGAGCTTCACAAGATAGGAAAATAATGGATCAACAAATCTTTAACCAGCCACCAACTACACCACCCGTTTCAGAGACAATTACCTCGACAACTCCAGTTATTTACGCTGGATTTTTGAGACGTTTTTTTGCTGTGCTTATTGACGCTTTTTTTACTGGTATTATTGGCGGAGTTCTCGGGTTTGCGACAGGTAATGACATGATTGTCAGTATTTCAGTCAGTACCGTTGTCGGAATCATCTATACGGCTGTTTTTGACTCATCGGAACTTATGGGCACACCGGGCAAAGCCTTATTAGGCATAGCCCTCGTTAATGAAAAAGATCAAAATCGCATCAGCTTTCAAACAGCTATCGTCAGATTCTTGTGTAAATATCTTTCAAGCTTAGTTTTACTTCTTGGTTACATCATTCAACCGTTCACAGAAAAAAGACAAACTCTGCACGATATTATTACGAAAACAATTGTGATCAAAAAAGATGTTGGTGAATTGAGTTATTGGAAAGCATTTAAAGATAACTTTAACAAAATAATAAACAATTAGTGTCGCTTTAAATTTTATCTTGCGTATAAAAGCGGAAGAAAAATAACGCAAAGATTACTACTGACTTAACTATTCGAATATATTTTAGTGATTGCAGAACAAATTATTCCATAAGGGGGGCCTATGAAATTTTTTTGGACTCTGATCTTAACAATCACATGTTTAAACGCTCACGCACTTAATTTAAAAGTAAGCACATTCAATATCCGTTGGTTCGGCTTAGGCGGAACTATGGAAGGTACTTTAAAAGATGAAAAACGCACTGTTCATTTAAAAGATTTCATTAACAACATTAGTAAAATTGTACAAAGCGATGTGATTTCCCTTCAAGAGATCGTTGATCAAGATAAAATTAAAACTTATTTTCCTAACCACACGTGCACAGGCTACAACAACGAAACACCAAAACATCAGTTTGTTATGATCTGTGTGAAAAAACCTATGAAATTAGTTTTAGATGCCGGTGATGACAACTTTACATGGGAAGACATAGGAGAATTAATTGTTGCTGGAAAAACAATGAAACTTCGTCCTGCTGTTCACGGCGTGATTCAAGACGCAAAAGGTACAAACTTAGCTCACATGGTGGCGGTTCATCTTAAAGCTGATCCCGAAGCTGCAGCCGTTCGCATTGAGCAAATTAATCGTATTAAAAAACACTTTGAAAATGACTATACTGACAAACTACCTTTGATTATCGCTGGTGACTTTAATGCTCACGTTGCTGATTTAACAAAAATGAAAAAAGATGATTACCTTATGTTTGACGAAATTCTTCGTGGTGGCAAAACGCCAATGAATCATATTGAAAATCTTGAACACACATTCAGAGCTGATAAAACTCACCACACTTTAGATCACTATTGGGTGAGTAACGATTTGAAATACACTATTCCCGCTGTTTGGCCTGAGTGCAAAAAAGGTCTGACGGGAACTAAATTTATGGATCCGAAATTCTACGCCAAGGAAGTTTCAGATCACTGTCCAGTCACTGTAACATTTACTTCTAAATAATAAAAAAGCCTGGTTTGCCAGGCTTCTTTTATGTCTTCAATTATTTATTGTAATTCCACTGACGTTTTGTTTCCGCCAAGGCTAAGGCCGTTGCGACCGAAACATTGTAACTGGCATTCGCGGCCAGCTGAGGAATGGAAACTAACTCATCGCAGGCGCGCTCTGTAGGAACACGGATTCCTTTATCTTCGGCACCCATCACCCAAACTACACGCTCAGGGATTTTCAAGTCATAGATGGTTTTAGTCGCCTTGTGAGACATTCCAAATACCCAGAAGCCGTCTTCTTTTAACTTTTTAAAAGGATCTGTGAAGTTATTTGTTTGAGCCATAGGAACGTGTTCAACGCCTCCGCAAGCTACCTTGTGAACTGTCGCCGTTAAGCCTACAGCACGGTCCGTTGGAGTGATAATACCGTCTACACCCATCAACCATGATGTTCTCATGATAGCACCTAGATTGTGAGGATCTTCCACTCCGTCTAAAGCTAGAACTAAACTGTGTTTTCTCCAGCCCGCGTTCGTGTAATTGAATTCTAATGTGTGATCTGAAAAGGCCACCGCACCTTGGTGTGACGGACAGATTTTTTGAATTTCAGCGTCTGATTTTTCCTCTACCGTTAAACGAGCATTTTTAACAAGTTCCATCAAGATTCTTAAGTCCGCTGATGTTTCCCAGTTTTTTTGGATTAATAAATGCTTAATTGATTTCGCACGAACCGCGATTAATTCCATGATGGCGTGATTACCAGCCACTTGGCGCCAGTGTTTTGGAAAAGCTGGAACTTTACCGCCACCTTGTTGAGGACGTACTGGAGGACGCGAGTGCGTTTTACCTTTGAAATTGTTCTTCATAATGGGCCTGATTTATCTCTGATTAGCTTTGAAGTGTAGTTTTAAATACTTTCTAGTATTTTTTGCACAGTTTCTTTAGGGTTTTTCGCATTTAAAATGCTACGACCGATCACAAGCGCGCTGGCTCCGGCTTCGATAGCTTGCTTAGGAGTCATGACACGTTTTTGATCCTGCGTATTCGAAGCCAAGTCTTCTTCGATACGGATTCCAGGAACCACCTTGAATAAACGACTTGTTGGGTCTTCGATTCGGCGGATTAAACTGAGTTCATGTCCTGAACAAACAATGCCGTTTAAACCTGAACGAGAAACTAATTCTGCTAGGCTTGAAACGTGCTCTTCCACTGTTAAATTTTGGAAATTATCTGGTAATTGATCTTGCGTCCAACTGGTTAAGATTGTAACCGCTAAGATTTTAAAAGGACGAATTTTATTTAACTTTAATTCTAACATGTAAAGCTGGCTTAAAGTTTCAAAACCATTCAACGCATGAACTGTTGCGAACGTGGCTCCGGCATCGAAGCTGGCTTGCACTGAAGCTAGAACAGTTGAAGTGATATCGAAATACTTATTATCAACAAAAACAGGAGCATATTTTGAGGCTTTTTCGATGAAAGAAGCCCCGTATTTCAAGTTTAAACGTGGACCGATTTTAACGGCCCCGATTTGATCTCCGACTTGATCCAAAATTGAAAACGCCTGCTGATCTGAATCAACATCTAACGCCAGCATAATTGGATTCTTCATCGAAATCGAAATCATAATAACTCTTTTGCTTTCTTTTCTACGTCCGCTTTACCTAATTTGAAGACTTCTTTCGTTTTACGGTGAACAACTTCAATTTGATCGGCTTCGAAACCTTTTTTACCTACGACGATACGCACTGGGAAACCTAAAAGATCTGCATCTTTAAATTTTACTCCTGGACGCTCATCACGATCATCGATGAAGACTTCGATGTCTTGCTTTGCTAATGATTCTGCGACTTGATTCACGTAATCCGTCGCCGCTTGGTCTTTTGGATCTAAGTGACAGATGTGAACGTGGAAGGGCGTGATCGCTTTTGGCCAGATGATGCCGTCTTGATCGTGACTTTGCTCGATCGCGGCTTGAACCGTACGAGTCACACCAATACCGTAGCAGCCCATTTCGTAATGTTGAGATTTTCCGTTTTTATCTAGGAAAACACCGTTCATTTTTTCAGAGTATTTTTTTCCTAAATAGAATACGTGTCCGACTTCGATACCACGGTAAGAAACTAATTTACCGTTCGACTCAGGACATTTATCGCCGGCTTTCGCCATACGAACATCGGCTGTTTTCGTGATTTGGTAATCACGGCCGTGATTCACATTTTTTAAATGGAAATGATCTTCGTTGGCTCCAACGATGTAGTTTTGTAAATGCATGATACCGTTATCCGCGTAAATTGGAATTTTAAGTCCAACCGGTCCGCATGACCCAGGGTTGGCACCGCAAGCGTCTTTCACTTCAGCGTCAGTTAACATGCGTGGTTCATTGGTTAAACCTAAAACGTTTTTAAGTTTAATCGCGTTGATTTCATCACTTCCGCGAAGAAGAACCGCGATTGGTTTTAACGCTGTATCTTTAGCGTTTGTTCCATCATTGGCCGAGTAGAAAAGTGTTTTAACTAATTTGTTAGCTGGAACTGATGTGAATTTTTCTAAATCCGCGATCGTTTTTTGATTCGGAGTTTCGAATTTTTCCATCGTAGTTTGTGGTGCTGTTCCCGCCTGTGGTGTTTCAAAATCAATTGCTGGACAAACTTCAACGTTAGCTGCGAATTGAGTTGTATCACTCACTAAAAGAGCGTCTTCTCCGGCATCCGCTAACAATTGGAATTCGTGCGTTTGGCTTCCGCCGATATTACCCGCGTCTGCTTGTACGATACGGTATTGAAGATTTAAACGATCGAAAATGCGTTGGTAAGCTTTATACATATCATCGTAAGATTTCAAAGCTCCGGCTTGATCCACGTCAAATGAGTACGCATCTTTCATCACGAATTCACGACCACGCATTAAACCGAAACGAGGACGAATTTCATCGCGGTACTTCGTTTGGATTTGGTAAATATTTTTAGGAAGATCACGGTATGATTTTAAATCATGACGAACAAAATCCACCACAGCCTCTTCGTGAGTAGCACCTAAACAAAATTCATGATCATTACGATTTTTGAATTTGAGAAGGCCTGCACCCATTTCAGTCCAACGATTTGTTTCAACCCATAATTCTTTAGGCTGAACCACAGGCATCAAAACTTCGATACCCTTAGCTGTATGTAATTCCTCACGAAGAATGTTTTCAAATTTACGAATAGCACGTAATCCGATCGCACCGTAAGTGTAAAGACCTGGAGCTAACTTTTTCATGAAACCGCTTCTCATCATTAATTTGTGAGAGGGGATTTCAGCGTCAGCTGGAGCTTCTTTTTGTGTGAATAAATGTGTTTGTGTCCATTTAAGTATGTTTTTATTCATTATACGGCCTCGATTCCATAGGATTTAATTTTACGATGTAAGTAACTTCGCTCTAAACCGATCGCTTCCGCTGTTTTAGAGATGTTTCCACCGTTTTCTTGAATTTTTTTAATTAAGTATTCTTTTTCAAATTCAGCGCGAGCTTCACGGAATGTCGACATTCCTGACAAATCATCTGAAGGCGAAGAATTTTTCGATTCTTTTTTATCTACAAGTCCTGCGAAACGCAAATCATGTACGTCAACATAATCTGACGGAGTTAAGATATACACGCGCTCGATGTAGTTTTTCAATTCGCGGATATTTCCCGGCCAAGCGTGTTTTTCTAAAAGTTTTAAACCCTGTTCTGAAATCGTTTTTCTGAACATAGCCATTTGCTTCGCGATAATATCGCTGAAGTGGAAAATAAGCGGCAAAATATCTTCTTTGCGTTCACGCAATGGTGGAACGAAAACGATATTACTTTGAACAAGCTTTTTTAATTCCGGGTGAATACGTTCACTATTTTGGAATTGCTGACTTTCATAAGCTGTCGTCAATAAAATGCGAGGGTGAGCTACGATGCTTTCCTGCCCTCCGACACGTTGAAAGCTTTTCGTTTGAATAAACTGAGCTAACTTCGTTTGTAAAACGGCTGGCATCTCTTCGATTTGTTCGACAATCAAAGTTCCTTCATCAACCAATTCTAATTTACCTTTACGAGTTTTATCAATTCCAGGAAGAGAACCTTTTTCGATACCGAACATTTCGATTTCAATTAATTCCTGAGGCAAAGTGCTACAGTTGATTTCTGTCATCGAACGACTGGCGCGAGAACTCATGTAGTGAATGTTCTGACAAACCAATTCACGACCCGTTCCTGTTTCTCCTGAAATTAACACAGGAAAGTTTTCTTTTGAGAAAACGGCGATTTGCTCACGTACAGATTGAAGAGCTTTTGATTCTCCAACCAAAGCAATGCTGTTTCTTAATTTGTTCAAAAGAGCTAATTTTTCTAATTTTTCATTCTTAAATTTAAGAACGTTTTCAATCACTAGACTGATCTTATCTAAAGATAACGGCTTTTCGACGAAGTCCCAAGCGCCCAATTTAGTCGATTGAACCGCAGTTTCAATTGTACCGTGACCTGAAATCATAATGAAGCTTGTATCTGGATATAAAGGAGCGGCTTTTTTTAGAACTTCGATACCGTCCATTTTAGGCATCCAAATATCAAGGAAACAGATGTCTGGTTTTTCATTTTTCAAAGCTTCTAAACCAGCTTCGCCGTCTGGCGCTGTTGTAACAACATAACCTTCATCTTGCAAACTATCAGATAAAACCTGACGAATAGGTCCTTCATCGTCGATAATGAGAATTCGTGTTTTAGTTTTGCTAGCGTGCAAATTATTAATGCCTGGAGCTGTCTTTAAAGTTTCCACAATTGTCCTTACGTTATAACAGGAAGTTCGATGTACATTTTAGTCCCGGTCGGCTCGTTTGGTAAAGCTCTAATGACGCCACTATGGTCCTCAATGATGCTTTTTACAATCGATAGACCTAGTCCCGTTCCTTTTTCCTTGGTTGAGAAATAAGGTTCGAAAACTTTGACGCGATCTCGCACGGGAATTCCCGTCCCATTGTCCGAAATCGTGATCTTAATGATTCTATGTTCAGCAATATATTCAGTTAAAATGCCAATCTGAGGTTTTTCCACATCAGCCGTCGCCATAACCGCATTATCAATCAAATTCATGAAGACGCGGTTCATCTGCGAAGGGTCAAATTTGAATTCGGGCATTCCGCTATCAAGTTTCTCATCAAAGGTCACTTGACCATTGTTGTCTCGATAGATTTTAGCCGCTTTTGCTAATACTTCGTTAATGCTACCCGAAATAGGTTTTAACTGCGGCATACGCGCAAACTGACTGAACTCATTCACTAGATTTTTCATTTCGTCGACTTGAGATACAATCATTTGAATAGAGTCATCAAAAGCTTTATCCGAAATGGAAGCCGCATACTTACGGTGCATACGCTCGGCCGCTAAACGAATTGGCGTGAGCGGGTTTTTAATCTCGTGAGCAATACGACGAGCCACTTCAGACCACGCTGCTGCACGCTGCGCATTCACGATCATTGTCATATCATCAAATACCAGAATTCGACCGATCTCTTCTTGAAGTTCATTCTTAAGAATCGAGATGTGAATCGAAAGTGGAATAACTTCTTTGTTGATCTCAAGCTTGATTTCTTTTTCTAAACTCGAGAGATTATTTTCACGCATCAAGCGTACATAGCCTGCAAATAATTTATAATTCACTTCACTTAATAAAAGCTTCACGTGCTTACCGATAGAAAAGGCCGGGTCAGCTTGTAAAAGCTCGCTGGCACGACGATTCATCGTAGTCACTTGGCCGAACATATCTACCGAAATAACTCCGGCACTGACATTGGTCAGAACAATCTCAACGTACTTTGTATATTGATGAAGATTTTTTAAAGTTTGTTGCAGCTCTAATTCCGAAGAAGACAACTGCGTGATCATTTGATTGAAGTGACCAATCAAACTATTAATTTCATCACTCCCTGATTGAATAGCTACGCGAGAATAATCCCCGCCCGCCACTTTTTTAGTGGCGCGACCTAACTGAACTAAAGGCACTGACAATTGCTTAGCTAAGTGGAAACCAAACCAAACCGCCGCAAAAAGAGTAACGAGCGACATGACAATCAACATAATAAAGTACATTGATTTCAGTGGTGTTTGAATACTGAGATTGCTTTCAAACTCAGTGTAAGAACCAATAATATCATTGAAATTAGCTTCAGAAGAAAGACTTAAAACCTTCGTGACCACGATAACGCCTGAGTTATTCTTTTGAAGCGGTACCATTAATCTTAACAAATGGGCGTCAGAGAAAACTTGCACGTAGCTGTTTTGAGCTTTGAACTGAATCGTTTTTTTAAGTGCTTCAACATTAACTCGAGGAATAATAGTCGAAACTTTTTCCTGATCCTGGAAAATAATTCGATCCGACAGCACATCTGGATAATACTCTAAAGCATCCAGTTTATAATCACGCTGTTTTTTCGCAAGCAACTCTGTCTGCTGACTCGATGGAGCCTTCTGCAAAATATCAGCGATTTCCTGACCGTACTCAAAGCCTTTACTTTTCTCTTGAGAAACAAACGAATCTACAACTTCAGAGGCATTCTTAAGAACGCCAGCCATACGTTGCGAGAACCATTTTTCGAAACTGCTATTCAAATAGAAAACAGAGATAATAAGAACGAGCGCCGTTGGAATAACTGAAAAGGCGGCAAAGGCGATGGTTAATTTTGATTTAAGACTGGATCCGTAAAACTTACTTCGACGCTCTAAAAAAATTTTAACGACGTTACGGAAAATAAGAAATAGTAAAAAGAGAACTAGAACTAAATTGAAATTCACCAGCGCAATAAAATAAATCACATAAGGCGCTGGTAAACTTTGACCTGAACGGAAAACGTAAACCTCTAAGCTCACTAAAATAACTAGCAATAATGAAATTGCAAAAATAAGAAATATTTCGCGTTTACGCTTACTCACCTCAACTTGAGGCTTTGGTTGCAATTCAAAATTTTCGTCGGTCACGGTCTCGTTTTCGTCTTTTGACATTCCCTATTTTTTCTTGATTTCGGCCAGAAGTCCAATCATCTCGACAACAACCTGCGCAGCTTCAGCACCTTTATGGCCGTGTTTGCCACCCACGCGCTCGATAGCTTGTTCTTCATTTTCGACCGTTAGAACACCGAAACCCACTGGTTTCTTATAATCTAGCATAAGTCTTGAGCAATTTCTTTCAACTGAACGACAAACTTCTTCATAATGAGTGGTTTCACCGCGGATGACCGCCCCTAAAACCACAACGCCGTCGACTTTTTGGTAATCAAACAACGCCTGAGCAGCCAATGGAATTTCTACGGCTCCGGGAACGCGAACGGCAAAAACATCGGTATCAACTTCGTCTAAAAAGGCCAAAGCACCTTCTTCAAGCTTTTCTGTAATTTCAGAATTGAATCGAGCCGTCACCACCCCGATTTTCATTTTAGGAGATGCTTTAGCACGTGGAGATTTTTTAGTCTTAGTTTTTTTCATAAAGAGTTCTGCTTTCTGTATTCAATAAGATTTTTTATTGTTCCCATTTTAATTTTATGTTCATGAGAGAATTTAATGAGATCCACAACACGAGACATCGTTCCGTCCAAGTTGATCACTTCGCAAATTACAGCCGCGGGATTTAACTTGCTGAGCTTCGCTAAATCCACTGCGGCTTCGGTATGCCCCATACGACCAAGCACTCCGTTGTCATTCGCCTTTAGTGGAAAGACGTGCCCAGGACAAACTACATCAGCCGGCTTAGCATCTTTTTGGATCGCTACTGAAATCGTGTGCGCACGATCTGCTGCTGAGATTCCCGTCGTCACACCAGAACTGGCTTCGATACTGAAAGTAAATGCCGTATCCATTTTAGCTGTTTGATGCTCTCGAGAAACCATCATCGGTAACTTCAATTGATTAATCTGTTGCGAAGTCATCGCTAAACAAATTAATCCACGACCGTGAATGGCCATGAAATTCACATGTTCGGGACGAATGAATTCAGCGGCGATAATAAGATCACCTTCGTTTTCACGATCTTCATCGTCAACCAAAATAACAAAATTTCCTTGTTGAAAGTCTTTGAGTATTTCTTCGGTAGAGAAAAATTCAGCCATTAGTTTTTTACCTTTAACTGAAAATAAGCTTTGGCTAAATAATCTGATTCAACATTCATAAATGATCCCACCGGAACTTGTGTGAGATTCGTTACGGCCATCGTTTCAGGAATAAGGCACACGAAAACTAAATCATCTTGAACATCGTTCACGGTCAAACTTACTCCGTTCATACAGATCGAACCTTTTTTCCAGAAAAACTTTTTAATATCTTCGGGAACTTGAATCACGATCTGCCAGCACTCACCGTCTTGGTAAGACTTGGTGACTTTTCCCAATCCATCTACGTGACCTGTCACGAGATGGCCGTGAATACGATCCCCTAATTTCAGAGAACGTTCTAAATTTAAACCGTATTGTGTCCATTGAGAAAAGGCATCGCCTAAAACCGCTAGAGTTTCAGCGCCAAGACAAAATTGAATTTGATCATTCGTGAAAGCTTCCACCGTTAAGCACACACCATTGGTACAAATGCTGTCGCCGATTTTAAGATCATCGAAAGAAGCCGGCTTATTAACAAAAATGCGAATAGTTTTACTATTCGCATCTTGATCTGATTGAGTTCTTATAATTTGAGTTTTTGCTTCGACTATTCCAGAAAACATGCCCTTGAATTAGCACACGTTTAGGGAAAGAAGTACTAAAAACTTAAAGCGACGGTTAGATTACAAACCCTTATCTTTTAAGTATTTAATATGAGCGAAAACTAGGTTTTCAATAGGACCTGTCATAGCTTCTTTAACGCCCATTCCTTTTAAACGATCTCCGATAACTGAGAATACGATCGTTCCTTTAGAAGTCTCAGCAAAACCAGCTAAAGCTTTAGTCGCTCCTAATGTACCTGTTTTAGCATAAATTTTAGCTAATTTTCTTCCCATTTTAAAACGAGCCGATAGAGTTCCAGCTCCACCCGGAGTTGGTAACATCACTTTATATTTACCGTACTTATCTTTGTTCGCTAAAATTTTCTCTAATAACGCAGTCTCTAAACGCGGCGTTACTTTATTTTCATGGATAACATCATCTTTACCAGAATCTTGTAAACCACTTCCGTTAACTGGATGGAATTTAGATCCATCTTCTAACGAAGCGTAAACCGATCTCATGATACCACAACCTTTTAAAATTGTTGCGTCAATCACTTGGCTTTTTCCTTCAGTTGAATCACGCATTTTGTAATTTAATAATGCTGGAGATTTTAAGTAGCTGTCTGCTGGAATAACGAAGTTAGCGTACTTACTTGATTTAGCTACTGACTTCAAAGCCGCATCAGCCATACCGTTACGGCTGTGTTGTAAAAGATTTTTCATGTTAGCTAAGTTGTATGTTCCTAAATCGAAAGCTAAATTTGTTGAGAAGATTTTCATTGTCGATGCCGGACGAAGTGGCGTGTTCACATTCTTACCTGTTAAAACTTTTCTTGATCCATCTTTACCAATGTAAACGAAGTGGAATCCCCAGTTACCGTAACCAGCAACTTGCTTATCAGAGTAAGTTTGAAGTTCAGCAATGTTCGAGATTGAACCGATATTTTTAATTCCATCATCAGCTGCTAAAGCCGCTTCAGCATCATTTTCAAATACGCGCTCAGAAGAAGGTTGAATGAATGCCGTCTCACCACCTGATTCGATTAAGTCGACGTAGTCGTTATATTGGTCTTCAGTTAATTGACCTGATTCAACTAGGGCTTGTAATTTGTCTAAATCTAGAGGACCGGTATTCACTTGCGCAAAAGAACTTGCCGCATAAGATTGAGCCATTAAGCAAACTACTAAAAACTTCAAAATTGTGTTTTTCATACCGTACGTCTCCCGTTAACATATTTGTTTACGAGAGATGTGTTTGCGAGAACTATTCCGTATCCAGGTCGGATATATTGATTTTAAGCCTAAGTGTCTGTCGATCTGTTTTACATTGAGACAACAAAGGCCGGTTTTCACCAGCCTTCGCGAAGAGACAATTTATACGTCTACGGAGGATCTTACTTTACGTATGCATCCACATAACGCGCATGAGCTTCGACAACAGCATTGATTTTATTAAACGCATCACCTGTCATTTTTAACTTAGGAAAGTAATCACCAATAACGGCAAACACGATCACTCCGCCATTCTTCATATCTACAAATCCCGCTAGTGCTTTCGTCTTATTTAAAGTCCCAGTTTTAGCATGAACTCGTCCCGCTAGCGAATTTAAACGACTACCAATAGTACTGTGATAACCGTGCTCATATGGCTTTTGATTTTTTTTCGTATTGTAGGAGCATTTTTGACCACTTGGATGAGCTAACAACAGTTTAAAATCACTGTATTTTCCGTTATCTTTTCCATTTCTATAAATATTCCCAAGTAAATTAGTTAACAACGCAGCCGTTACTTTATTAGAGTAATCTAATCCACTTCCATCAACTGGAGTAAACTTATTTGAATCAACCAAGCTCGAATAATTTTGCTTCATAATTCTTAAGCCATTAACCATCTGATCGTTATTAAAACCTTTTTTAACAGCGACCTGTCTTAAAGCCGAATCCGCCATACCATTATGACTGACGTGTAACATGGCTGCTAAATTATTTTTCGTATAAGATTTATTTTCGGCACCTGAACTATAAAATAAATATCCAGAGAATAATTTATTAGTTGATGCAGGCTTCATAGATTGATGCGGATTATACTCCGTCAATGTTTTCTGATTTCCATTCTTATCAATATAAACAAACTGGAAAGCCCAGTTTCCATATCCAGAAATTTTCTTTTTACTAGCTGCTAATAACTCCGGAATCGAAGTCGCCGCACCGATATTTTTAATAAACTTATCTTCTTGTTCTAATGTATATAAAGGTTCAGGAGCGAGTACCTCATCTAACGCAATATTTTGCTCAATATCTTGTGCCGCTTCAGCATCATCCATAGCTTCATCTTCAGATCCAGCATATCTGGCATTGTATTCATTTTCTGAATTATCCATGGCAGCCAAAATCGCTTTATACTTTTCTTCATCGAAAGTTTCACCTGTACTCGCGATCACACGATTACCAGTTGAGTTTTTTGCAACTCCACTGCTTTTCGATACGCAACCTGTTAAGCCCATGGAAACTACTGCTAACATTAAAATGACTCTACTTAATGACATAAACGTCCTCCTCCATCAGCTTAGACGAGCTCTAGTAGAGAGGTAAGCCCCTCTGATATAAAACTAGATTAACTAATAGTTAACACCCGAAAGAGCACTGACTTAGGTCTACAAACGAAGAAAGGATCGCGTATCGCAATCCTTTCTCATTTAACCTATACTAGTTGCATATTTATTTATTTTTTCTTTTTTTAGTCACAACTTCTTCGACCAATTTATCTACTCTTACTAAAGCACCCACATCAATCGAAGTGTTTTCATCGATGTTAAGAACTTTGGCTTTCGACATTAAATTACCAGCATCTTCAATTTCTACAATCCACGGATTTGATGTCACTGAAGTTGAACCTAATAATGTTGAAGATTCTCCACACGGCTCACCCATCCAGTCGTGAACTTCATTTTCGATTTTCAAACGGTCACCTTTTTTGAGACCTAGTTCGGCTCCACCTACGATAACGACGTAGTTATCACGGCTTAACAACACACGCGTCTGCCATTCTTGTCTTGGTAATCCCGCTAATGTTTTATAAATATCGCTAACAACTTGTTTTAATCCTTTTAAAGTTGTTTCTGCCATTCCTGTAACGCGGTAAAACTCTGGTCCGATATGCAATACCCCAAGATCAATACCGAAACCTACTTTATAATCGTTTTTGAAAACTTCTGAATTCACACTTCCCATTTTTTCCTGAGTCCATGGATCAAACGCGTGCATACTTAAATCCATTCTCATTTTATCTAATTTGAAATTAGCTGAAACGGGCAACTGAACTGAAGCCGCGTTGAAACCGAATTGCAATCCTCCACCACCATAAGCTTCGAGCGCATTGATTTTACCTAATAATAAATGTTGAGGACGAGAGATCATACAACTTGATTCACGAGATAACTGAGTCTTCTGAGCCATCGCTGAAGACTTCATATCCGGGAACCACGCTTTTAATTGAACCGCCGCTTTATCATTTACTTCTGCAGCAATTAAAGAAGCCTTCTGCATTCCTGTATCTTTAACAGCAGGGAACGACTCTTGTGCATCATACGAAGGATACGTATTACGTTCAAAGAATTGATTCGATTCAAAGAAGACACCAGATAATTGGCTTTGTGCTGTTTCTGAGAAATTAAAACCTGAATTATCTAAAAAACTTGAGGCACTCATCCCAACGACTTTAACGTTTTTCTTCAGCTGCCGAGGCTCAGGTGCTTTTTCGCACTTTTTATTAGCCATAACTAGACCACTTAGAAGCGCAACCGTTAAACCTTTTATATATACTGACTTTTTCATAGTATCCCCTCGTTGAGACTGACCAAGGTCTGCCTAGACTTATTTACGGTATACTTTGGTCTAGGCTTGAGGGTTTACTGAAAATAATTTTCAGACGGAGAAAACTGAAAAGGTCTTTTACATTTCCGCTGAAGATGAAAAATCAATTCAGCGGAAACAGTCAACTTATTTTACAGTAATCACAACTTCGTTGTTTTTGATATCTAACTCACATTTCGAATCTGGCTTGATCGCGCCGGAAATAATATCCTTCGCCACTTTGTTCAGAATCGCTGCTTGGATCAGACGTTTTAAAGGACGCGCTCCGTAAACCGGATCATATCCTTTATCCGCCAACCAACGAATCAAATCATCTGAGAAGTGAAGCTGGATATTTTTACCTTCCAAGCGTTTCTCAAGATCCTGTAATTGGATGCGCACGATCTGATCCAGATTTCCTTTTTGCAAGTGTTTGAACTCAATCACTTCATCGATACGATTTAAAAACTCAGGGCGGAAGAACTGACGAATCGCATCTTGGATCGATACCGATGGGTCAGAAATTGAGGCCCCTAAGTTTGAGGTCATAACAATAATCGTGTTTTTAAAATTCACCACGCGACCTTGGCTATCCGTCAAACGGCCTTCATCTAGCACCTGCAATAAAATGTTGAATACATCGGGATGAGCTTTTTCGATTTCGTCCAATAAAACAACACTATAAGGTTTGCGACGAATGGCTTCTGTTAATTGCCCGCCCTCTTCGTACCCCACATATCCAGGAGGAGCTCCGATTAAACGAGCTACGGAATGCTTCTCCATGTATTCACTCATGTCTAAGCGAACGATGGCTTGAGAATCATCGAATAGGAATTCAGCCAAAGCTTTAACTGTTTCTGTTTTACCTACACCCGTCGGCCCAACAAAAATAAATGAACCAATGGGACGATTCGGGTCACTGATCTCAGCGCGCGATCTACGAACAGCATCGGCAATGATTTGCATGGCATTGTTTTGTCCGACAACTTTGTTTTTCAACACATCTTCCATCTTAAGTAATTTTTGTAATTCAGATTCCAACATTTTAGAAACAGGAATATGTGTCCAACGTGAGACCACATCTGCAATGTCTTCTTCTGTTACTTTCTCTTTCAGAATGGCATTTTGATTTGATTTAATTTGTTTTTCTAAATCTACTAAACGCTTTTCAAAACTAGGAAGCTTTTCATACTTCAGCTGAGCCGCTTTTTCATATTGAGCTTCGCGTTCCGTTTTTGAAATTTCAACTTTAACTTGTTCAATTTCCGATTTTAATTGTTTCACTTCGTCGATTTTAGAACGCTCAAGCTTCCATTTCTCACGAAGCTCACGCGACTTTTCAGATAAAGCTTCAAGTTCAGTGGTAATCGTTTTTTTACGTTCTAAACTTTTTGCTTCTGTTTCTTTTTTCAGGGCTTCTAACTCAATTTTTAAATTAATCGTCTTGCGTTCGATTTCGTCGATTTCCTCAGGGACACTACGATTTTCGATTCCTAATTTACTAGCGGCCTCATCCATCAAGTCGATAGCTTTATCTGGCAAGAAGCGATTGGTGATGTAACGATCTGATAATTTCACGGCGGCAACAATAGCTGAATCCGTGATTTGTACACCGTGATGAACTTCGTATTTTTCCTTAAGACCACGCAAGATTGTAATAGCTTCTTCTTGTGAAGGCTCATCCACTTGTACGATTTGGAAACGGCGCTCTAAAGCCGCATCTTTTTCGATGTACTTTTGATATTCATCTAAAGTCGTAGCCCCTACGCAACGAAGTTCGCCGCGTGCTAATGCAGGTTTCAATAATTGTCCGGCATCCATCGAGCCTTCACCTTTTCCGGCGCCGACTAATGTATGAAGTTCATCAATAAATAAAATGATTTCGCCGTTACTGTCCGAAACTTCTTTGATCACGGCTTTTAAACGGTCTTCGAATTCACCGCGGTATTTCGCACCGGCGATCAAAGCTCCCATGTCTAAAGACATTAATTTTTTTCCCATAATATTATCGGGAACATCATTACGAACAATACGTAATGCCAAACCTTCGGCGATAGCCGTTTTACCAACGCCTGGTTCGCCAATTAACACGGGATTATTCTTTGTACGACGAGATAAGACTTGGACTACTCGACGAATTTCTTCATCCCGTCCGATAACAGGATCAAGCTTTCCTTCTTGAGCTAAGAAAGTAAGATCCTTTGCATATTTTTTTAAAACTTCGTATTGGTTTTCTGGTTCATCACTGGTGACTTTGTTGCTGCCTTTAATTTTCTTTAAAGCTTCTTCAACTTTAGCGCGATCTAAACCAATATTTTTTAAGATTTTATTTAAAACCGTATCATGCGCGCCGAAAGCCGCTAATAAGAAATGTTCAGTCGAAATAAATTCATCGTTTTGCTTAGCCGCTTCAACTTCGGCTAATTGAAATATTTTTTGCAAGCGCGAACCCGCATAAGTGTTATCTTGCTTCTGAGAAAGCTTAGGGAAGGCTTGAATAGCTGAATTTAATTCGGCGATAGCTAATGAATGGTTTACTTGAGCCAATTGCAGTAGACGTGGAACCAATCCATTTTCCTGTTCAACCAGTTCAATCAGCAAATGCTCAGGCTCAACCACAGAGTTTTTAGTCGCTTCAGCCAGCTTAGCCGCAGCCTGCATAGCTTCCTGGCTTTTTTTGGTCATTTTTTGAATATCTTTGCTCATATTTTCATACCACCTGAGTTGAATATGGTTTATATCTCTATCTTGTCAAGATAGCGGAAAGAAAACAACCATATGAGCACTCCTCGACGTCTAAAAAGATCAATAAAAAAGGAAAATATTTCCGCTAGCGATTTCTTGAAATACAAGTTTCCGATCTCTTGCGAAGACTGCTCTCATTATTCTTTTATTCACGACAAATGCACGTTAGGCAATGCGACTAAAGAACACCGCAAAGAGGCGCAAACCCAGTCCTACCTCCTGTCTGGGACCGTAGCCTTTTGTCGACTTATTGAAATCGATTAGTTTTTTTTGACATTTTTTTGACTGCGAAAATTTGTTTTTTTGCAGACCTACATCTCGCTTCTCTCGACTAACATACTTATAAATCACGACTAACAGCGAAGATTCGACTCGACGTTTGCACGTGATTTCTCCTCTGAAAAAACACATTTTTCCCTCTGTAAAAAAAACTATTCTTGTGTCCTGTCAAGATGACTTCAGTCAGATCCGATCTAGTCTGTACATATTCAACTCATAGTGGCAAGAAGCCACTTACATTTTCGAATAAGGAGGGTCTCAAGGAAGAAAATTTTAAGGACGATTAAAATATTACGGAAGAAAAAAGACCAATTAAATATAGATCGCTGCTCGGATGCAAATGATCTCACTCACGGAGGAAACTTATGAAATTATATAAAACTTAAAAAAATTAAAAATGGAGTTTACACATGGGACTACGTATTACAACAAACGTTCCGGCAATCAATGGACAGAGAAATTTAGCTAATTCGCAGCGTAAGATGGCTAGCGCCTCAGAACAGCTTGCGAGTGGTTATAGAATTAATAAAGCATCTGACGATGCGGCTGGCTTGGCTATTTCAGAAACGATGAAGGCTCAAATCAGATCCGCAGGACAAGCAAAAAGAAATGCGAACGATGGTATTTCTTTGGTTCAAACAGCAGAAGGAAGCTTAGGAGAGATTTCAAATATGTTAATGCGCTTAAGAGAACTTTCGATTCAATCAGCTTCTGACACCATTGCGGACAATGAACGAGTTATCGCTGATACTGAGGTACAACAATTGAAAAACGAAATTGAAAGAACATCGAGAACAACGGCTTGGAACACGACAAAATTATTAGATGGATCAACACCTAATTTTGAATTCCAAATTGGATTGTTCAACACTGAAAATGATTCCATCGCTTTTGATGGATCTGGCAACGTAGCTACTCTAGAAGGCTTAGGCTTAAGTGAAATGAATCACTTAACTAAAGAAAGTGCTCGTGAAGCGATCGATGCGATCGACGCTGCTGGTGCTCGCGTCAATACAATGCGCGCAAAGATCGGCGCTATTCAAAGTCGTTTAACATCAACTTATGATGTGTTAGCGGTAACAGAAGAAAACTTAGCTGCAGCGAACTCTCGTATCCGTGATACAGATATCGCAGCGACAACAGCTGATATGGCTCGTAACCAAGTGTTATTACAAGCAGGTACTGCGGTGTTAACACAAGCCAATCAGAATAACCAATTAGCTTTAAAATTAATTGGCTAATTTGTTGAGATCATAAAAAAGTATTTTTTTAAAGAGACCGAAAGGTCTCTTTTTTTATTTGTAATTCTGTCGATCTTTTTTTCACTTACATTCACATTAAAGCTAGCTAGACCTATGTCCGAAAGGTCATCCACGAAGACTTTTGCGAGGATGATTATGACGAAACAATTAAATAAAAACAGAAACCTTATTCTAACGACGATCTTAGCATCATTAATCATCGCGACGTTCACAACAGGGTGTTCTCCAAAAGGGTTTCAATCTCAGAACAGCTCTTTATCAGGATCGAATGGCAACTCCGCTAACGGAACAGAAGATACTCCAAATACAGAAACTCCGGCAACACCCGTGGCGAACTTAGATAGCATCGATCTTAAAGGTAAAGTTGAAGATGGATCCGGCGTATTGGGAATGAATGGCGCTTTAGCTTTTGATTTCGACAAAACGAACGGTGTCTTTATCATTATGGTTCCGATGCCTTCGGGCGTGATCTTCAACCCGTCTGGCTCTTTCACTAAATACCCTGATATTAAGTTCGGCCCGGTGTTTGATGCTACAGGTAAAATGAAAATGGCTATCCGTGTGCCTATTAAATATGTGCTTAAGGGAGTTAACACGATTAATCCAGCTAAACTTCCAAGCGGAGAAGACTTGCCTTCAATGCCAGCGGGTAAGAACGAACTTCCAAGCTTAGCTCTGCAATTCCCCCAAAACAACAACACTCAACTGCATCTTTACATAGGGATTAATGCCCTAGCCGTATACATGACTCTTCCTAGCCAAGCGTCATTACCCCTTCCATTCAACATCACTCTTCCTTTAAAGAATAAAGATAAGACTTTAACAACGGGTTACTTAACTTACGTCACGGCCAAAGGCAGTTATGCACCTGGTCTATTCGTATCTACTATTATTCCAGCATCGGTAGCCCGTATTCTTGAGGACTACTTCCACTTGAATTAATACTCTACTACTGACACACATCTACTGAGATCCCGACTTTGTGCGCGAGTTCGAAACTGACTCTTGCCTCAAATTTTAAATAATTATAATCTCATTCAGATAGCTTAATTGACTAACCTAACCCTTATTACTCGGAGAATACACATGGCTAAAAAGAAACCTGCTAAAAAAGCTGCGAAGAAACCTGCAGCGAAAAAATCGACAGCTAAAAAAGCTGTGAAAAAATCTGTAAAAAAAGCCGCTCCTAAAAAAGCTGCGAAGAAACCTGCGAAAAAAGCAGCGGCAAAAAAAACAGCTCCTAAAAAAGTTGTAAAAAAAGCTGCAGCTAAGAAAGCGGCTCCGAAGAAAGCTGCGAAAAAGCTAGCTCCTAAAAAAGATTCTAAATCAGATGTTAAAAAAGCTGTTGCGGCTATCGGCGCAATGACGATTTCAAAATCAACTTTAGATGAATTATCTTCTGAGTTTGACGATGATTTAGATGCTGACATCGAAATCGAAGGTGAAGAGCCTTTAGTTGATGCTGATGATGAAGACGATGATGGCTTCACAAGTTTAGAAGCATCAACTGACGAAGAAGATATGGAAGAAGACATGGAAGATACGTCTTTAAAAACTTTGGATGACGAAGATGATGAAGACGAAGACGACGAAGGTTACTTCTAATCTTTAATCTCAATTGAGAAAATAAAAAAGGCTTACTGAAAACAGTAAGCCTTTTTCTTTTTAAGCTGCTACAAAATTATTTTGTTTCAGGCTTAGTGTGTACAGCGTACTTTTCGAACTCACCGTACTCATGTAATTTATTATAAAGAGTCTTAATCGTAATACCTAAACCTTGAGCGGCCTGTGTCTTGTTACCACCGTAGAAACCCAAAGCACTGATGATATAACGTTTCTCTAAATCATGTAATTTCATTTCTGGATTGAAAGCCATCGCCTCTTCTTTTTTCACCGGAGTTCGGATACTTTCAGGAATATCATTCAACATGATCGTGTGACCTTCTGATAAAACTTGTAATCTTTCACAAGTATTTTGAAGTTCACGGATATTACCTGGCCAGTCATATTTCATTAATGCATTCATCGCTTCTTCATCGATATTTTTCGATGTATTCACAAACGCCTTACCTGTTGATAAGAAATGGTGAACTAATGGAGCGATATCTTCTTTACGACGTCTTAATGGCGGAGCCGCTAAAACGATCGTGTTAATACGATAGAATAAGTCTTCACGGAAATTACCACGCGCTACTTCTTGGTCTAACTCACGATTTGTTGCACAGATGATTCTTAAATCAACTTTGATCGCCTCTTTACCACCAACACGGTAGATTTCGCCTTCTTGTAAGAAACGTAAAAGTTTCGCTTGGATCGCTAAAGGAATTTCTCCGATTTCGTCTAAGAATAATGTTCCACCGTTAGCGGCTTCAGCTAAACCGATTTTCTTTGTGTACGCGCCCGTGAAAGAACCTTTTTCATGACCGAATAATTCTGATTCTAATAAAGCTTCACGTAAAGCACCGCAGTTCACAGCGATAAAAGGTTTGCTCTTACGGCTTGATTTTTCATGGATTGATTTAGCGATTAATTCTTTACCTGTTCCAGATTCACCTAATACTAAGATGTTGGCGTGAGATGGAGCCACGCGATCGATCATCTTAATTAATTGAGTCATTACTTCTGACTTGTAGACCATTTTCTTGTCATCAGCCACAGCCGGAGCTTGAGCCCAAGTTGCCTTAGGGATCGCAGATTGTTGAGAGCTTGTTGGTAACACTAAACTTGAGTTTGAAGAATCTGACATTGTAACCACCTTTATACGTTCTACTGTTTCGCTTAAAATTTCAGCGTTCTCATTTTGATACGCTGCTGATGCGTTGCAATATAACCAAGGTCTGTATTAATTGCAAGAAAAATTTGCATGATGTGGTATTTTTTTTAGCAATCTTGGTCGATAAAACTGGGCTGGCTATTTATTATGGCTATTATATACTCATATATATGACACTGAACCTCCCCAACCTCATCTCTAACTACCTGAAATACTTAGAAAATGTTGAGTCGTGTTCAAAATTGACTATTAAAGCTTATATAAACGATCTGAGCCAAGCCTACAAACCGGTGCTTAACCAAAACTTAACGGTTGAGGCCCTTTGGAACCAAACTCGCCTGGGTTTAAACCAATGGAGTAAACTTTCCTTATCCAGCCGAAACCGCAAAGTCGCTACCCTAAAGAGCTTCTTTAACTGGCTTTACCAAGAAAAGCATATCAACCAGAACTACTCTCACCTTCTGATATGCCCGAAAGTTCCTAAAAAGATTCCTCATTTTATGTCCGTGGACGAAGTCATGAGCGTGATTCAGCACTACTCATTACGTGATTTAGATTTAAAGGAAACAAAAGAGATTACTTTATTCATTCTCCTTTACGGCGGTGGACTTCGTATCAGCGAAGCCTGTAACTTAAAATGGAGTGCCATTTCTTTTTCACAAAGACGACTCACTATCTTAGGAAAAGGAAATAAAGAACGTATTCTTATTCTTCCCGCTTTCTGTATTGATCACTTACAAAATTTAAAAAAGAAACATGATTCAGAATTCCTATTTGCTGAAACTGCTTTAAATCCTAGAACGGGATTTGAAATGATTCGCAATTGCGGAAAAAAAGCTGGCTTGATGAATACTATTCATCCGCATGCTCTTCGTCATAGTTTTGCGACACACTTATTAGCTAGCGGAGCAAACTTGCGTGTGCTGCAAAAGCTTTTAGGCCACGATAGTCTTCAAGCTACAGAGAAATACACACATTTAAATATTGATAGTTTAGCTCGTACGATGGAGAACAACCATCCGTTAGGAAATATAAAATTAAAATCCTGAATCGGCCGATTTAATATAATGGAAAACTTGAAGTTCTACAGAATCAAGATACGTAGCCACAATCCCTTTAGTTGCAGGTGCGCTATTTAAAGTCCCTGAATCAGACAAATTAGCTTTTAAGAACGGCGACATCCACGGATCAATTGAAATCACGCCCTGTTGAAAAAGAAACTTCAAATAGAAATGTAGCTTAAAGGTAGCAAGTTGATCTGGCGTACTGGTATTCAAAAATTTAAGGGAATGACCTACTAAATTAAATAAGAATTGAGAATCGAAAGAACCTTCTTGCGAAACGTGATAAGCACAATTCATAATATTTAAAGCAAAATCAATCTTATCAAAATCTGTTCGAATATGTTTAAAGTCTTCGATCACACTGGCTTCGTTAAGATAATTTAAACCTTCATCTGAACGAGCCGCACGGTAAGTAAATTGAACGTAATGCATAGGCTCTAAAACACCACCGCCAAAACGCTTCTTACTTTTTAAGGCTCCTTTAGCCATAAAAGACTTTTTCGCCCCAATGGTCGAGAGTGCGTGAATAATCAAATCTGATTCAGCGTACTTGGTCTTTTTAAGAATAAGAAATTTTTCGGTTACGTCGGACATGCCGCTTCAGTTAATGATTGTTTCCCTAAGATGTCAAATTTTCCAGCCGGATAACTGTTTAATTTGCGCTTGTGCCTGCTTAATTTTCTCTTGATAGTCAGGATTCGTCGCACAGTACTCAGCCGACAGAATCAGAGTGTCTTGCAAAACAGACGGCTGGGCAATTTCCGGCCACCATGTCATCCATTTATCCGTTACCCACGATGGAAATTCATTGGCTACAAAAGCCTCGTGAGGACTTAATTTTAAATACTCTTTAACCTGTAAAGCATGTTCGCAAGCAACCAACACGCGGTCACTTTCTGAACTACTTGCAACCGGCAAATGAATAAAACTACTTTCTCGTCCCATCTCTTGAATCGAAGCTAATCCAAAAGGAATTTTCTGTTTCTCTGAGAAATAAACGGCCGCTGCTTCTTGGTTGAATTTAAAAATATTTGGCGCTTGCAACACTAATGTGTACGAAGCCGCGTCCTGGGGATACAGCTGCGTAGTCAAAGTCGGACGACTCGTCACTTGCAATGAAAATATTTTCTTCCGATTTAAAACCGAACGAATTTCTTCACACTGTGATGGCGTATAGTAAACTTCCCCTGTGATCTCATTCTCAACGACCCAATATACAAAATGAACGTTACTCCCTAAGGCTTCTAAAAAGGCTACGGTATTTTCATTTTCTTTTTTAGAAACAATTTGATTTTGGTTTTTCAATGCCAACGATGTCACAACATCAATCAAATGCGATCCGCGACTAATAACTGCAATTTTATTTTTGTGCGGCATGAAGTGAATCAAAGATTGAACTAAATCATACATCGCCATATCAGACGATTGATAAATACGAGCTTCATAACCGTCTCGACTGAGACGATCACAGGCTTTTAAGTATTTATCGACAATCCCAAATTGATTCATCTCTTTATTTCATCTGAAATTGTTTCGTTTTAAAAGATGAAATAAAGCTTACGGACTTTTGTCTCAAATCTTGAAAATATATTTGGAATTGAGGATTTATTCATCACTCATGATACAATAAATACAAAGAGGTCCTATGAAAAACACACTTAAAATGATCGCCTTATTGATCCTATTAACTCCATTAGCTTCTCACGCTTTAGTTGAAGCTCGTTTAACTTACGGTGGCTTAGGTTCTAAAGATTTTGCGACAGAGGCCTGTGGCGCTCTTTGTACACCAGGCAGTGTTCCTGCAGTTGTCCCTTTCATGGGAACAGGTGCCGATGTCATCATTAAACTTCCATTTATTCCTTTTGGCTTTGGCGTTCGTTACCAAAAATTAGGAATCGGAGCGACAACTTCAAATGCAGAATTGACTGCTGAGATCGATCAAATTTCTGGTATTATTAATTACCGTATCATCGACACTATTCTTCATGTAGGACCCATTGCCACTGTCGGCGTCTCAACTAAAACTCAAGCCAAAGTCGTTGAAAGCGGGATCACTCGTGCCGACTACAGCGCGACCAGTGCCGAGAGCGCTTCATTAGGACTTGAAGTAGGAATCAAACCTCTAATCGTTATTCCTATCTCCGTCGGCGCTGAAGCTGGTTACCAACATTTAAAAATTAAAAATGCCACGAACTCTGTCGACAGTTCTACATCGGATCTCGACCTTAGTGGTGGCTATCTTAAGGTGTTCTTAGGACTCGATTTTTAGTTTTCAACTTTATCTACGCATACGCTATCCACATAGCAGAGTACTTCTTTCTGGTGGTCTAATTCTAGTCTAGCTTGTTTCAGAGCAGCATGAGTCTAACCGATACAAAACTCATGCAAATACTCGTTCAGATTATATTATTGACCACTGGAATGCTACTCTCACTCAATACACTCGCTGAAGTTGTTCTACTTCCACGTGCAGCTAATGTCAGATCATCAAAAATTTTTTACGGACGAAATAATCTGATCGATCAACTTCCTCAAGGAGCCCAAGTTGAAATCGTTTCTCGACGTAAATTACCCTCTGGCGCAAACTCTTTAGAAATTAATGTTATCGGCCCTACAAATAAACTTTCATTAAATGAAAAAAAGCCCATTTATATCTGGCAGTCTAAAGATGAAATCAAAGACGATTTATTCAAAACAGAAGCGGGTGCCGTTTGCACCAACTGCAACAGCGAGCCGGTGAAAACCCCTGCTCCAACGGATGACCTTAAAAACATTGTTAACAAAATCGAAGAGCAACAAAGTGAAGATCCAACTTTAGTGTTAGCTGCAAGACAAATTGAAATTGAAGATGCTGAACCTCAAGACGCATCAACAGAAACACCTCCGGCAACTCCGCTGACGGGTCCGCTGGCTGATAAAATTCAAGCTTACTCAAACAGCCCACAGGTTGCAAAAATGATCCAATGGTCAAAAGACCATCCTACTATTGGACGCAAAAAAAACGGTAATTTCGATGGCTACTGTTACCGTCATGTTAAAGAAGCCATGGCTACAAAAACCAGAGGTGGCAAAGGCGAAGGAAACAACTTAGTTCCTAAATGGTATTCCTCTGGCAATGCCGTTACAGCAGGAAAAGATCTTAAAACACGTGGTTTTATCAATTTATTAGATACTGAACCTTACAAAACAGATATGAAAAACCCGAAAAATGTTCCTAAAGGGGCCATCATGATTTATTCAACAACAAATCATAGCTATGGACATGCCGAAGTAAAACTTGATGATGAAAGTTATTATTTTGGAATTATAACAAAAAATTCAAAAGCGACTCGTAAGGATTATAAACTTCTTGGCGTTTGGATTAAGGATCCTCTATGAAAAAATTAATTTTACTATCTATTTTAATTTTCGCCCAGCTTTCATTTGCAGGTGGCGCTTATTCGGAAATGGTTAAATTGATCAGCGAAGTTTCTACCTTCAATCAACAAAATCAAACTTTAACTTTAGCACAGATAGATCCTGTTATTGTTCAGCTTAAAAAAGTAGTTCAAATTGATAAGCTGGATGCAGAGCTTGATCGAAGCCAAGAAGCCGCCTTTCTTCTATTTAACTCTTACCTTAAAAATAAAGCTGTGTACCTAAAAGCCATTGAGAAAATAGACTTAGTAGAGAAAAAAAGACTGAGTGAAATATTTAAGTCGATTGAAGAGTACGCTAAAAATGGAAACGGCTAAGACACTGAGATTAACCAGTCACTTAGCCGCCTCGTTTTAATTTTATTTAAAATTTAAAATCTAGATTCCTGATTTTAATCTTTCTTTATCATCCACTACTGACTGAACTCCACCTTTAAGACTTGCACGGTAAGCTAAGTGCTTGATGTCGTATGTGAAGTCAGCACCGTTGATACCTGGAGTTTGCCACTCAGGTCCCAAACGAATCGCATCAACTGGACAAGCTTCTTCACAGAAACCACAGAATACACAACGTAGCATATCGATTTCATAGCTAATTGGGTATTTTTCAACTTCTGCACTTGGATGTTCACTGGCTGTAATTTTAATACACTCAGCCGGACAGTTTGTCGCACATAACATACAAGCTGTACAACGGATTGCTCCGTCTTTTTTTACCGTTAAAATATGATTCCCTTTGAAACGATTTGAGTATTCATACTTTTCTTCAGGGTAATTCAACGTGATCATTTCTTTTTTATTAAATAAGTTCTTTAATAAATGCTTCATCGTGATAACTAAGCCGGTTGCAACACCTGGTAAATACCACTGTTTATTCGCGGCCTTTTGTTCGACTGATTTATAATTCACTGACATAAACTATCCTACCCTTTATTAAACAAGAATTCGTTTTTCTTACGGTGCTCAAGACGAACTTGATCCGGTCTTAAGTTTTCAGCGATGAAAAGATTTTCCGCTGGTACGAATTGAATTTGAATTTCTTGTCCCGATAATAATTGAGCCGCTTCATTTCCATTTAAGGCATCACTCATGATTGTTGTCGCTTTTTTGAAAGCTTGAACTTTTCCAGCGTGATTTGTGAAACTTCCGCTTTTCTCAACGAACGTTTTTAATGGAATAACTACTGATCCTGCGTGAACATTTTTGCTGTCCTTTAAAGACGCCACTTTAGCCGACGTGAAGTAAGCTAACCCCGCTGCTTTCGTGAATAAATTCACTTTCGCATCGATATCTTTATAAACCGCTGTATTTTCAGGGCCGAATACCACTAAGTGTTTAATCTGTTTTGAATTCAATTTAGATTCTAAATCAGACCAAGTCGTACTGATACCGTGTTTAGCAAAAGCCGCTTGTAAACCTTTAGTGTTTGGATTTTTATCACCACGGATAAGGATACCATCGAAAGCATCTTTATCTGATTCATTGTTGAACCAGTGATAAACATTTTTAGTTTTAAATGTTCCAACGAATGTATTTAAAAGTGATTCGTATTCTTCGTTTGTTAACTGACCAGTTACCACTAAACCGATTTCCTCAGGTTTAGCCTGAACCAAAGACTGTGACAATTGTTTTGCTACAGCTCCAGCCGATCCAGCTTCAGCCCATTCTCCGTTTTTGAAGATGCGAGCTTTATCTAAACGAGCTTCTTTATTTACGAATTTGTAAGTATTACGACCGTCATCGCACATCCAATGCCCATTTACATCAGCATTGTGTTTTGGTTTAACACGGAATAATCCTTCTTTGTTGTAGTACACTTTAACGTTACAACCCGTCGAACAACCGTTACAAACTGTCTCAGAGTCTTTTAAGTACCAAGCACGTTGTTTGAAACGGAAATCTTTAGACGTTAACGCCCCTACTGGACAGATATCGACTGTATTTAAAGAATAGGGATTATCTAATTTTTTACCGTCATGAGTTCCGATTTCAGCATGATCTCCACGGTTGAAAATTCCTAATTCATTTGTTTTAGAAACTTCATCTGTGAAACGAACACAACGAGAACAAAGGATACAACGTTCAGAATCTAGAACCACTGTCGGTCCAAGATCTACAACTTTGTGTTTCTTTTGTTTTGGCTCAGCCATTTCAGATGTGTACTGACCGAATTCCATGTATTGATCTTGAAGACCACATTCACCGGCTTGATCACAGATCGGACAATCTAAAGGATGGTTGATCAAATGAAAAT
>CAZXZW010000023.1:0-1931 GCA_964645745.1 uncultured Bdellovibrio sp.
GTGTTTGTGCTCATTAAAGGGTGTAAAGCTTGAAGGCCAGAAGCGCGAGTTGAACCATCAGAGTTATAAGCATATTGAGCAGGGTTCGCCATAAATTGTGGGATTAATGAGTCAGATTGAGCGATCACTGAACCATCAGCTGAATAAACTACAGCTTTAATCACTTGGTAAGTACCTTGAGCATCGTTTAAGTAAATGTTGTAACCAGTTAATGAATTTACAGAAGAAGCTGAAATTTGATTAACGGCCGTTGTTGAAGTAACACCAGAAGAAATATTGTAAGTGTAAAAGCTCATTGCAGTTTGATTAAGGTAAGGAACGCCATTAACCATTTTCCATTTGAAGAATTTTAAAACATTTCCAGAAGCAGTCGCTTTAGTTGATAAGAAAGTCATTTTAACTTTTAACCAGTTGTTATCTTGGTTACCCATTTGATCACGAACTGCCATTGAGCTGTAACCGATATCCGCTGTTGATTTTTTATTACAAGAAGCTAAAGGTTTACCTGCTGTAGAAGAAAAAGTATTTGTGCTAGCAGAAGTTGTGTCTTCTTTTGTGTTACCACAAGAAGTTAACACGATCATAGCCGTAGCTAATAAAGTTAATTTTAAGATTTGAGTTGTTTCGTTTTGATTCATCATAATTTCCCCCTATGATTTATCGTTTGTTTGAAGTGGATCTTACAAACTAATAAAGCAAGTGGGATGCCAGAGGGAAAACGACCTTACTCACTATGGTCGTATCATAAAAAGATGACTGTTTTCTGAGAGTGACAGGTGTTTAATTCGTTGACGTTTTCCATTGCCACATCGCAATCGACGCAGAGACTGTCGCATTTAGAGACTCAACCTGAGCGGCCATGGGAATGAATATAAACTGAACTTTTTTCTTCTGTTCCGGAGTTAAATCTATGCCAGGACCTTCTTCGCCAATCAACAAACGAAGATTTTTATTCCACTTAAAATCAGTTACGTTTTGACCAGATAAATCTAAAGCTACATTTGATCCGGTCATGGCAATTTGATTCATTTTCAGTTTACCTAATTGAACTGGAATGTTTAAAATTGTTCCAGCGGAAGCTTTGATTGAATGAGGTAAGTACGGGTGACAAGAGTCGTGAGTCAAAATAATTTTCGAAGCTCCAAAGGCCACCGCAGAACGAGCTAAAGCACCTAAATTTTTAGGATCACCAAGTGGTGATACGATTTCTAATCCCATAGGTTGTTCGTTGAAATTGAATTCATTAAAATCTTTATATTCTAAAACTAAAAGTGGGTAGTGCGTTCCTAAAACATCGAGTTCGTTGAATAATTCTTTTTTTAATTTAATTTGAGAATCTAGAATCGGAAGTTCATTGCCTTCAAAAGCAATCACGTTCTTGATTTTGAAAGCTGGATTTGGTTTTTGCAAAAATTCTTGAATTAGTTTTTCGCCCATGAGGAAAAAAGATTTTTCTTCTTTGATGCCTTTAGAAGTTAAAAGATGTTTTAACTTTCTAAAAGTCGGATTGTCTTTTGATCCAATTTCTAATGTTCTCATGATTAAAAACTCTCGTTTAATAAAATATCGTTATCTTCGTCTTCTGGCATCGGAGCGTTTTTGATTTTTTTGTAAATCACAAGACGACGATGATTTTCGGTTTTCGGTAGATCGTAAACATGATCGGCGTGTAGAGCATAGTATTCTTTCAAGTCATCTGGCACTTGCTCGATCTCAGGATTTACTCCGGGACCTTTCATAAAGTACACGAAGCCGCCTTCTTGAAGGCAACTTAAGACATTACGAAGAGTATTCGAGATATCTTCAACGGCACGTGTGATCACGCCTTGAACAGGGTATTCGAAGTATTGGTTGATATTGCGGCCGATGATATCCAAGTTTTTAAGATCCATTTTTTCACGAACTTCTTTTAAGAACTCGACGCGTTTTTG
>CAZXZW010000023.1:2031-5723 GCA_964645745.1 uncultured Bdellovibrio sp.
GAGACGCTAAAGATCTGGTCAGGCTTCTTATGAATGCCCTTTTGCTGGTCAACTATATCCTTACTTTTAAGGTCGCGACCGGCTTTTTCTTGTCGGGCCTTATAAGGGCTGTAATTTTCTTTGTTTTTATGCGCCACAATATCCTCTGGAAGAATAGTTCATAGCATAAGGCTAAATTCTTGAAAAGACTTAAATAAATTCTATAATGAAAAACTATGGAAAATAACGTTCAAAACCAACTTAAAAGCATCAAAGACAACGCCGTTAAAGATTTTACAAAGGCTCAAGGCACAACCGAGCTTTACAACTGCAAAGTGCAGTATTTAGGTAAGTCTGGCGCCCTAACAGAAGCCATGAAATTAATGGCAGCCCTACCTAAAGAAGAGAAGCCTTTATTTGGTAAGTTGGTCAATGAAGTGAAAGCGGAATTGGAAACGCTTTACTCTGAACTTGAAGAAAAAATCAAAAACAAAGAGATCGATGCGAAAATGCAAAATGAAAAACTAGATCTTTCGTTTGCAGCCGCTTCATCTGAACGTGGACACGAACATCCTATTTTTAAAGTGACGAATGAAATCGTTACGATCATGTCACGTTTAGGTTACAGCCTACGTACAGGTCCATTGATTGAAAAAGATTATTATAACTTCGAAGCGTTGAATATTCCTCCGAATCATCCCGCGCGCGACATGCAAGATACTTTCTTCGTTGATGAATCTCACGTTTTACGTACGCATACTTCTCCGATTCAAATTCACAGCCTAGAAAATGAAAAGCCACCTTTACGCATTATCGGAACAGGATCTGTGTTCCGTTGTGATAGTGATATTTCTCATTTACCGAACTTCCATCAAATTGAAGGAATGTGTGTAGATGAAAAAGTTTCTATGGCTGATCTTAAAGGTACGATTTCTTTCTTTGTGAAAGAATTCTTTGGTCCCAATCTTCAAACGCGTTTCCGTCCTAGTTTCTTTCCATTCACTGAACCTTCAGCAGAAGTGGATTGTTCTTGTCCGATTTGTAAAGGCAAAGGTTGTTCTTTGTGTAAACAATCAGGCTGGATTGAAATTGGTGGCTGTGGATTGATCAATCCGAAAGTTTTTGAATTTGCAAAAATTCCTTATCCTCAGTGGCAAGGTTTTGCTTTCGGTTTCGGGATCGAGCGTATGGCGATCATCAAGTACGGCGTCGATGACATTCGTCACTTCCCGAAAAATGATGTGCGTTTCTTGAATCAATTTTAATTTTTAAAGAACTAGGTAGATAAAATGAAAATTTCTCTTAAATGGCTTAATGATTACGTAGATGTGAATGACTACTTCAAGAAAACTGATGAACTGGCGGCGATTTTAACTCGTGCAGGTTTAGAAGTTGAAGAAATCACGGATTTAGCGAAAGCTTTGAATCATGTGGTGGTGGGTCACGTTACACTTAAAGATAAACATCCGAATTCGGATAAATTGTCTTTATGTCAGGTCGAAGTAGCTCCGGGCAAAATCGAACAAATCGTTTGCGGAGCGCAAAACCACAAAACAGGAGACAAAGTTGTTGTCGCTTTACCAGGTGCTGTTCTTCCAGGAAACTTTGCGATTAAGAAATCTAAAATTCGCGATATGGAAAGTAACGGGATGCTTTGTTCATTCAAAGAACTAGGCGTTGATAAACCAAGTGATGGTATCGTGATTCTTCCAGCGGATGCTCCGGTAGGGACGCCTTACGCGGACTACGCCGGTATTGGTGATGTAACGTTTGAATTAAAAGTAACGCCGAATCGTGCGGATTGTTTAAGTCATTATGGTTTAGCTCGTGAAATTGGTTGTTTATTAAATCGTCCCGTTAAAAAAATTGAAACGTTCTCAAAATTCTCTTCAAACAAAACGACGGATAAAATTAAATTAAGCGTTGAATCTGATCTTTGTATTCGTTACTCGGGTCGCTACATGTCTGGAGTTAAAATCGGACCAAGCCCTGAATGGTTGAAAGCTCGTTTAGAATCAATCGGCATGAATTCAATCAATAACGTTGTCGACGTTACAAATTACGTGATGCTTGAACTGGGCCAGCCTTTACATGCATTCGACGCGGATTCGTTAGCGAAAAGTACGATTCAAGTTCGTAAAGCACAGCCGAATGAAAAATTCAAAACTTTAAAAGAGCAAGATCTAGTTCTTAAAGGAGAAGAGCTCTTAATTTGTGACGGTGAAAAAGCGGTAGCTCTGGCCGGTGTGATCGGTGGATTAAATTCAGGTGTAAGCGATAAAACACAAAACATCTTTATTGAAAGTGCCAACTTCAATGCGTTAAGCACGCGTAAGTCAGCTCGTTCAAACGGTATCGAAACAGATTCAGCTTACCGATTTGCTCGTGGCGTAGATGCTAGCGGAACAGTGGATGCCATGGACCGTGCCGTATTATTGATTTCTCAGTGCGCAGGCGGAGAAGCGTTTGGAACTCATCACGATATTTATCCAAAACCAGTTACAAAAAATGCGATTGATACAAGTATCAAAACAATTTCGGATCGTTTAGGTTACGCAGCGGAAGCTCCATTGTTCGAACAATTCATGACGGGTCTTCAATGTAAAGTAACTAAAAAATCAGACGGGTTGTATTCAGTAACACCTCCATTATTCCGTTTCGACATGGAACAAGAAATGGACTTAGTAGAAGAGTACGCGCGTTTGAATGGTTACGAAAAAATTCAAGAAACATTACCGGTGTTTGATAAGCAACCGACTCACCATGATGCTTTCTACGCATTAAAAAATAAAATCTCAGGTTTAATGCAAGCTTCAGGATTCTCGCAGGCGTTCAATTACGCCTTCACGTCTCAAGCAGCAGAGCAAAAATTCATGCAATCAGCGAAAGCTATGCAGACCTACGGCTTCAAGATAGACGACGAATCGGTAACGATCCGTAACCCATTAAGCGAAGAGTGGAATGCCATGAGACGCTTAACTTCATTCTCGATTTGGAAAAACACGACTGAAAATTTCCACATGGGTAATGAACGTGGTCAATTATTCGAAATCGGCACAGCTTTCACGAAATCAGAAAGCGGTTACACAGAATCTAATCGCATGGCGATTGCTTCATGGGGGAACGAATTCGGTCTTTATTCAAATTCAACTCCAAATGTTTACAAAGTGCGTGCATCGATCGAAAGATTGTTCTCGATGTTAGGAATTAGCTCCTACACGTTCAAAGATGTGGATACGAAAGTTCCATTCTTGCACTTTGGTCAAAGCGCACAAATCATCGTTGAAGGTAAAGCCGTAGGCTTTATCGGGACAGTTCATCCGCAATTGATTCAACAGGAGAAAATCCGCGTCGATGTAGCTATAGCTGAATTAAACTTAGATATCATCTGCCAAGGTCAACCAAGACCGATGCGTTTCAAATCGGTTTCGACTTTCCAAACGGTTGAACGTGATTTCTCATTCGTAGTGGATGCGAATAAATCGATGGGTGAATTCTTTGCTGATGTTAAAAAATCATTAGGCGGCGTTTGTAAAGACGTTCGCATATTTGACATTTACCAAGGCGATAAGCTTGATAGTAAAATGAAATCAGTTTCTGTGCGTGTAACTATGCAAAGCGCAGATGCTGACTTAACCGAAGCTCAAATCACTGAAAACGTGAATAAAGTGATGGCTTCGGCTGAAAAAACGATCGGTGCGAAATTAAGATAA
>CAZXZW010000023.1:5823-26614 GCA_964645745.1 uncultured Bdellovibrio sp.
AGCACTAATAAGAAAGTATTTCAAACGGTAGGCTTTTTAGAGAATCACCAGCGGTGTCGCCAGATTCGCTAAAGCCTGTGGGATGCCAGATAGCTGTAGGAGTGCGTTTGATGTTTACGTATTCAAGATCATCCACAGCTTTAAATGACGTATGAAAACTATCATAGGTGCTCAGCAAATCGTTGCAGGGTAATCCCGTTACATCTTTTTCAACATTTAACACCCAGTTATTTAAGCCACAATAGTTTTGTGAAATGTAGTAGTTGTCGTTGAATTTGAGAGCCACAGACTTCACTTTGAATTCGATTTGAATATCTTCTTTATTAACAGCGGAGTTGATGTAGCTGGCATTATTAATTTCATAAGATGCCGTTGTCTTATTATAATAGGTGCTGCAGTTAGCTGCGGCTGATAAGGTCGTTGAAAATGTGTATGTAGTTCCGACGACAGTCACCGTGTTAAGATCGTAGTATCCGGGATAATTTAATGAAGCCGAACAAGAGCTGTAATTTCCTTGAATCTTACCTATAATTTCGCTTTTGGTATCAATGGAAGAAGAGAGTTCTGTTTTGCTACTGTCGTAAGAGCAAGATAATGTTGTTAAGGCTAAAATGCATAAAAGTATCATTTGAGTGTTCATGCATTGTTTATCGGAGTAGTCAGAATCAAACTTTATATTATCTCAAATTGAGACTTACTTATTTAAATGTTTTGCTTCGAAAGCAAACGGGAAAAGTTCCGAGAACTTCATCGTCACTTCTTTTTTCTGTAAATTCACTAATGTGATCTCAGTCTCAGGAGTGGCAAACTCAGCGATCACTTGACGACAGAATCCACAAGGCGGCCATGGGGAATTTTCATCACTAGAAACCGCAATCGATTTGATTTTAATCGGTAAGCTGTTTTCGCTGTAAGCCTTCCAAATGGCTACGCGCTCGGCGCAGACAGTTCCACCGTAAGAGGCATTTTCAATATTACAGCCTGAGTAGATTTTGCCGTTATCTAATTGAATCGCTGATCCAATTTTTTTAGTTGAGTACGGAGAGTGAGAAAAGTTTCTCGCTTCAATAGCGATATCAATTAATTTATTTTTTAAAAAGCTCATAGCCTAATCCTTTAAGTGTGTTAGAAATCCAGATCAGCGGTAAACCTTGAATAGCCGAGAAATCAGATGATTCGACTTTTTCAAACAGGTTGATGCCGTAACTTTCGATTTTAATTGAACCGGCGCAATCAATCGGATTGTCTAATTCAATGTAAGAGCGAATTTCCGCCTCTGTTAAATTTTTCATTTTCATTTTTGTGATATTATTGTTGTGGTGAATAGTTCCACCAGCAATCAACGTTGTCGACGTCACAAGCTCATGCTGTTGATTGTTCATCGACAAGAGCTGCTCCAGGGCTTTTTCTCTCGATCCTGGCTTGCCAATGATTTTTCCATGGAAATTCACAACTTGGTCGCCAGAGATAATCACATCATCGGGGTAAATTTCTTGGATAGAGGCGCCTTTTTGTTTAGACAATGTCTCTGCAACTTCGGTCGGTGAGGCATTTTCGGCTATCAGTATGCTTTTAATAAATTCTTCGTCGGCTAAAGGTTTTACGCATTGAAAAGGTAAACCTAGTTTTTCGATTAATTGCGCGCGATATTTTGAAGTGCTAGCTAAAATAATTTTCATAATTTTTTTAAATAAACCTCAACTCCGTATTTGTACCAGAGCATTTCGTCACTCATCGAGATGAGTAAAGGTAAAATTTTCTTTTCTAAAACTGAATTGATTTCTTTGTTCGACATCAAGGTGTCCTTTTTAAACATCTTGAGCATTTTTTTATTTTCTTTCATCTCGTAGAATAAATCGAACGGAATAACTGAGTTTTCATTTAAACAATTTTGATCTACCAGAAGATAATTCTCATCTTCGGTTGTTTCTAGACTAAATGGATTATACTGAAGATCAAAGAAAGCCATTACAGTATTCTTGCCATCGATTTCGATATTTTTTTGAACGGCCGCTTTAGCTGCACAAATATCAAAGACATTCAATTCAGACGGCGTCGTGACTGAGAAGACCTCAGATTGATAAATATTTTTTATGCCGTCATTTTTGTGATATTGGAATGTTAACTCGTTAGCCCAAGAGGAAAGTGCAGATTCGGCATCTTCTAGGCTCATGTTCCATGCCGTATCTAATAAGATAAGGCCCGAGCAGTCGATAGCTTGAACCAGCATACAGAAAATAGTTTGTTGCGGTTCTGCTGGAGAAGAGTCTTTAGTGGTCTCGATGATCTCTTTGAGTTCTTCTTGGATTTTTCCTTCGAAGCGGGCTTCGAGCGCTTTTTTCTGACCTTCAGAAATTTTAATGTGCATATCTTTAGAAAATTGCGCTGTCGGTTTTTCTAAACTGAGATCGGTCACGCTATCGAAAAACGACAAAGTTGAGTTATTTTCAGATGAGGAACGGTTAACGATAATTTTACTTTTGTCGCTAAAACGTTGGCCTTTACTGATGTAGACCTGAGAGGAATTATCTGCCGTTTTATTCGAAGAAATGGTTTGAGATTGAAGTCCTTTTAAATCATTTTTTTCTTTTTCCAGTTTTAAAACCAGTCGCTGAATCGCAGGGCCTGAAAGTGGTGGAAACATTTTGACGGGGACATTGAGGCTCATGAGCTTGCGCGTATCAGAGCCTGCAGTCGATGTGATGTAGGGAATAATCGTAGTATCTTGTGCGGTTAGTGAGATGATGTTTTGCGCTTCTTTATCTGTGTGATCCCAGGCCACAAAAACGTAGATAGGTTTTTTCTCATTTATTTTATCTATAGCTTTTTCAACGGAAGTTTCAGTTTGGACTTTAAAGCCACGACGTTCTAGATAAACCTCAAGTGGTTGAGTGTTGTGCTGGGCATTTTTAAGAAAGAATACAGTGTAAGCTGCAGAGGTAGGATCCGTCCCTTTTTTCATGACTAAAATGTTACATTATTAAAAATTGTATGTTAAGTCAGAAAAATGAAAAACGAGAATCAGGATATCAAATCAGACGAACAAGCTTTAGCCAACAGTCACTACGCAGGAATCAGTTGGGTGGGGATGTCAAAGATTCAGTCCTTTATCGTGGATAATGACCGTCAAGTACCGATGGAATTAGATTTATTTGTGAATCTATTACCTGGACATCGTGGTATTCACATGTCGCGCTTGTACCAGCTGCAAATGGAGTCTGTTCTAGGAAAGAAAGTCTCTGCGCAACAAATTCAAGACGTTTTGATCAGCTCCATCGTTTCTCAAGAAGGTATTTCGACTCAAGCTCGTATAAAAATGAGTTATCAATCTTTACTGAACACCAAGTCTCTCAAGTCTAACATTGAAGGTTTTCGCTCTTACCCTGTAGAAATCACGGCAGAAGCAGATAAAAAGGGTTCATTCAAATTGATTGTTAAATTTGTGGTGACCTATTCAAGCACATGTCCGCAGTCTGCTAAATTATCGAAAGAGTTTTTCAAAGATAACAAACTGACTCCAGTTGAATTGCAGCAGTGGTATGAATCAGAACAAATCTTCCCCGCAACACCACACGCTCAACGTAGTCATATGACTGTCGAATTAGCGGTGAAGGCCGGTTCAGAATTGAATATTTCAGGCTGGATTCAGCAGATCGAAGACTGTTTGCAAACCCCAGTTCAGACGGCGGTGAAGAAGGCCGATGAAATGGAATTCGCCAGATTGAACGCGTCGAATACCATGTTCTGCGAAGATGCTGTTCGGAAAACTGCTACTTTTTTAGACTTAAATTCAAGCATTGAAGGTTATAGATTAACCGCAGATCATTTAGAGAGTCTTCATCCTCACAACGCAACTAGCCAGATTGTCAAAAACCTCTCATTGTAATTGATATTCATTATCGATTTCAATAGAACGGTGGGATGAAAACAGATAGCGATTCAAATTCAGATTCAGGATCTCAAAACAAAAACGATTTTACTCCGGTATTGCCTCAACACGTAGAAGTGCAAAGCAAAATCACGGCGGTATACAATCAGGCGGATGATTTCAAAAAAATGATTCGTTCGATGGGTCTTAAAGTAACGGATCAGCGTTTAATTATTTTAACATGCCTTTATGACAACCAATCATCGTATTCTGAGCGCCATGTAACGGCTCAAGCTCTGTTTGAAAAGTGTCACAAAAAAGATTCGAGCATTGGTTTTGCGACGGTTTACCGTTTCTTACGCGAATTAACAGAAAACAAGCTGGTCACGGAAGTTCGTATGGGTGGTCAGCCTTCTCGTTATGAATTAACAACTAAAGAGCATCATGATCACTTGACTTGCACGTCTTGTGGAAACATCAGTGAATTTGAAAATGAGAAGATCGAAAAATTACAGCAGCAAGTCGCTGCACAATTTGGTTTTAAACTGACCGGACATATTCTAGAATTATATGGATTATGTCAAAACTGTCAAAAAAAGTAAATCCAAGCAAAAGTTCCGCAGCGCAGTTATCAAAATTGATAAGTCAGAAAGCGCACGCTGAAAATAATTCGCAAGACGGAATTATTGTGAAAGGTGCGCGAGAACATAATTTAAAAAATATTTCAGTCACGATTCCACGTAATAAAGTCACAGTCTTTACAGGTCTCAGTGGATCAGGAAAGTCTTCATTAGCGTTTGATACAGTCTATGCCGAAGGGCAAAGACGTTATGTGGAAAGCTTATCGGCCTACGCGCGTAATTTCTTAGAACAACTTAAAAAACCGAATGTCGATTCAGTAACAGGATTAAGTCCAGCGATCGCCATCGATCAAAAAACAGTGGGATTGAATCCACGTTCGACAGTGGGAACGATCACTGAAGTTTATGATTACCTTCGTTTATTATTTGCTAAAGTGGGAACGCCACTTTGTCCAGATCATCATATGCCTGTCAGTTCGCAAACACCGAATCAAATCATTGATGATGTGTTGAAAAAAGGAAATGGCGCAAAACTTTTCATTATGGCTCCAATGGCGGAAGGCAAAAAAGGAGAGTTCTTAGCTGAATTCCAAAAGTGGTTTAAAAAAGGATTCGTCAAAGCCAAAGTGGACGGCGAGTTCGTCGAGATCGAATCGATTATTGCCGCTTCGAAAAAATTAGCTAAAACCAAAGAACACAATATCGATTTAGTGGTTGATCAAATTATTCTTAAAGAAGGTATTCGCCATCGTTTATCTGAAAGTGTTAATACCGCGCTCTCTTTGGCGGCTGGTCGCATTGTGATTGAAACTGCTAAAGGTGAAAGAACAAACTTTTCTCTTCACTCAGCTTGTCCTCAATGTGGTTTCAGTTTCCCTGAGATGGAGCCTCGCTTATTCAGTTTTAATAATCCTCGTGGAGCCTGTGGAACTTGTCATGGTTTAGGAACTCTTGATTTAGTGGAAGAAGAGGAATTCTCTGAATCAGATGTCGGCGCTCGTAAATTAGATAAAGTTAAATACAGCTACAAAGGTCAGAAAGTTTCCGACAGTGATGATGACGAAGACGAAGCGGAAATCGTTATTACAGCTTGTCCGGATTGTCATGGGGCTCGTTTAAAAAAAGAAAGTTTGAACGTTAAGATTGAAGATAAAAATATCGCTGAACTTTCTATGATTTCTATTTTAGAATTGAATCAATTCATATCTAAAATTAAATGGAGCGATAAAAATAAATTTATCGCGGATAAGATTACGAAACAAATCACAGATCGTCTGAATTATTTAGATCGTGTAGGGACTTCGTATTTATCCTTGTCTCGTCAGGCCAGCACTTTATCGGGCGGTGAAGCTCAACGTATTCGCTTAGCGACTCAGGTGGGATCAGCATTGATTGGTTGTATGTACGTTATGGATGAACCGAGTATCGGTCTTCATCCTCGTGACCATCATCGTTTATTAGAAATCATTCAAGAACTTAAAGACCGCGGTAATACGATTATCTTGGTTGAACATGATGAAGATACTATTATGTCGGCAGACTTCGTGGTTGATCTTGGACCTCGCGCCGGAAAATTAGGTGGAGATATCATGGCTCAAGGAACGCCCCAAGAGCTGATGAAAGATCCTCATTCGGTGACCGGCCAGTATTTGTCTCGCAAAAAAAGAATTGCTGTTCCCAGCGAGCGTCGTAAGGGAAGTGGACAATTTTTAAAAATTATTGGAGCTACGGGAAATAACTTACAGAACGTCAACTTAAGCATTCCATTAGGAAAGTTGTCATGTATCACTGGAGTTTCAGGCAGTGGTAAGTCGACTTTAATTATCGATACACTTTATAAAATTTTAGCGAAGCATTTTTATAAAGCGAATGTGGTTCCGGCGAACTATAAAAAAATAGAAGGTTTAGAGCATATTGATAAAGTGATCGATATCAATCAAAGACCGATTGGAAGAACACCACGCTCAACGCCAGCGACTTATGTGGGATTGCTTCCGATGATTCGTGATTTATATGCCGCTTTGCCGGATAGTAAATTACGCGGATTCCCACCGGGACGTTTTAGTTTTAATGTCAAAGGCGGACGCTGTGAAACCTGCATGGGGCATGGTCAGATCAAAATGGAAATGCATTTCCTATCTGATGTTTACGTGACTTGCGATACTTGTAATGGAAAACGTTATAACCGTGAAACATTACAAATTAAATTCAAAGATAAAAATATTGATGATGTATTAAATATGAATGTTGAGGAAGCTTTAGAATTCTTCAAAAACCATTCGCATATTCACCGTAAACTTCAAACCTTACAAAAAGTAGGTTTGGATTACATGACGTTAGGACAAGCTTCAACCACTTTATCAGGTGGTGAAGCTCAACGTGTGAAGCTTTCAAAAGAGCTCTCTAAGCGTGGAACGGGAAAAACACTTTATATCTTGGATGAGCCCACGACCGGACTTCATTTCGATGACGTTCGAAAATTAGTAGAGCTTCTTCAAGAATTAACAGATCAAGGTAATACGGTCCTCGTCATCGAACACAATATGGAAGTTGCAAAAACGGCTGATCACATTGTAGATTTGGGACCTGATGGTGGTATTTACGGTGGTCAAATCGTAGCAGAAGGCACGCCTGAGCAAATTATTAAAGTCAAAAATAGTCAAAGCATTACTGCTGATTATTTAAAACAAGTTATGAATTAACAAAAAAAGGGTAGGTATGCTGAAATATTTTAAGACATCCATTTGGATTACTTTAGCTGGATTATTATTAGTAGTCGGAATGGTCTGGTTCCAAACGGCTTCGATGACACATGTGATGCAGGCGTTGTTAACGACGGTCTTGTTATCGATTCTCGAAATTTCATTATCTTTTGATAATGCCGTGGTGAATGCGACTGTCATGAAGACGATGTCGGAAGTTTGGAAAAAAAGATTTTTAACTTGGGGTATGTTGATTGCCGTTTTCGGTATGAGATTATTGTTCCCATTAGCTATCGTTTCAGTTCTTGGTAAAATAGGGCCGATCGAAGCGTTGATGATGTCGATTTACGAGCCGGTTAAGTACGCCGAAATTATGACATCATCTCATTTGTATGTGGCTAGTTTTGGTGGGATATTCTTATTTATGGTTTTCGTTCATTTCTTTTTTGATGAAGACAAAGATGTTCACTGGCTTCCTTTCCTAGAGCGCCCGATGGCAAAATCAGGTCAGTTTCAAGGTGTTGAATTGCTTCTTACTTTGTTAGTTTTGATTCTTTTCACAGTTATGTTTAAAGATGTTACGGATCAATATGCTTTCTTATTTTCGGGTTTGTGCGGAATTATCACGTTCTTAGTGGTTCATGGTATTTCTTCAACGTTAGAAAGTAATGAAGTTGTTTCGGATGCTAAAACGGTGGTGGCTTCGGCAGGTTTCGGAACATTCCTTTATTTAGAAGTTCTGGATGCTTCATTCAGTTTTGATGGAGTCGTAGGCGCCTTCGCTTTAACCAATAGCTTATTCTTGATCATGATTGGTTTAGGTATTGGTGCGTTCTTTGTGCGTAGTTTGACAATTTATTTCGTAGATAAGAACACAGTTGAAAACTTCAAGTATTTAGAGCACGGAGCTTTTTATGCTCTAGGAGCTTTGTCTCTGATTATGTTATTTGGATCATTCGTGCATATCCCAGAGTGGATAACGGGATTAAGTGGATTAGTGATTCTGACTTTATCAGTTCTTCATTCCATGAACGCCGATAAGCAAGCTGCTTAGTTGTTTTTTTTATTTTGATCGTAAGAAACCGTCGTGATGGTATTTGAAATATTATCACGACGGAATGTAACCCCTTTAATATGATTCAAAATTTCACGTTGATTTGTGAAGCCTGTTTTAGACCATTCTGATCTTTCTAGCGAGCAGTCCGTAGGCGAAGAAGCTAAGCATCTTAATTCATACTTAATCAGTTTAACACCCACGATACGAATACTTGAGCCGGATGTTCCATTTGGAGGAAGGGCCTGTAGGAACTCATCAAAAGTAGCCGGTGTCGTTACTATTTCTGCGCCGTCAGCGGGGGCTTTGGTATAAATGCGTGAAGTGAAAATTCCATCAGGCATTGCGGGGTTCGCGACGATATCTCCGGCCGATGTTAAAAAACCGATCCAAGCTGCTGATCGATTAACGGGATTATTTTCAGTCACCTTCATTAATCCTGAACTATCGACGAAAATTAAATCGTCAGCAATTAACAGAGGATTTTTACTAGCTAGGTAGCCTACGCTTGATCCTGCTGGCACACGGTTCAAGCCAACAAATGTCAGTGAAGCCGGAGCATTTGGATCCGTTGCTGATGGAGCGCCTACGTCATAAGCGATAACGGGATCAGTAAATACCGAATCGCCTTTGGTGCCATTCGCGATCAAAAGATAAAACTTTTTAGGCGCTCCAGAGGCATGACCTAAAGTGAGTGCGCGGAATTTGTAGCACCCAGGGCAGCTAAGGGCTCCACCCTGATCTGGTTCAAAATCAAAAAAGTTTACACCATTTTGATCTAGAATTCGGAGTTGATTAATCGAAGGCATGGCATTTCTAAAATCTTTAAGAATAATTTTATCTGACAAAAGTGTATCGATTTTATATTCAATGGCTTCTTCTAGTTTTCTATTTTGTCGAGATTGATCATTTAGAAATTGCATAGCAATAACAGAAAAAATACCCACGATACCTATCGCGACGACTAATTCCATGATTGTTACACCGCGTGTATTTTTAAGATTAAATTTTATCATTGTGACACCACGAAGCTGAAGTTTTTAGGTGTATCTCCCCAGTCATTATGAGTGAAGCGTACAGAGACTAGGTAAAGTCCTCCGTATCCAGGAACAGCGGTGATCACATAACCGTAGCGTCCGGGGCAAGCGGTGCAGTCAGAGACTTTTGAATCCGTAGTTAAAGACCAAGCCATAGGAAGATTGCTTCCAAGAGCTGACTCGATGTAGCTTGTTACTAAGGTGTCACCACCTTCAGATGAACTGCCAGTTGATGATGCGCTAACACTGGCCGGGAAGCTGATAATCTGTTGTGAAATATTCGCCTTCACTGTTTGAATAATTTCACTCACGCGATTTTCAGTAGTATTCATGGTAGTCATTTTAGTTTGGCTAGATTTGATATAATCATAACCTTGAGTTCCAGTCACCATAACGATGCCTAGTAGGCCAATGCCCACAATGGCTTCCATAATAGTAAAACCTTTATTATTACTAACGAACATATTGTCTCTCTAAATCTTTGTATAAATAATTTCTAATTTTTTTCATGCACAACGTATCGCTGGTTGCGTCTGGATAACGAACACAGTCAGCAGATACAGACGTCCAACGGAAAGGGAATTTTTCAGGAGATCCATTTTTTAAAGTAGATAATGGACTGCAGCTGATGCGATTCGATAAAGTTTGGATACCTGGATCGGGATGCCAGTGCGGAGTTGGCAGAGAATCACAACTTGATCCATTTGATGTTTTTAAGACCATGGCATCTTTTAAAATATTAACTGCGATCGGATTATGAACGGACATGAATGATACACCATTAGCCATGGCACTTTGATCAATGTGTAATTTATCAACGACGATAAATGTACCAATCATTTGAAGCGTTGAGCTACGGGCTTGAATAACTAAGCGACGGCAAGTGAAGTTTCCGACGACGCGGAACACGGTATTAGGTACAATACATTGATTGTACATGGCTGCAGAAACGGGATTTGTTGAATTGAATACTGTAAATGTAATGTTTGGGTATTGTCCTGTACTTGGATCCGGTGCATTTACGAATTCCCAACCTTGAAAGCTGTGATCTGTATAGTATTGTTCCGTCGCTGTAGCATTGAACGAAGATAAATTCGTTGAGCCCGCGCTTTGACATTGATTATCCAGTGTTCCGATATCTTCTGATGATGAAGGAAATGAATATCCAGGGATGGGTAGAGTGATCGTTGATTTATGTAAAGGAGGTGCAGAAGTTTGCTGACACTGAGGTTCTTGCATGTAGGCCCATTGATTGTAAATACCTTCATCCGAACATAGAGATGGTGTTCCATAAACTGCAGGTGTTGTTGGAGGAATGGCTGGTACTGTCGGTGTATTTGAATCTTCAGGCCAAGTTGTGAATTTTTTTAAATAGATATCTTTATAAGTACCGCTTCCAGTTGTACCGGTGGTGCATGATCCATTGACGCAAGTATTGTCCATCGCGCGAAGTTTAATATATTCGATGGGGTGTTTAATATTGCCACCTGGATGGTCGATCAATTTATCGATATCATCAACCGTGATTGTCACTGAACGCATATGAGGTTGAGATACTCCACCAATTTTAAAATCTTCTACGCGGATTGTGACTTTAGCGATATCAGAAGGCGAAGATTTTAAAGAAATTTCGGTAATGCCATCAGACCCCCCTTGTTGATCAGGAAGTGGAATATTTAATCTTTGTTTTCCCGAAAAACCGATATCGGCCATCATCGAGACGGTGCGGTTCTGAGTGACGACGTTAGCAGAGATAAGACCAGAAGTATCACCCAAAGCAGCGGTGCCTACGTTGCCAGCTAGGTTGACTGTCTGAGGATAAAATCTTTTTTGAAGTTTATTATTATCGTTTTTTAAGAAGGCCACGTTAAACTTACGAATCACCTGTCCGCTCGAAGCAGATTTAACTCCGCCTACGTTGACAGCTTGCGCATAAAATTGTGAACTTAAGGTAGCACTGGGATTAGTTTTTTCACGAATACGATTAATACAATGAGCGACCAAAGTATTATTAGTTGCTGATCCGCCAGAGACTCCACTTAAAGAATCAAAACCAACATCGCTAGCCGAATCATTTTCAAATCCTTTTAAGAAGCCACCAAATAATCCTGTGTCATTCCATTCACGATTAGCTCCAAGTGCGGTTGGTGATTTGTAGCCACTGGTTGTGCCGCCGTCACTTTGAGCGATATAGCCCGAACCAAATGTAACGGGTTCGTAGAATGTGGTGTTTGATTTAGTACTTGAACTGCTGGGTAAAATTAAATTTTTATTAATAAAGACAGGTCCGTAAAAAGAAACACCTGCATCAGAGGCCGATGTAGGAGGGATATACCCATTGCCATCCGTGCCGCTATTAGCATTGGTAGAGGCTTCACCTAAAACTAAGCTTCCGCGTAAAACTAAACTAAAGTAATTCAATTCACGAGGTGCTACATAGATCGTATTTGTTTCGCTGGCTTTGAACGCGCCATTTTTAATAACTTGTGGAATGGTTGAGTCATCGTAAAGTGTAGTTGTGATTTTCACATACACTTCGTCTCCGGCACTAGGAAGATTGATATCAGAGATCACTTCGTACTTGATACTGACAGAATGAATAACTTGTTTGCCCTTAGCATTCAGAAGAATTTGTTTTAACGGATGAGACGACGGCATGTTGGCAACAGTGCCTTGAACTGTAAAGCTTGAAAGAAGCATGTTGCGAGCTTCGGTCGTTACGGCGGCCTGGTCAGTAATTACAGGATTTGCGTTAGCATCACAAACGGATGTTGGAGGATTGGTTGTACCCCATCCTGGAAAATTAGAGTTAATTAACGTAGGGTATTTACATTTGTACTCAGCTAATTTACGTGCAAATTTGAGTGGAAGGGTTAATCGTGTTAGGCTTTGCGGATGCGTGTAGTTACCCGCGCAGCTATTGGCGTCATCTGGAGTTAAACTGGAGTTCGAATTAGAAGGATTATCAAAACACCATTTTTGTTTCAATGCGTGTTTTGCGAAATCGGTAACGGATTGAATGGCCACGGTGTAAGAGACATTTGAATTTAAATCATCAGCTAATTTTTTTTGAACAAGAAGGCGGTCAGCGATAAAGCCAATAGCAATGGAAATAACCGCAGAGATTCCTAAAACCATCATGATTGTAGAACCGCGGTTGTTACTTAGACTATTCTTATAAAAGTTTGAGTTAACGGGATGGTTAGTCATATCTCCTACAGTTCACGTTCAAAAAGTTTCATTGTCAACCGATGCTTACACGAACCCCGAGCGTTGACTCAGGGTAGGGTTTGCATAAATAGCTAAATATTTATTTTTCTTTGTGACTGGCCATTTGTCTGTCGCCACCTGTGTAAGGTTTAAACCAAACGTCTATGATCTCGCCTATTTTTAATTTGCCATTTTGTTTATATGAGAACGAGCTGCGTTGTCTGTATTCGGCTCCAATACCGGCCATTTCGAAATTATTATTATAGTTTAAGTCGATCGACTGGATTTTTTTACTGAGATAGATCATATCTTTTTTCTTAAACTGGCCTTTACCTTCGCTGTCTTTCCATAAGACTAGTTTTTTGAAAATAGGATCTTTCGCATCGATTTTTCCATCTTTGTTTTTATCGTATTTACCAAGGCTAATAAATCCGTTGGCAATATTTTCTCCCTCGCCGAAAAGGTCTTGATGACTTTCAATTTTTCCATTTTTATTGAGTAAACCTACAAAGTAACCGGCATGGTTTTTATTAGGCCAATATGTTTTTTGATCATGTTTCATTTTAAAGTCAGAAACATTTTCAAATGTAGGACGATCTTTATCGAAGAACACCATGAGCGGAGAATAGTAACCGCCACACATCGTTAAGTCTCCTGGAAGACTGGCTGAAATCGAAATTGTTTTTCCATCTGAAGATTGTGAAATGTTTAATCCAGCAGATGTAGCGCTTGCAGTTCCAAGAGGTGCATCAAGCCCACCAGTCACTCCCATATACGATTGGTTAATAACGGATTGTTTCCAGTCAGCATAACTGATCCAATAAACTGCACCATGATTAGCTAGGTATGTGGCCGCAGCGGCTTGATAGTTCGCAAACGAAGTCATCTCAACTAATTGCGCAGCCGTTGGCGTAGGAACTCTTTGTTCAAACGTTACATTACTAACTTGGAAAACGTTTTGTGCACTCGTGATTGTTCCAGTGTTTGTATCGATACTAGTATTTGTGATTGAAGGTAGTGTGACTGAAACTAAATTGTTGATGACATTTCCCCAAACTCCATTAGATGGAGAGAACGCATCGAAACCTAATTTATAAGTATCAGTAGCACTTGTTGTTATATTCACCGGAGCAGAACCAGATCCCATCATCACGGCACGAGCTGGGAATTCAACGAAGAAATCTTGATTATTAATTGTCTGGCTTCCAGCAACCGAATACTTACCTTTCATTTTAATAATAGAGTTAGGTGAAACAGGATTTGCTACCGCACGTAAATTAGTTGGATAGCACGTCGCTTGAATATTTAACGTCAAAGTATCTTGAGTTGAGCGAGTTGTATTCGTCATGACTGGAATGTCTGTAAATGGATTTGCTGAAGAAGACATGGCCATGGCTAAATGTGATCCCGAAGCAATTCCTCCATTGGCGATAGTTGGAACAACTAGCGCCGGAGATCCACCGGCAGCAGATGAGGCTGTTGTTGGGATAGCGATTGCTACGGGAATAGAAACAGCATGTGGACCTGATAATATATCAACAGGAGTCGGATTGAATATCGCACCTACCGGAGCTGGAACCAAGTTTCCTGCGCCATCTAATGCGCGAGGAGCTGGTTCGATTTGTCCAAAGCGCGGATCAATAACCGGATTAACAATCGTCTGATGGATTGTGTCTGCGGTAATGAGTTGGTTGCCATCATCAAGTAACTCTGGATAATCTTGCTGAACAGCAGTAGTGGTCTCTGGCGGGAATTCGTTAAAATCCATATCAGTAGGGCTTTGGTAGGGCGCGTCTTCAATGGCGGCTATGGCGTGAGAACTGAGCGGTGTGCTAATAGTAATTAACGCAATAACTAGAGCGGTGGTTTTATAATTCATAAGGCTGCCCCTTTGTATATACAGACTATCGTCAGGCATGTTAAAAAGGTTAAGAGTCATTTTGAGACTTTCGTGAAAACAGTTGATTACGTCTCATAAACATACAAAAAAGATGAAAAATAATTACAGGCTGTTTCATTATGCGAAACTAGGTCCTGTATGCTCAATATGAATATCCTTTGGCAAGGCAAAATGCTTTTTGTATGCTTATACTATGACAGAGTTAAAAAAACAAAAACTAGGTTGGAACAATCGATCTGAAACTCAGCTTGATGTCGTCTGTTTTGATTATTGTGACGGGATGGATATTTCAAAGTTTTCAGAAGTCTATGTTTGGGATTTGGATAAAACTTATTTAGATACTAAAATCGATTCGTTCAAAGGGTTACTAGCGACCATTTTTGAAAAGTCTTTAACGAAAAAAAATGTACCCGGCTCGTCAGAACTTATTAAAAGTATTACACGTTACCGTAAGAAACATTATGATGATAACACGCTTCCATTGTTTTTCGTATCCGCATCGCCTCCGCAAATGGAATCTAAAATTTACGAAAAATTCCAATTAGATGATATCAGTCCTTTGATGATGTTCTACAAAGATAATTTGAAAAATTTAGTCCCATCTAAGTTTCTATTTTTAAAAAAACAAATTGGGTACAAAATTCAAGCACTGATGCAGCTACGTGTTCAATTAGGCCCGAATGTGAAAATGATTTGTTTTGGTGATGACTCGGAATCAGATGCCACCATTTACACTTTGTTTTCGGATATCTGTTCACGTCGTCATACCACGCAGCAGTTGTCGCGTTTGTTAGAGCGCCTTGGAGTCAGTGCGGCTCAAGTCGATGAAATTTTACGTCTGCAGACGATGATTGAAATTCAAGATCCCGTCGATAAAATTTATATCAACTTGGCAACGGATACAGATCCTTTGTATTACATTAAATATGGTCGTCGCTGTATGGCCACTTACGACTCATTCCAAATCGCTTTAGATCTAGTGCAAGATCAACGTCTATCACTAGAAGAATTAGGACAAATTATCACTGGTCTTAAAGATAAATACGGCTTCACGTCCAACATGTTGGTGAAATCTTTTGAAGACTTAATTAAACGTCGGATTTTAGGGCTCTCGTCATTTGAGATGATTTTCAATTATTTGATTGAACAGAAAATTCTATCGCCAACATGGCAATGTCAAATCCAGCCTCTGCGTGAAAAACGCGTTGAGAATGGAAAAGTTTATGAATTAGAAGGTATCTTTGAGCCTTGGATTCGTAACGATATCGACTATCTTCACGAATATTAATCGAATTTAAGCGGGAACACTGTCGTGATTGATTTTCCACTGAAAGGCGGGAAAGTCGTTCTCATGACGACTTCTTTCAAGCACGATAGAAATGACGGTTGATTGATATCTGTTTTCGTCACATCCACAGTAGCTACTTTGCCTGTTGGTAAAATTTCAAAAGATAATAATAATTGTCCGTGAGCTTGCTCTTCTTTTTGAATCAATTGTCCATAGCAACGGAAGAAATCATTTTTCTTGGTACTTAAGATCTCTTCAATTTTACTTTGGGCTAACACATCACTTTTTTTAATTTGAGAAGCAAATTTTGATTTCAAAGCCGGGGATTGCGAGTTTTTTTCATTCGTAATTGCGTAGTCTAAGGCTGATAGTTGGCGTCCGTCTTTGCGAATCCAGAAGTGAGCGCCAGGTCCTTGCTCGTCTGCTTTGTTTCCTAGGCTTTCAATAATAAGATCGCCTTCTTTAATAGTCAGAATAATCGCGCCTTCTGTATTCTCTTCGAAAAGCACATTCGATTTTTCTAAAACACGAACTTCCGCTTTGATCGTTGATAATTCAATCGAGGCTTCCGCGCCGGGTTTCGTTTTGATCACGTCTAAATTTTTGATTTTTGTTTTCTTTTGAATGTCAGCTGTGTCTGTTTGATCAAGTCCTTCAACCGTAGCTGAACCCGAGACTCCAATAACAGTAGCGATGACTTTTTTTCCAAGGGTATCGATTGAGCGGCTCGGAATAACCAGAGCCGTCACAATAAGCGCAATACCGGCTATGATTAAACCAGGTATAAGCCAAGACTTCATTTAACTATTTGCTTTGAGTGTTATCAGCTGATGCAGCTGCTGCGGGAACAGTTGTTGGAGCTGGAGATCCGCCCATAACACTGCCATCAACTACTGATTTATTAGAGTTTGTGTAGATCATCGCGATGCTTACACAAGTTACTAAGATGATAACTGAAAGGATTTTGGTCATAGTTACTGCTAGAGAAGCTCCGCCAGTAGCGCCTAAAACCGAGTTCGAAGAAGTTTGAGAAGAGAACATTCCTCCGCCTTTAGAATCTTGCATCATAGCTAAGATAATTAAAGCAATACAGGCGATTAAGTGAACTGTTCCTAAAAATGTCATCATAACGAGCGTCTCCATCTAAATATTTAAAGAAATTCAACTTAAACTAAAACCCATGGTTCAGTCTAGAACTAAAAGCCCCCTCGAGGGCCTAGGGGGCATTTTTATCCATTATTTACGCGCTGTTTAATGATGACAAAAATGACCGATTGGGAGATACCTTAAGGCTATGTTTTTTATGGTCTTTGAAGGTCTAGACGGTTCCGGTAAATCCTCGCTTATGCGAATGTTGGATCAACATTTGGCCGGTCTTTCTTTTTCTACAGTCGTTACACGTGAACCGGGCGGAACCGAAGTTGGAGATCAACTTCGTGATCTTATTTTGCAAAAACGCGAAAACGCTCCCACTCCTCGAACAGAACTTTTGATGTATCAAGCGAGCCGTGCTCAGCACGTCGATCTTGTGATCCGTCCTGCGTTGGCTCAAAAAAAATGGGTTCTGTGTGATCGCTTTTCAGCAAGTTCGGTGGCCTTCCAAGGTGGCGGACGCGGAATTTCAAAACAACAAGTTGAATGGCTTAATCACTTTTCAACAAATGATCTGGTTCCTGACTTAACAGTGTTATTAGATTTATCGGTAGAAGAATCAAAAAAACGTCGCTCTAAACGTAGCGATCAAACGGGCAGTGAAGATGATCGCATCGAATCTGAAGCCGATTCTTTCCATGAACGTGTTCGTAACGCTTTTGTGGCTCAAGCTGAAGAATCAAAAGCCGCTGGTAAAAATAACTGGCTGGTTTTAAATGCCGCTTTAACTCCAGATGAATTATTTAAAATTTTACTTAACGATTTACGTGCGCGTGGTTGGGTGGCGTAATGCAAAATCTGAAGTCGCATATTCGTGGACACCAAGCGCAGATCACGCAGCTCGAAGAAGCTGTAGATCGTCAGCGTTTGCCCCATGCGATGCTTTTTACTGGTCCTGAAAGTATCGGTAAGAAAATGGTGGCTTACGCCATCGCTCAAAAACTACTTTGCGAAGTTAAAGACACACCAGACACGCCTTGTGGAGCTTGTCCTTCTTGTGTTCGTGTAGCCAAGCACCAATCAGAAAATGTTTTGTTTATCGAACCATCTGGTCAAAATATCAAAGTAGATCAGGCTCGTGAAATTATCGAATTTTTAAATTTATCTAATTTTGGACGTAATCGTGTGATCATCATTGATCAGGCGAATTTATTTAACCCGCAAGCGGCCAACTCTATTTTGAAAATCTTAGAAGAGCCTAGTGAAAATGTATTCTTCATTTTGATCGCGCCTGAAGCGGAATCAATGATGAGAACGATTCGTTCACGTTCTCAAGTGATTCGTTTTAATCCATTAACGGAAGCGGAAGTGAAATCAATTAAACCAGGCTTACCTGAATGGGTGTATAAATGCAGTCGTGGTCAAATGAACGCAGTGGCTAGTCTTTCAAGTCCGGATGGTATGTCGAAAAGAATGCAAAGCTTTGATTTACTCGAATCTTTTTGGAATGAAAAAGATTTCTTAAACTCTGCAGCTTGGAGAACTTCGTTCAAAGACCGCGAAGAAGCTCAGGATATCGTTAAAAATTGGGTTCACGTTATGCGTGACGTATTAGTTGTTAAGATGAACGAAATTGGAAGCGTTTTAAATAGTGATCAAGTGGATCGTTTAAATAAATTTAGTTTCTTAGATAATACAAAAATTAATTCATTCATTACTCAATTATTGAAAATGCAAAAAGACATTCAAGGTTACGCGGACAGTACTTTATTGGTTGAAAGCTTGTGGGTGACTCATGCTCGAAAATAAATGGATTGATATTCACTGTCATTTAGATCGCCTAGAAGGTGGCTCTGAAGCCGCTTTAAACATGGCTCGCGCTGCTGGCGTTTCTAAAATCATTACGATTGGAACTGAGCCTGAAGATTTGCAAACAGTCATTGATTTGGCTGTGAAGTACGCGCCAGATGTTTACTGCACGATTGGGGTTCATCCTCATGAAGGTGTGAAGTATTCAGACGAAGTTGGAAAGTTTTTATTAGAAAATGCACCTCGTCCTGAAGTGGTGGCCATCGGTGAAATTGGTTTAGATTATTACTACAACCAATCTCCCAAAGAAGAACAAATCGATGCATTCGAAAAACAATTGGATATTGCAAAGCAATTAAATCTTCCGGTTGAAATCCACACACGCGATGCAGAAGAGGAAACGATTCGTATTCTAAAAAAATACAAAGGTGACGTGAACGGTGTGATTCACTGTTTTACCGGAACTGAATGGTTAGCTAAAGAGGCTTTGGACTTAGGATTCAATATTTCGATCTCAGGCGTGGCTACATTTAAAAATGCGACAGCGTTGCGTGATATTGTGAAAAATATTATCCCGCTAGATCGTATTCACGTTGAAACGGATTCTCCGTTTTTAGCACCGGTTCCTATGCGTGGGAAATCAAACACTTCGGCTTACATGTTACATACGGCCCAAGTGGTGGCGGATTTAAAAAATGTTTCGATGGATGTTTTGTGTGAAACCACAAAACAAAATGCTTTAAAATTATTTAAAAAAATTAACTGGAATTAATATCAAAGGAGCACATAGTGGCAAAAATGAAAGTTGGAATTAATGGTTTTGGTCGTATCGGTCGCGTATTCTTCAGAGAAGGCTTCGATAAATTAGATATCGCAGGTATTAACTCTTTAGACGATTTAGACGGAATCGTTCATTTATTAAAATATGATTCATCTCACGGAATCTACAATGCAGATGTATCTCATGATGGTGAAAATATCATCGTTAATGGTAAAAAAATTCCTGTATCTAAAACTAAAGATCCAGCTCAAATCCCGTGGAAAGCTTGGGGAGTTGAATTAGTTATGGAATGTACAGGTGCTTTAAAAGGTAAAGAAGATTACCAAAAGCATATCACTGCAGGAGCTAAAAAAGTGATGGTATCAGCTCCAGCTGATGGCGTTGATATCACAGTTGTTTACGGTCTTAACCACAAGCAATACGATGCAAGCAAACACACATTCTTATCAAATGCTTCTTGTACAACAAACTGCTTAGCACCTTTAGCTTCAGTGTTACATAAAACTTTTGGTATCGTAAATGGTACTATGTTAACAGTTCACTCTTACACGAACGATCAAAAAATCTTAGATGCTTCTCACAAAGATGCACGTCGTGCGCGTTCTGCAGCAGTATCAATGATTCCAACAACGACAGGAGCTGCTAAAGCAGTTGGATTAGTATTACCTGAATTAAAAGGTAAAATTGATGGATTATCTATCCGTGTTCCAACTCCAAACGTGAGTGTTGTGGATTTCACTTTCAACACTGAAAAAGAAGTTACAGTAGCTTCTGTGAACGCAGCTTTAAAAGCGGCTTCTGAAGGCGAATTAAAAGGCGTATTGGGTTACGAAACAGCAGAATTAGTATCAATCGATTTCAACGGTAATAAATTATCTTCAATCGTAGATAGCAAAACAACAATGGTTGTTGGTCATAAAACAGCTAAGGTTTTATCTTGGTACGATAATGAAACTGGATTCTCTAGTCGTATGGTTGATATGGCTTTACACATGATGGGGTCTAACTAATGTCTGATGGTTTAAAAGGTATTAAAACCGTTCGTGATTTTGAATTAAAGGGAAAAACGGTTTTCCTACGTCTTGATTTAAATGTTCCGATGGACGCATCATCGCACATCACGGATCAAACTCGTATTACAGCCGCTCTTCCTACAATTAAATATTGTTTGGAAAAAGGGGCGAAACTTATTATCGCTTCTCACTTAGGTCGACCAAAAACGGCGGCTGATCGCCAGTATTCAATGGAGCCTGTGGCTAAACGCGTGGGTGAATTGTTAGACGTTGAAGTGGTTTTAATGGATGAGCCGGATTCAGAGGGTGTTAAACACATTCTTTACGGTCCAATGAAAAACCAAATCATCTGTTTGGAAAACTTACGTTTTGATCCAGGTGAAACGGAAAATAGCACAGAACTTGCGAATATGTGGACGTCGTACGCTGATATTTACATTAACGATGCTTTCGGCG
>CAZXZW010000024.1:0-26562 GCA_964645745.1 uncultured Bdellovibrio sp.
CTGAATATATAAAGTTGAAAACAGCACCTTATTTAATCGACAATTTGTTCTCTTATCGAAAAGGCAAAAGTTCGAATCTAGCATTGAATTTAGTGAACCAATTCGTGCGCAAATACAAAAATGGGCCAATTCAAAATATTAAAAACCGTGGACTTTTTGTAATCCGCAAAGATATATCCGAATTTTCTGATTCGATTGATTCTCATCAAGATTCAAATCTATGGTCTATGTTTAAGAGTGAAATAAAAGACTTACCCATTTCAGATCAAGTGTTGATCGCAGAATGCCTTAACCCTCTGTATAAAGATGAAACGGATACGGAAGATAAAAGATTAATGCATCTTCCGATGGGATCTCCGGTCGTAGGACATTTGACTAATTTTTATTTATGTCAAATGGACAGAGAGTTGTGTCAAGAACCTCATAGTCTGTATATCCGGTTCGGAGACGACATTCTATTTATAACCGACAATTATGATCAATATAAAAAAGTAGATCTAAAAATTTTAGAAATTTGTCATGATAAAAAGCTACGATTTAATATTAAAAAATCATATACGACTTATTTAACCAGTCCTGGATGTCCGCATCCGAATGACCTGTCTTTACGTAAAAGTAATTTTTTTGAATATCTTGGTATGAAGGTCAGTTTTGACTACGGTCTGACCTTGAATAACGAAAAGTATAAAAAAGTGTTTAGCGAGCTTCGAAGTTTACTTAAAAATTATTCGAAAAATTCCCAGTCTTTAGGTCTACAAGTCAGTCTTTCTGAAAAAACACAGTGCATCGTCAATGAAGTGAATAAAATTTTGGAACTTAATTCTGAAAAAAGTTTAATTTTTTTAGATCAAATGATTAAAAATATTGATCACCATACTATCCTGAAAAGAATAGATCTAGAAATCGCTACGGAAATCATCCACCACTTAAAGCGATCAAGAACGGGTAAAAATTTGAGATCTGAAGCTTACAGTCATTTGCGTCGTCAATATAAACTCCGATCTTTAGTGAAGTATAAAAATGAATACTACAAAAATCGATAAAATATTGAACCAGACACAGTCGATTCCGTCTTTAGAAAGTGCTCTTCTAGGGCCTGGTATGTGGTCTTATTTATGGTATAGATTTCGCTATTTTATACTAGGGTCGTTTTTATTTTATGTCATATTTTTTATTAAAATGATTTTTCTTGGTTCTGATTATACGAGTTTTTACACGACAAAAATTTTGGTGTTAGAGCAAACCGTTTTTTGGTGTGCGCAAGTCTTTTGGTATTTTGTTATTTTGATTCAAAAAGAAAAAAATAGTCTTAAGTTAATTAAACTTAAAATAGATAAAAAAATTGCTTTGATATATTCTTTTATCGTTTCAGGCCTGGTTTGCTACTTTCTATTTAAGGATGGGCTTTTAGTCTTTGACAGAGTCACTGTTTACGGTGTTATCAGTATGATATTTATAGCTCAAATATTTTTAACGATTCACCTGAAATATCTGCACTCGCAAATTTATGCTCACAAACGCGTATATATTAACGTTCCTTTAATAATAGCAGGTCATTTCGTTTTTCTATTTGTGCAAATTTTACTTTGGAATAGGTATTTATTTTGGTCTATACCTATAGTGTTTGGACTACAAGTTTTAGCTAATGGAGTAATTAAGTTTTACTATTATAAAAAAGAGTACTTAGAGAAAAGAGTCGACGAAAATCAGAATGTCGGTTGGGCTCAAATTATAAAAATGATTTTTTCCAAAAAATCGATCTTGGCTATTTTTATGTTAGCCCCGGAAGTATTTTACTTTGCGATGGTTCGTCGTGATTTTCTTTATACTGTAAACTACTCGGTTGTAATTTTTCTGTTATCTGCTTTGATTAACTCACGTTTACCAGGACTTTTGTTGCAGGATTTTATTAAGTATAATTCAGACAAATATAACGAATATATTATACAATATATGAAACGTACGATTTGGCCTTTAATAGCAGTTATCACTTTGTTATTCGTATTGAGTAGCGCAGTGAATTATTTGTTAACGGGCCACTTCGATTTAGTGCTGATCGCATTTTGCGCGGGAATGGCTTTATTGTTGTCTATAACAGGACTTCTAATGAATTACTTTTTTTCGAAGGAGAGTGTTATAGGTTTACTTTTGGCAGCATCTGTAACCTGTATTGCAACCTATATGGGAACTCATTTTTATATTGAAAAAAGAATCTTCGAGACCGTGCTTATCATGGCTTTTGCTGTAGGTACTTTGATGTTTATGCTTTTTAATCTAAGAAAAGTGCATTTTTATTTGATTAAATCGATAGTTTATACAAATGAAGCTTTTCGTTTCTCAATTCAGCAAAATAAACTCGATTTCATTTTTGATATTAATTTTGACCATATAAATTATCATCACCCAAAAGTCGCTGGGCTATTTGATAAAAAATTAGTCGATGGCAGCTATATTCTTATCGTCCATGCCAAAAGAATTATTCTAGCTACATCGGTAGATCAACTGAATCCTTCATTATTATTCTATTGCAAAAGTATTTCTAAACATACGAGCATAAATGATGTCCAGTTGCCTTTAGAAAAAATTGATTTTAAGCAAGAGTTGTCGGGCTTAACAAACAGTCATAATTATAATTATAAAGTACTATTTAATGGACTTGTGAAAAAGCATTCGGGATTTAGAAAAAAACTCATTTGAACTAAATAAGAATTAGTTCGTTTCCCAACCGACGACGCGACCGCCTTCAAAGAAGACGTAGCGTCGTTCGCGTTTGTAGCCATTCGGTGATGGAACATCGCGGATGTAGCGCCATTTTTCATTTTTATAAACAGGGTTACCACTGTACTCAACGGACTCAGGTTCTCCCCAAGATTTACGAACCAATTCTTGATTCATGCCTAAAGTTAAATCCTGAGATTCAACTACCTCTAAAAAGTCTTTATCAGACTTTGCACGCGACCAAATCTTATTCCGAATAATCCAAGCCTGACGGCCTTCCATAGTTGGATTAGAAAGATAATCGACTTTTTCTTGGTCGGTAATCAAGTAAGGTAAAACTTTCGAGTAATGCTGACGTTCTTTATCGGAATCTAGAGTTCTTTCCAAAGCACGCACTTTGTAGCGAGATAAAATCTGTGCGCGTTCTTCGTCAGAAAGCTCATTGTCGGGATTAAAACCTAATTCAAAGGCATATTTTTTCAAATCATGCTCTGGAATCACACCCGTATCTTTTTTGATCGTGCCTTCGCGCTTAACAGTTACGCGATCTGTTTCTGGTGTGAGTTCACTGCGTTCAGCTGTCTTAAGTTGGTAAAGACCACATGAAGAAAGAGTCGAAAGAACCAGCCCGCCTAGAATGATCAATGAGATATTTTTCATATCTCTAGTGTAGTCATTTTTTGATCGCTTGATAAGAGGTGAGAGGGCGGTTTGTGGTTGTCCTAGACAAAAGATAGTTAAACCCAGTGTAAAAAGCCGAATTAGCTGGATTTTAAGCGAGTTCATTATTAACTTTGAGATAGCATGAGTGAAGACATAAAAAATAATAACAACGAGATCGATTTGACGAACGAAGATGATGTTCTAAAGAACATTGACTCGTTTATCGCCGAAGAAGATCCCGATTTTGTTAAAAGCATGTCTGAAGTTAAAATTGATAATTCCGCAGTGAACTTATCAGTCTTAGACAGTGCTTTAGATCTAAGTGAGAGTTCAAAGGCTTTAGCGCCTTCTGTACCTTTAAGAGAGCGTCTTAAACAAGTCATCGACTTCCGTAATAATTTTAAAGTTGTATTGCAATTTTGGCTATCAGTCGCCGTGGTTATTGTAGCTGTGTATTTTGCAGCGAAAGCCCCTTTCTGGGATAAGAAGACTTCTCTATTTTTAACGTCTTACGCTGAATGGGGTGTACCTGTTCAAGATTATAATCCGCTTAATGAAGTGCAGTTATTTTTTGATAACCCACGTTTATCTAAAAACATTCTTGAGTTAAAAAAAATGGTGGTGAATTTAAAACCATCAACCGGTTCAACTGAAAACCCGATGCTTGCTTTCGAAGTGCGCGTAGAGGGATTGTCAAAAGAAGTTATGGTAGAGTTGAAAGATCGTGAAGCGGAATTTGTCGACCGAGTTCTTCGTGTTACGGAAGAGTTCTCTTACGACGAACTATCAGACGCTACGGGTAAGCAAAAGCTCACAGAAAAAATCATCGACGTGATGAATGCGAACTTAACCAAGGGTCAAGTTCGCAAGGTTATGTTCTCGACTTTCTTTTTGAAAAATTAATTAGTTTCTAAACTGAGACGCATCAATATTATAATTTTTAAGGCGATCATGCAGCGTAGATTTAGGAATTCCTAAATCAGAAGCGGTTCTTTTTTGATTTCCTCCATTAGACATTAAACGTTTTAGAATCATTTGCTTTTCAATCTCCTTAATGACCGAGGTTGATTGCGGGGGTTGGTGATTCATACGCATGTGGGCGTCGACGTGCTCTTTGCGATGGATTAATTTATCAATGATGTCGTCCGTGATGTACTGTTTCGCGTATAAGGTGCTCGCACGAGTCACCACGTTTTTAAGTTCACGAATATTTCCTGGCCATTCATATTTTTTCAATTTTTGAATCGCACTAAATGAAAAACGTACACGCATTTTACGAGCGAAAGAGTAAACGATTTCATCGAAATCTTCCATGCGCTCTTTAAGGCTTGGAACTTCAATATTGATGATGTTTAAACGATAAAATAAATCCGAACGGAAAGATCCTTCTTGAATTTTTGAATACAAGTTTTGATGAGTGGCCGCAATCACGCGAACATTGGTTTTAATATTTTTATCTGATCCCACCGGACGAATCTCTTCATTTTCTAAGGCACGTAAGAGTTTCGCTTGAAGCGCAAATGAAAGATCTCCGATTTCATCTAAAAATAGAGTTCCGCCGCGAGCCGCTTCGAAAGCGCCTTTGCGGTCGCTGATCGCTCCGGTGAAACTGCCTTTGATGTGTCCGAATAATTCACTTTCTACTAAAGTTTCAGTGAGGGCAGAGCAGTTTACACTTAAGAATGGATTTTGACTGCGATGAGAGTATTCGTGAATGTGACGAGCGATCACATCTTTTCCGGAACCTGATGATCCTAAAAGTAAAACGGTATGGTCTGTCGGGCAGACGGTTTCTAATGAACGAAGTTGCTCATTCCACTCAGGCGCTTTGCTCGATAGAGGAAAGTTGGCTCTTTTTAAATTAAGATCATGCACCACGAACTCGGCGTAGCCAGTGGAAATAATATCTCCATCATTGAGTTGCGCTTCTAAAATTTGTGCGCCATTTACAAAAGTTCCAGTAGTTGATCTCATATCTTTGATCAGAAGTTTTCCGTCTTTAGTTTCTAAACGACAGTGACGGGATTCTACTTCCAAGTCTGATACTTGAATCAAGCAGGTTGAATCCTTTCCTAAGTAGGTGTAGCTCTCTGAAGTTTCATCGGTTCCAATCGTCCAAGCACTGCGCGATCCATCTAATTGTTCAATTTTAAAAGCCATAATTAATCCTTTCCGATTATCATGCAGGTCTCTATTTCAAGATCGGAACCTCATCTGGAAGTTCGGAAAAGGCGGTTTAAACAAATAGGTTAGAGATGGGGCTTTTTAGGCGTTGGAAGATTCCAAAATTTAAGAATCCAGTCTTAAAATTAAGAAAAAACTTAATAATTAAGCAGCTTATAAGAGGTATCTAAATGACGGCTTCGAAGGAATAGATTATGATTCGAGATATACTTAAAGTGAGCGTTTATGGCAGGAAAAATCAGTTATATTAAAAGTGCAGTCTTTGAAAAGGATTATCCTGTTCACGACAAATTTGAAGTGGCCTTCATGGGCCGCTCTAACGCCGGAAAATCTTCACTCATCAATAATTTAACTAAATCTAAAATTGCTAACGTCAGTCAGATGCCGGGTAAAACTCGTCTGTTAAGTTTTTTCAATTTCGATGACAGTTACGTTTTAGTGGATATGCCAGGATACGGTTACGCTTCTCGTAGTGGAAGCGAAGTCGATGAATGGCAACCTATGGTCGAAGCTTACTTGTCTGAACGTGGCTGTCTTGCCGGTTTAGTTTTAGTGATGGATATTCGTCGTAAATGGACTAAGGAAGAAGTTGTTTTAGTGAACTTCGTGCATAACTTCGGTCGCCCGGTAGCCGTAGCTTTAACTAAAGTTGATAAAATCAATAAATCTGAAATTGCTAAAACAGTGGCGAAGCATAAGAAAGATTCTAAAATTAATGATATCTTCGTTATTTCAAATACGAAATCAACGGGCTACAAAGAACTTGAAGAGCATATCTACAAAAACTGGATTGCGACTCAGGAAGCTGAATACGCCGCCATGAAACAAGCTGAAAAAGAAGAAGCTAAAATCGCTAAAGAGCAAGCCGAAGAAGAAGCCGATATGGAAAATGATTCGGAGAATGAGTCATGAAAATAGTTGGAATCATTCCAGCTCGTTTCGCTTCCACCCGATTTCCCGGAAAGCCCCTTCGACTCTTAAACGGTAAACCTTTGATTCAATGGGTTTCGGAAGTAGCTGCGCGAAGTACATTGTTATCGGACTACTACGTAGCTACTGATCACGAAGGTATTGCGGATCTTTGTAAAAAATTAAATATTAAATATGTGATGACTTCTCCAGAGGCCGCAACGGGAACTGACCGTGTATTCGAAGCTTGTGAGATTTTGAAAAAGAACGGTGTGCAATTCGATGCGGTGATTAATATTCAAGGCGATGAACCATTATTGCCAGTGGAATACATTGATTTATTGGCTCAGGCCTTTGTGAATGAGCGTGGTTTGCAAATGGCGACTTTAGCTCATCCTTTGACGGAAGAAGACGTTGAAAATAAAAATGCGGTGAAGGTTTTGATTGATCAACACCAATACGCGATTTACTTCAGTCGTTTTCCGATTCCTTTTTCTCGCGAAAAATTTATTCCAACACCTGCGGTGCAAAAGCACGTGGGCTTATATGGATTCAGTGTCGATTTCTTAAATCGCTTTTGCCAACAACCTCAATCTTTAATTGAAAAGAGTGAGAGCTTAGAGCAACTGCGCGCTTTAGATATGGGAACGCGAATCAAAGTGATGTCGGTTTCAAAACCGACTCATGGTGTAGATACGCCAGAAGACTTAGAAAAAATTGAAAAATTATTAAAATCAGGGAAAACAACATGAATAATAAGTACATCTTTATTACAGGCGGAGTCGTTTCATCAATCGGTAAAGGTTTAACAGCAGCAAGTCTTGGATCATTATTAGAGGCGCGTGGATTCAGCGTCAGCATTATGAAGTTCGATCCCTATTTGAACGTCGATCCAGGTACGATGTCTCCTTTGCAGCACGGTGAAGTGTTCGTTACGGAAGATGGAGCAGAAACAGATTTAGATTTAGGTCACTATGAGCGCTTTACCAATGCTTTAATGAAGCGTTCAAACTCCGTCAGTGCAGGTCAAATTTATGACCGCGTGATTTCTCGTGAGCGTCGTGGGGATTATCTAGGTGGGACAGTTCAAGTGATTCCACATATCACCGATGAAATTAAATCCCGTGTATTTGAAGTTTCTAAAGAAAATAAAAACCAAATCACTTTAGTTGAGATCGGTGGAACGGTTGGGGATATCGAAGCTCAACCATTCTTCGAAGCGATCCGTCAGTTACGTCTTGAATTAGGCCCAGCTAATACGGCTTTAGTGCATGTGACTTACGTTCCTTATATCGCAGTTGCTGGTGAATTAAAAAGTAAACCAACACAACATTCCGTGAAGGAATTACGTGAAATCGGTTTACAACCTGATTTCTTGATTTGTCGTAGTGAAAAAACGATTGATGACGGCTTAAAAGCTAAAATCGGTTTATTCTGTTCAGTGAAGAAAGAGCACGTCATTTCAGCTCAGGACTCAAGCTCGATTTACGAAGTTCCTTTGGCTTTAAACAGCGAGAACTTTGATCAATTGGTAGTTGATCATTTAAAATTGAAATCTAAAAAACCAAACTTATCTGGTTGGAAAAAAATTGTTAGCATTCAAAAAAATCCAAAAAAACAAACGACAATTGCTATTGTTGGAAAATATGTGGATTTGAAGGAATCATATAAATCATTGCATGAATCTTTAATGCATGCTGGGATTGCGAACAAAGCTAAATTAAGTATTCGCTATATTGACTCTGAAAAGCTAACAAAACAAAACGTGAAAGGCTTATTGAAAGGCGTTCACGGCGTTTTAGTTCCTGGTGGTTTCGGAACTCGTGGAGTTGAAGGTAAAATTACAGCGATTCAACATGCGCGTGAAAAAGAAATTCCATTCTTAGGGATTTGTTTTGGCATGCAGTTAAGTGCCATTGAATTTGCACGTAACGTTTCTAAAATTAAAAATGCCACATCTCGTGAATTTATTAAGCCTACAGCTCGCGTAGATGAAACTAAGCACGACGTGATTATTGATGCCATGACTGAGCAGCGTAATTTAACGGATAAAGGCGGAACAATGCGCTTAGGTGCTTTCCGTTGTAAATTACAGCCACGCTCTTTAGCTGCGAAAATTTACGGAAAAAACATGATCAGTGAACGTCATCGTCACCGTTTTGAATTTAATAATAAATATAAATTCCAACTTGAGCGCGATGGATTAGTTTTCTCTGGAGTTAACCCGGATCGTGATCTAGTTGAAATCGTGGAAAACCCGAATCATCCTTGGTTCGTCGGCGTTCAATTCCATCCTGAATTTAAATCTAAGCCTTTAAGTCCTCATCCATTGTTCGTTTCATTCGTTAAAGCGAGTATTAAATGATTGATAATAAAAAAGTGATCCAAGTTGCCACTGATGTTTTGCAAATCGAAGCCGATAGCATTCTTAATTTGAAAGAACAGCTGAATGATAATTTCTGCCGTGCAGTTCAAATGGTTTTAGACTGCCAAGGAAAAGTGGTGGTTACCGGTATTGGTAAGTCGGGTCACATTGCTCGAAAGATTTCAAGTACGATGTCGAGCACGGGAACCGCTTCATTCTACCTTCACCCAGCTGAAAGCAGTCACGGTGATTTGGGTGTGGTTTCTAAAAAAGATTTAATCATCGCGATTTCTTATGGCGGAGAAGCTTCTGAATTAAACGCGATTATTAACTACGCAAACCGTAATGACATCAAGATGATTGCACTAACAGGAAAACCAGAAAGCACATTGGGAAAAGCAGCCACGGTAGTTTTAAATATCTTCGTTAAAAAAGAAGCTTGTCCTTTGAGTTTAGCTCCAACGTCATCAAGCACAGCAACGCTTGCGATGGGTGATGCTTTGGCTATGGCCGTTCTTGATCAAAAAGGATTTACTGCGAATAACTTTGCAGAGTTTCATCCATCAGGCACCTTAGGTTTGCGTTTAAGAAAAATCAAAAACATCATGAAAAAAGATGATGCCATCCCTTTTATTCCACCTAGCACTTCGATGAAAGAAGTTTTGACGAAAATGACTAGTGCCAGTGTGCGCGGAGCGGCTGGGGTAGTGGATTCGAGTAAAAATTTAATAGGTATCATTACGGACGGAGATATTCGTCGCTTTTTAGAAAAAAATGATCAGCCTTTTCAATCTGTCGCCGAAAATATTATGACTAAGAATCCAAAGACCATCGACGCGAACGAGCCTGTTGAAAAGGCTTTGAGCTTGATGGAGAAAAATAAGATTCAAGTTTTAATTGTTTTAGATAGCCAATCATCAACACCGCAAAAACCGGTGGGAATGATCGCTTATCAAGATTTATTGTCGACAAAATAGGATATGATTTCAATCATGTCCAAAGTATTTCCCAATCAGCAGCGCTGAATCCACAGACTCTCTTTCTTTTTAAGGGTATCGGTCACTTTTTTGATGAGACTGTTCTTTTGGAATTGCTGAGAAATTTGTCCAGCGACAACTCGAAAGAAATGACAAAAAAGACTCCTTCGTGAAGTTCGGATACACATATGAATATGATCATGTTGAATGCTGAGTTGTTCAATTTTTATAAAAAACTTTTTGGCGTATTTACGTATGATATTTTGGCTCAACAAAAATTCTTGAGATGATCTAAGACTTGAATGTTTGAGCTTAGCTTTGCGTAGTTTGAAGACGATATGATGTGGCGCTTTAGTCGAAAGAGGTCGATGGAATCGGCCTTTACGTTTTTTACGGAGTTCTCCTCCATGTTTGTATCTGAAATTCCAGTTGTTGTTAAAAAATGAAGATTGCTTTTTCATGTGACCGATACCCGCAAAGCCATGGTAGGAGCAAGTTTTGTGGAGGGAGAGAGATTGTTGTGTTGAAGGAGGAGAATTTTTCAAATTCAGATATCGGAGATCTCGGAGGACCGCGGTTGTGTGACCGATACCCCAAAATTGACTTAAAACTTGGGAAACGAATTAAACAAAACTTTTTCTGACATGAAAATATGAATATGCATCTCCACGACTAAAGTCGTGAATGCATCATAACAACTTCGATCTGTTTAGATTATCAAGCAACATAATATTTATTATTCGAATTCTCTTCTGATTTCAGGACTATAGCCTATGGGCTTGGTTGCCGCTGATTGAAAAATTCTGAACAATATCAATGTGGTGATAGATATACAAAAACTAAAGACTATTAAAATGCTCGTTTTGGATGTTGATGGAATATTAACGGATTGTAAAATCACGTTGGATTCAAACGGCGAATGGAAAAGATTTTATTCTGTTCGTGATGGCGTTGGCATCAAAGCCTTGATTGAAAACGGTTACAAGGTAGCCATCATTACTGGTGCGAACGCTATTGATGTGCGCGCACGAGTGAAAATGCTCGGAATTCATTTCCTGTATGAAGGCTCGATAGACAAGATGCCAGCCTTTTTAGATCTGCAACAGAAGTCCGGATTATCTGCGGATGAAATGGCTTACATGGGTGACGATCACTTCGATATTCCGCTTCTAGAAAAAGTGAAATTCTCAGCGACAGTTCCAGATGCTATGGACGAAGTTCTGACTTCGGTTAAGTACATCACGAAACGTCCAGCAGGTAACGGAGCCGTTCGCGAGATTTGTGATTATATTTTAAAATATGGATTTTACGCCAAATAATAACTGAGGGTTTATGATGACATCAATTTTTAAAAAAAGTCTGATTACGATGATTTTGTTGTTGTGCACATTCGCACAGGCAGCAGAAGAAGTTGAAGTACCAGAAGACGAGTTAGCAAAAGAATCTGTTTTGCCTGTTTTCGATAATGTGGTCAGTGTTAAAAATAGAAACGTAACGACAGAAGGTCGTTTCGATATTGGTATCTTTGGTGGACTAGCTTTAACTGAGCCAATTGCCAACACATCTAAAGTGGGTCTTGAGCTGAATTACCACATGAGTGAAAATCACTCTTTAGGTGGTATGTTCTCGATCAATAGCACAGGATTATCGAAAGATGCTCAAGGTTTGAAAAATGATTTCGGTTTAGATTTTAACCGTGCTCCTAAACCTCAAAGCACGATGATGTTAGATTATAACTACAGTCCATTCTACGGGAAAATGTCAGTGACTAAAGATGGTGTCATGAATACGACAATCTACGGATCAACGGCAATAGGAATGGTCAAGTATGAACATAAAAGTTACCCAGCACTTGCTATTGGTATCGGAGAGCGTTTCTACTTCAGCCACAGTTTCTCTTTGAAAGTCGATTTAAGATTATTTGCTCACCAAGCACCGATTCCTTTCCAAAGTGGTGCTTTACGTGATGGTAGTGCCGGTGCTGGATTCATTACCGATCCTGTTCCAACTTCAGATAGCTTTAAAGAAAGATTAACTTACACGACCAATCTTCAAGTTGGCTTAAACTACTTATTTTAAGGTTGAGGGATAAAATGAAATTTAAGAAGAATTTAAAATTAGTAATGACTCTCTTGATAGCGATAAGTCTTCGTCCTTTAGCTGCGTTTGCGCAGTCTAGTGCGGACGACTTAGAAGTGATCAATCTTGAAGATTTATATAAAAAAGAAGAAGTTAAAGCTCAGCCGACATATGTTCCGCCACCAGCGACAGCGGTAACGACTGACGCTGGGGTTGTAACTCCGGATGCGCCACCTGAGACAGCTACAGCTGAACAAAAAGCTGAAGAAATCAAAGTGAAAGAGCTAAAAGATTTGAATCAATTAGTTCCTTTCAGCGAAATTTCAGTGATTCAAAGAAAATACATGCCGAAGTCAGAACGTCTTCAGTTGTATTTAGGAGCTGGTATTACAACGAATACACCATGGTTCACAAATTACGGTGGAAAATTGAATTTAGCTTACAATTTTACTGAGTCTTTTGGTTTAGAGATTTCGACTTTGTTCTTATCTTCATCGCCTCGTGATGTAGCTAAGGAAATTCAAGAGCAACATAACGTTCAAGCCGATCAGTTTATTTACACTAAAGGTTACTACGGTTTAGATTTTGTATGGTCGCCTATTTACGGAAAAATTTCTTATGATAATTCAAACATTATCAACTATGAGATGTACTTCTCTATCGGTGGCGGACAATCAAATACAAATTCAGTGGAGAAAGATGTTCCAACGGCTCACGTAGGTGTTGGTCAAATCTTCTCATTAAGTAAATCAATGGCTTTCCGTTGGGATTACAGTGTGAATGTGTTCCAAGCGACGCCAATCAGTGCAAGTGCAGGCCAAGTTGAGAAAAGTATGTACAACGATCTCGTTTTAACTGCGGGGCTTAGTTTCTTCTTTCCGGAGGTTACTTACAGATGAAAAAAATATTCGTATCATTATTGTTAGTTAGCGCGACAGCATTTGGTGCTCCTGCTAAAAAGGTTGCTCCCAAAGCGGCTTCGAAAGGTGTTCAAAAATCATCGATCACAGCAGCTGTGAATCAGATGAAGGGTGGACAGCACTTATCAGCAGCCAATAATTTATTAGCACTAAGTCGTCGTCCAGAATTACAGTCTGAAAGATCACAAATTAAATTCTTATTAGGGTTAGCTTTAATGGAATTGAATTTGAATCAAGTAGCGACTTTCCAATTCGTAGACGTCATCAAATTAGGTGATCCTCGTTTCGTAAAGAAAGCTTTAGAAAAGCTTTTAATCGTTACGGATAAATTAGGCGATGAAACATTATTAAACTACGCGATTCAACGTATCGACGTAGCCACTTTGCCAAAAACCAGCCAAGAGTTAATCTACTTCCGTTTAGGCGAGATTAAGCAAAAAGCAGGTCAATTTGGTGAAGCTAATCGTATGTACTCTCAAGTTAATCCAGGTAGCCGTTACTACTTAAATGCGCTTTATAATTTAGGTTTAGTGCAAGCTGAAGCCGGTCAAACGGATTTAGCTTTGGCTACATTTAAAAAGTTAGTAAATACACGCAGTAAAGCCAGCGTAACAGATACAAATAAAGTAGCTGCTCAGATGGCGATTGCTCGTACACTTTATCAAAAGAAAGATTGGGAAAAAGCCATCGAAGCTTATTCTTTAATCCCACGTGACCATGCTTTATGGCATGACTCAGTCTTTGAGCAAAGTTGGGCGATGTTCCGCGCAGCGCGTTTCCGTTCGGCTTTAAGTAATTTCCAAACATTGCACTCAAGCTATTACGACGATTTCTACATCCCAGAATCATTATTACTTCGTTCAATCGTTTATCTTTATATCTGTAAATACGACGAGATGGATAAAGTTTTATCGTTGTTTGATAAACAGTACGGCGTGGTGGGAACTAAAATTGATAGCTTCTTAAAAGGTAATAACAACGCAGAAGCGTATTACCGCGAAGTGGAACGTGCTTATGCGTACAAATATCAAGACCGTGCAAAAGTGAATGGTAAATTACCATACATTGCAACTCGTTTTATCGCGAATGAAGGTAACGTACGCCGTTCATTATCTTACGTACAAAAAATCATTAAAGAGAGAAAATTAATCGAAGATGATTCTCGTATTAAAAGCTTAGCGATTGGTGCGTACTCTTTAAAACTTCTTAACGGTCGTATTAAGAGTGCTAAAGATCGTACCGGGGACATGGTTAAAGCTCATCTTCAAAATATGTCGACGGAGTTAGTAGATTTGCGTGAACAGGCTTCTTTAATCCGTTACGAGATGATCAATGGTAAAAAAGAAACGCTTAAAAAACGTTTAGCTGAAAAAGACATTAATGACAAAACAGAGACGGATGAGAAGAGTCGTTCATTCTACGCTCAGAATGGATACGAATACTATCCGTTCCAAGGTGAATTCTGGTTAGACGAAGTTGGTAACTATCACTACTTAGGTAAACAAAGTTGCGAGTAAAATATGAAAATTAAAAATGCCTTACTTCTTTCGATTATAGTTTCTTTAGGCGGTGGCTTAGCGCAAGCAGCTCCGAAAAAAGCGGCTCCGGTAAAGAAAAAGATGACGATCGGTGATGTTTTGAAACGTGCTCAAGAGGACAGTCGTGGTGGTAAACTACAACAAGTTCAAAAAGCTAATCAAGCCGTGCCCGATTCTAAAATCACTTTCCAACAAAACCAAACTTCAAATGTGAATTTGAATTCGGTTAAACCTCCAAAATCAACTGAGATTTTAAATCAAGCGACACCTCGTTCAGGTAACGAAGTAGAGTACGAAAGAACCTTGGATCAACAAATCCAAGAGCTTTACAAGTTAACTCAGAAGTTTGCCAAGAATCCAGCTCGTGGAGAGTTATGGCTTCGTTTAGCTGAGTTGTACGTAGAAAAAGCGTCTTTAGTCGATTTCAGAAAACAAGATATCTATGACCGTCAGTTAAAAGATTTCTTGGATGGAAAAACGAAAGTTAAGCCGACTTTAGATACAGCTGAAGCTAAACAGTACAATAAAAAAGCTATTCAACTTTATGAATGGTTCTTAAGAGATTATCCAAATGATGAAAAACAAAGTCAGGCTTTGTTCTTCTTAGGGTATAACTATTATGAATTGGGTGATTCAGCTCAAGGTACGAAATACTACAATGAATTGACTCGTAAGTTCCCGAAAAGCCAGTACGTGGTTGAAGGTTACTTTGCTTTAGGTGAGTACTATTTCGAAAAAGAGAAATGGGCTGACGCTTACAAAGAGTATGCAAATATCATTAAAAGACCGAAACACCGTTTAAATACATTCGCAATGTACAAAAGCGCATGGTGTTTATTCCGTATCGGAAAAGTTGAAGATGCCATCAAGTACATGGATTACATCATTAAGAACAAAGGGGCTTCAGCTGGTAATGAAGGCGCTAACGGTAAAAATGTTAACAAAAATCGTCTCGAGATCGAAGCTGCACGTGATATCGTCGTCTTCTTTGCGGATACAGGCGATCCTCAACGTGCTATCGATTACTTCAGTCAGAACGTAACTCCGGCTGCTAAATTAAGTGCTTTAGAAAAATTAGGCTATTTCTATGCGGATAAAGGGAATCGTGAAGGTTCAGCGTTAATCTTCCATCACTTGATTGCAGAAAGCCCAAATTCTAAAAAAGCTTTCGAATATCAATATCAAATCGTACAAAACTATTTCTACGCGAAGAATTCTCCGCAGTTTAAAGAAGAGTTGTATCGTTGGATTAATGATTACAGTAATAAATCAGCTTGGTATGCCGCTAATCAAGCGGATAAAGCTTTCGTAGATAATTCATATAAATTACGTGAGCAAACATTAAGAAATTATATTCTTCAACAGCATCAAACAGCGCAGAACTCTCGTGCCGCATTCTCTCAGAAAAGTGCTTTAGAAGGTTACCAAATGTACTTCCAAGAATTCCCAGATTCAGCACAAGTGGCTGACATGAGATTCTTCTACGGTGAGTTGTTATACGATATGGGCCGTTACGACGAAGCTTCCGCTCAATACTCATGGGTTGTAGAAAATGCACCTAAGAATAAATTCGCCGCGAAAGCCGGACAAAATATTATCTTAGCAGCAGAGCGTGCTTTGCCTAAAGATGAAGAATTGCAAAAACGTGTAGGTGATTCAATTGAACCGATTCCATTGGATCCTAAGGTTGAGCGTTACATCAAGGCTGCGAATCTTTACTTAGTAAAATTCCCGAATACAGAGCGTGATGCAGAGATCCGTTTTAAAACAGGTCGTCTTTATTACCAAACAAATCACTTTGCGGAAGCTGAAGTGATCTTTAAAGAGATCATTCAAAAGCATGCTAAGACGAAGTACGCTGAATACTCAGCCAACTTATTATTGGATATGTATAACTTGAAAAAAGACTACGAAGGTCTTTCTAAAATGGGTAATGAGTTATTAGCGAACAGCGCGATCTCGTCATCTAAGGCCGGTAATGATATCCGTGGCGTTTTAGAAAAAGCGAACTTCAAGAAAGCTCAAGATTTAGAAGTTGAAAAGAACTATCTTAAATCAGCTGAACAGTACGATCTTTTCGTGAAGCAAAATCCAAATTCAGATTTAGCGGCTATGGCGACATTCAATGCTGGAGTTAACTACGAGCGTTCGGGTGAAACAATTAAAGCTAGTCAAAATTATCAAAAAATTGTGGCTTCAACTGATAAAAAAGCAGACAGCTTAAAACCTAAAGCGAAAAAATTATTAGCTAAGCTTTATCAAGATGCAGGTCGTTTAGAAGACTCAGCTCGCTTATTCTCAGAGTTAGCAGCTGAAAATCCAAAAGACGCTTTAGCTACAAATTATTATTACAATGCCGCGATCATGTACGATACGTTGGGTGATAATACAAAAGCTTTGAAAAACTATACTGAGTTCTTAAAAGTGAATAAGAATAGTAAAGATAAAGCAGATGCGATTCATGCTCAGGCCGAACTTTACGCGAAATCAAATTCGCGCAGTTTAGCGGTAGAAAGATATTCTGAATATGTGAATATCGTTCCTGATAGCGGCGATAAAGTGGCGGCTTTAGATTACTTGATGAGAAATGATCGTAAGCCAAAAGATGAGATTGAAAAATATCGTAATCGTATTGTGGCTATGCACCGTCGTTTATCAGGTGACGAGAAAGCCAAAGCGGCTCCTTATGTAGCTAAAATCAAATTTTCTGAAGTTCAAAAAACTTATAATGAATTTGTTCAAATCAAAATTCCAGCTAATGCGGCAAAACAAAAGGCAGCTGTGGATAAAAAATTAGAATTCATTACAAAGCTAAGTGCCGAATTAACTGAAATCATTAAATTAGATTCAGCTCAAGAGATTATTCAATCCATTGTTATGCTTGGTGATGCTAACGAACATATGGGTAATGCGATTTTAAATACGCCGCTTCCGACTGATTTAGGTGAAGAACAACGTAAAATCTACCAAACAAAAATTGCCGAGATTGCGGAGCCATTCCTTAAAAAATCAGGCGAGAGTTATAAATTGGCGGTAGAAAGAGCTCACGACTTAGCTGTGTATAACGATGCTTATCGTACTGCGTATTCTAAATTAAGCGTTAAAGATCCAGAGACTTATTACAATAAAGGCGAAATGACATACGACAGTCGCTTGATGAATTGGTTAGGTGAATAATGGGAAAAATATCTAGCTCCCTATTGATGAGTTTGTCGGTTGCGGCCTTGGTAGCTGTTTTAAGCAGCTGCGCAGGCACAACCACAAAAAGTAACAATAATAAAGTCGACGAAGCCGCTACGGACGATGTGGCCCCGAGTATTTCTCAAACGAGTGATCTTGAGGGTGAGTCTCGCAATGAAGGCAAGAAGATCGTTGCCGCTAGCAGCGAGGATGCTCTTAATCAAATGATCAAGAAGCAAAGCGATGCTGAGATCTCGAAAACAGCTAATGACTTGTTAATGGCGAATCCTACCAATGGAAAAGCATTAAATGCTTTAGGTATCGTGAATTATAAAAAAGGTAAATACAAAGCGGCAGAATTCTTTTTAAACAAAGCTTTAAAAACAAATTCAAATGAAGCTGGCCTTTATAACAATTTAGCTATGGTGAAGCTGGCTCAAGGTGAACAACGTGAAGCCGTTCAATTGTTAAAAGTAGGTTTAACTCATAAGTCAGACGATGTAGGAATTCTTACAAATTTAGGAGCGATTTACGTAGGACAAAAAGACTATTCAAATGCAGAAGTGGCTCTAGAGACGGTTTACAAGCGCGGAACGAAAGATGTAAAAGTTGGAACAAACTACGCGACAGCATTAGCTGCTAATAAAAAATATCCAGAAGCGACAGCTATTTACAAAAAGTTATTAGCTGATAACGGAAGCTCGCGCGAAATTATGTTAAACTACTCGATTCACTTGGTTGAAAATACCAAGGATTACAAACAAGGTTTGGATGTAATTAATAGACTAAAGTTTGTAGGAGTACCTGAAGGCGCACGAAATTTAATAAATGATTTGGAAAACAAAGCTAAATCAGGTTTAAAATAGAGAGGAGGGTGTAAATGAAACTTAAAGTCTTATTTTTAATGATGAATTTATTTTTAGTTCAAGCGTTTGCACAAACGCCACCGACTCCGCCTTCGTCTAATGTTAAGATGAATCCAAAAGGTAAAACGCAGACGTTAAACTTCGAAGATGAATTAATCGAAGGTAACGTGCAGAAGCCGGATTTATTTTATATTTTTCAAAAGAAAAATTTTAACTATAAAAGATTAATTAAATTACGCGAGAACTTTTTGCCCGAGATGAGAAAAACAACAGAAGACATTCAGCGAGTCCGGGGGGGACATTGAAATCTCCGATTATATTCAGAGTATTTAAAAATAATCAAATTCAGTTCGTAAAACAGTTTGTTGATAAAGAACAAATCGTCATCGGTCAGCTGGTAGCAGCTGAAGGTGAATCTCAAATCGACATTCAATTGGATTCGTCTGAGGTTTCAGCTATTCATTGTTTAATTGAAAAACGTGGAACTGAATACTATGTTTGCGATTTAGGATCAGCACAAGGAACATTTAAAAATGGAACTCAAGTTGTTGATGATAAAGTTGGTCCCGGTGATGAAATTCAAGTGGGTCCGTTTAAAATCGTTTTCTTAACGATGCCAGCTTTAGCTGGTGCGACAGCGGCTACGCCTGAAGCAACGAATGTAGCTCCGGTGGCTCCTGTCACTCAAGCTACTCCACCGCCACCACCTCCAGTTGAAAAACCGGCGGAAGTGAAAGTGGTAGCGCCGAAAGTTGAACCTAAAGTGGAAGCTCCTAAGGCTGCTCCGGTTCAACCAAAAGTAGAACCAGTTAAACCGCCTGTGATTACGAGCACAACTTTCTCAACACCTAAAGCCTTGGGTAAAGGTGTATCTAGTTTCAAAGCTAAAACAGGTAAGCATCAAAAAACTTATGCTCCAGCCAGTGCGCACAATAACTTATCTGAATTTATTCGTTCAGGTAAAGGTGACACAGTTCAAGTTATTACGTCTTGGAAAGGCCGTGTTTTAGATACGGTTTCTTACAAAGCTGAAGGCGCTTACAAAGCGGGTGCCGGACAAGCTATTCAATTACCACAAGGAACAATTTCTTCTGCAGTAGTTTTATTAGATTGCTCTGCTGGTGTAAGTATTAATATTCCAAGTGATGCTACAGCAGAAGTAAAGCGTGAAAATGAAGTTTCTGCAGTCAGTGATTCAAGACACAAGCTTCAACAAAATGAAGTTGTTTATCTTAATTTCAAAAATGGCATCCAAGTCGGAATTCGTTTTGCACCAATGACAAGCGCTGTAACTATGGAATCTCCAATTATGTTGGGATCAGCCGAGTTAACAGGTCTTCTTTGCGCTTTAATTTTAGCGGCTTTAACTTCTTTGATTGTTTCGGTTTACACACCGAAAGAAAACAAACAGGAAGAAGAAGTGCAACGTGTGGCTCAAGTTATTTTCAATAAGCCACCTCCGCCACTTCCTAAACCAGTCGAAGTCACTCCTCCGCCAGAAAAAGTGGAAGTAAAACCTGAGGAGAAAAAACCAGAAGAGAAGAAACCAGTTAAAATGGCTAAAGCTTCTGAGGCTGAGCAGCATAAAGGTGACGTAACGAAACCAGATGCTAAAGCGCAAGCTGCTTCGAAAGCGGGAAGAGCTTCTGAAGTGAAACCAAAAGATCCAAAACTTAAAACAAAAATGTTTACTTCAACAAAACAAGGTGGAGCCGTTAAGACCGGTGAAACTGCTGGAGCCAATGCTCAGAGTAAAGAAAAAGATGCAACAAACGCAGGTTTGTTAGCAGCCTTCGGATCTGGCGGCGCAAGAAGTAAATTAGATAAAGCTTACAACGGTTCAGGTGAATTGCTTGGAGCGGGTGAAAAAGCAACGGGATCATCAGGCTTCAATGAAAATCGTGCCGGTGATGATTTAGGTTCAAAATTCAAAGATACAGGAGCAGGCGGTAAAGGAACTGCGACTCAAGGTATCGCGGGTGTAGGAACTAAAGGCCGTGGAAATGGTATGAGCGCTTACGGATCTGGTGACGGATTCGGTGCGAAAGATCAAGTGGCGATTCAAGCTGGTGGTGCCGAAGAGGAATTTGTCGGTTCAATCGATAAAGAAGCTGTTCGTCGTGCCGTTAAGTCTGCGATGTCAGCATTCAGAGCTTGTTACGAGCGCGAATTGAAAAGTGATTCTAAGTTAGAAGGTAAAGTTGTTATCGCTTGGGAAATTCATGAAAAAGGAGTTGGAAAAAACTCTAAAGTTGTGAAGGACAAGTCAACTATCGGTAATAGCGCAGTTGAAAACTGTGTGCGTGACCGTGTGTTGGCGATCAGATACCCAGAGCCGCCACCGGGAACAGTTGCAGAAGTGGTTTATCCATTCCTGTTCTCAGCTCAGAAATAGTTTAAAGAATTTTAAAGAAGTTTAAGTTAAAGAATTAAAAACGTTCGATTACAGGAGGAACGAGTGGAACCAACAACAGCAGCAGTAGTAGCAACAACAGAGAATATGAATCCAATTCTTCGCGCATTCAACGAAGGTGGATTTGTCATGTACATCATCTTAATCATTGGTGCATTGACATTATTTTTAGTGATCGAAAGATTATTAGTATTAAAATCTTTACGTATCGACAAAAAAGAATTCAACGACAATGTTTTCCGCATGGTTTTAAATGGTGATTTAAGACAAGCCATTTCATATTGCGATTCGAAACCAGCTCCGTTATCAAACACGGTTAAAGCCGGTTTAGTTCAAGCTTTAAATAAACGCCCAGACGAAGAAATCCAAGTGGCTATGGATGCTTCAGTATTAAGAGAAACGCCACGCTTAGAAGGATGGACTCCATTCTTAGCTGTATTTGGTAACATCGCCGTATTAGCGGGTCTATTAGGTACAATCATCGGTATGATCGGTTCATTCCGTGCCGTATCTTCTGCCGATCCAGCAACTAAAGCGACATTATTATCACAAGGTATCTCGCATGCCTTAAATTGTACTGGTTTCGGATTATCAGTTTCGATCATGGCGATCGTATTCTACGGATTATTCCAACATATGATCCAGCACTCTGAAAATGACATGATCGAATCAAGCATGAGCTTGTTAAATTTAGTGTCATCTAACCGTGATAAAATTAAAGACTAATATTTCCCGATACGCAGAGACTTAAGTTTAAATTGTTTTTTTTGAGATTGATGATTGAAAGGTAGATTAAGATGGCACATATAGATTCAGGTGGTAAGGGTGGTAGAGGTTCAAACTTTGAGTTAAATCTCGTGCCGTTTATCGACTTAATGTCCGTGTTGATTACTTTCTTGTTGATCTCTGCAGTTTGGACTCAAGTTTCAATGATTCAGTTAGGTGCTTCTTTCGCCTCACCACGCCAAGATCAAGAAACTCCTGTAAAGCCGCCTCCTTTAGAAGATTTAGTTCTTCGTTTAGATATTAAAGAAGTCGGTTATGTTTTATTTGTTGGTAAAGATGTTCGTTCCATTCCAAAAGTAAATGGTGAGTACGATAAAGAAACACTTAAAAATGATTTAATGAAAGTTAAACAAATGTATCCGGATAAAGGTGGCATCAAGTTAGCCATCGAAGATAAAATTATTTACGATAACGTTATTAATGTAATGGATATCGGAATGGCTGCTGGTTTTGCACCTGAGCTATTAACTGGGGGACCAAACTAATGGCAGTTTATAAACCGGGTCAGCGTCACCGCTATCATAATATTTTAAAAAGAAAATCTAAGAAACGTGGAGTAACCGCGGTTCTTTCATTAACAGCGATGGTGGATTTATTCACCGTTCTCGTTATCTTCCTTTTACAAAACTACAGTTCGACAGGTGAAATCATTTTCATTCCTAAAGAAGTTGTTTTACCTAAAGCGAATCGCGTGAATGAATTGAAGCCTTCAGTGGTCGTGACCATCTCTTCGAAGGAAGTTTTGATCGATCGTACTAAAGTTGCCACGTTTGAAGAAGATCAAGCGAACACAGACTGGGTTATTCCGAACTTACGTGATCAAGTTAAGATCATTTTGGAAAAAGCTAAGGCTGACCAAGATGCTAAGCTTCAAAATAAATTGAAAACAGCAGTTGATAAAACTTTAGGAAAAGAAGAAGCTGAAGATCCAAATGCTTGGAGAAAAGTGACTTTGCAAGCGGATAAAGACATTGATTACTTAACTATGAAGAAAATCATGTACTCAATTTACGAAGCGGGCGGAGGCCCTATTAACTTCGCAGTCGCTAAGGATTCGGATAAAGATGCGACTAACGAAACAAAAACTAAGTAAGATATTTAATAAATCATTCATAGTTTATTTCACGTTATTCGTATTCGTCGTATTACAGATTTATTTTTTTATCCCGTCGATCAAAGAAAATTCTTGGACGGGATCAAATCCCACCTCAGATAAATTCAAAGCTCTAACGAATGAAAAGAAAAGCATCGAACAAAAGATGCAAGGCGTTCATTTGCTTGAAAATGACAAAGATAAAAAAGGTTGGGAGCTTTTCGCAGAAGAAGCTTCTGGCTCTAAAGATCAACAATGGATATTGAAAAAAGTTAAGGTTCGTTTCTATTCGGACGAAGTTTCAAGTTTCACTGTAACTGGCGACGTAGGCGAAGTAGATGGTCAAAGTAAAGACATGACGATTCGCGGAAATGTGATCACAGAAAGTTCGAACGGTTATTTCTTCGAAACTTCTGAGCTGCGTTACCAAGCGGACCATAAAAAATTATACAGTTCAGATGCTGTGAATATGCGCGGTCCCGACGATAAAAACGGTAAAGGCTTAACTTTAACGGGTTTGGGGCTCGAAATTTACGTTGCAGACAGTAAAATTAAAATTCTCCATCAAGTCGAAGCTCGTAAAATAGTAGAAAATAAAAAATTTAAGTTAAATTCAGAATCTTCGATTTTCTCTAATAAAGATCGCGAAGCTTCTTTTGCTGGAGATGTAAAACTATTGTATGATAGTATGATATTGAAATCTCCTTTTGCCGAATTTAAGTACGCTAAGGGGAAAGATGTTCTTGAGATCGTTCGCGTATTCGATCAGGTTGAAATGATTGATGGTGATCGAATCGGAACCTGTAAAGAATTAATTGTTAATATATTACAAGACACCATGACTATGAATGGAAGCCCTAAGGTTCGTATGGGGTTGGATGAAATTCAGGGTGATCAAATTATTTTCTCAGAAAAAGGGAAGAAAGTTAAAATCACTCAAATGAAATTAGAAAGAAAGTCATCAAAATGAGTACAGCTTTTTTGAAAATAGAAAATATATCGAAAAGTTTTAAATCTAGAAAAGTTGTGAACAACGTTTCTTTCGAAGTTCAAGCCGGACAAGTGGTTGGACTTCTTGGTCCTAACGGAGCCGGCAAAACGACATCGTTTTACATGGTGGTCGGTTTAGTTCCGCCTGATGCTGGTGGAAAGATCATGTATAACGATTTAAACATTACGGATTACCCGATGTACAAGCGCGCAAAAGCGGGTTTAAGTTATTTAGCTCAAGAGCCAAGTATTTTCCGTCGCATGAGCGTGGAAGATAACATCATGGTGGCTTTAGAAGCTCACGGATTGGAAGCGCAAGATCGTTCGAAAAGATTAGAATCACTGCTTCAGGACTTTCGTATTAATCACATCCGTGAATCACTAGGTGCCGCTTTGTCCGGTGGTGAAAGACGTCGTGTCGAAATCGCACGTGCTATTGCCGGTGATCCTGATTTTATTTTATTAGATGAGCCATTTGCCGGGATTGACCCGATTGCGGTTAGTGAAATTCAAAATATTATCCGCGATCTTAAGGCCAAAGGTATAGGAGTTTTGATCACGGACCATAACGTACGTGAGACTTTGGGCATTTGCGATTATGCTTATATACTGAAGGATGGACAAATTCAAGTTAGCGGAAACGCTGATGAAATTTCAAATTCTCCAATCGCTCGTAAGTTTTATTTAGGCGAGAATTTTAAATTGTAGGAGACCCATGGCATTACGACAAACGATGAACCTCAGTCAGAATTTAGTAATCACGCCGCAACTTCAGCAGGCGATTAAATTGCTACAGATGTCTCGTTTGGAATTAGAATCTCAAGTTCGTAATGAATTAGAAGAAAATCCTATTTTGGAAGAAGCTGAAATCCTACGTGAAGAAGATTTTGAACGGACTAAAGAAGCTGCCGCGCAAATCGAAGGAAATTCAGAAGCCAGCAGCGAAAGCATTTCTGAACAAAGCTCTTTACAAGATCCGCAAAAAATTGATGAATTCGAATGGGAATCTTACCTAGAAACCCAACATAAAATGCCACGCGAAGCTTCGCACGGCAACGAAGAAATCATGAACTACGAGAACGTGATTACAGCAACTCAAACGTTACACGATTATCTTTATTGGCAAGTTAAAATGGTCGGCTTCTCTCGCGAAGAGGAATTGATGGCCGATGCTCTCATCTCTTATATCGATGACGACGGCTATCTTAAAACGCCATTGGCGCAAATTGCAGAAGAAGAAAAGTTTTCTTTAGCCGATTTAGAAGACACGTTAAGTCTTATTCACGAATTCGATCCTGCTGGGGTTGGGGCTCGTGATCTTAAAGAGTGTTTATTAATTCAAGCTAAACACTTAGAAGAAGATACGAATGATTTAGTTCTCTTGATTAATAATCATCTTAAAGATTTAGAAAAAAAGAATTACGAAGCTATCGCTAAAGCGTTAAATAAACCTTTAGAAGAAGTAGCTGAGATCAGTAAAATTATTTACTCGATGGATCCTAAGCCGGGCCGCGCTTACGCTGGTAATGATACTCACTACGTAACACCAGATGTTTACGTTTATAAAGTCGGCGACGAATATTCGGTATCGTTAAATGAAGACGGTATGCCTAAGTTAAGAATCTCTAATTTCTATAAGAACATGTTAAAAGGTGGAGCAACGCCAACAGGTGATACGCAAGCAGCTGACTATATTTCTGAAAAAGTAAAATCAGCTGTATGGTTGATTAAATCAATTCACCAACGTCAACGCACGATTTTTAAAGTGGCTGACAGTATCGTAAAACACCAAAAAGAATTTTTCGATAAAGGTGCGGCTTTCTTAAAACCGATGATCTTACGTGACATCGCAGCCGATATCGGCATGCATGAATCAACGGTTAGTCGCGTGACAACATCGAAGTACATGCACACGCCACAAGGTATTTACGAATTAAAATATTTTTTCAATTCAGGTATTTCATCTTCAGATGGTGGAGACTCTTTAGCTTCTGAATCAGTGAAACTAAAAATTAAAGATTTAGTTTCGAAAGAAGATCCTAAAAAGCCTCTGTCGGATCAAAAGCTGGTGGATTTATTGAAAAAAGACGGTGTAGATATCGCTCGTCGTACCGTAGCGAAATACCGTGAAATTTTAAAAATCTTACCGTCAAGTCAAAGAAAGAAATTTTTCTAAGGTATTTCATTGAGAAACAACTTTAAAAAACACTTTATCACGTTACTTGTTTTACCACTTCTGATGCTGGGATGCGCTGATGACGGAAGTTCTGGATCTCCCGGTAATGGAGGCGTCAGCGATACGGGATTATATATTTCGATCAGTGCTGGCGCTACTCATACGTGTGGTATTGATACCTCTCAATCAGCCGGTACACTGAAATGTTGGGGTAATAATTTTTACGGACAAATCGGAGATAATTCTCAGACGGATAGGCTTTTACCAACGGTGATTGATGTTGGAACTGTTTACACACAAGTTTCAGTCGGAAGCGAGCATACTTGCGCCATCACGGGAACGAATGTTTTAAAGTGTTGGGGTCGTAATGGTTTTGGACAATTGGGTTTAGGCACTGTCGTTAGCTCGGCAGTTCCTGTAACGGTTGATGCAGCTACAAGCTATGTCGCAGTTTCAGCAGGCGGAAATACTTCTTGTGCCATTACTTCTGCAGGACAATTAAAGTGCTGGGGCTATAATGGTTATGGGTCAATCGGTGATAATACCACGGTTAATCGGTTGCTGCCGACTGATGTGAATGTTGGAACACTTTATAAACAAGTTTCAACTTCGGGAAATACAACTTGCGGAATTACGAGTACCGATGCTTTAAAATGTTGGGGTAACAATCAATATGCACAAATTGGGGATGGCACGACGACCCAG
>CAZXZW010000025.1:0-25639 GCA_964645745.1 uncultured Bdellovibrio sp.
TTTTTTTAGAACATTAGAACATTAGAGCCGTAGAACCTTACTTATTCAGTTGATCATTCAGCCACTTAAAGCTCATGCCACCATGTTGATGGGCTTTGGCAGCCTCGCGACCGACTAAGCCAGTGCATTCGACAAGATTGCCAGACACACCAAGTATAAAAGCCAAAAGAATAACTGATTTTATAAAACTAACGATTCCACCCATAAAAGACTCCTTTTGTTAAAAAGTCCCTGATGAATCGAACGTCTGTGAATGGGTTATCGAATTTGAGTTTCAAAAAACGAACATTGGTTACATAAAGTATGGTCAAAATGGATGTTACCAGAGTGTTACCATTCTGTTACCAAACTTTGGAAATGCTTCGAAATAATATGAAATACATATCTGATTCGATTCTATTCGAGAAATGAGCTAAGTTTTTGTTATTGTTTGGGTTATTTTTTATCCAAATTTCGAGAAGGAAATTTGGATGGGGTAGGAGGACTTGAACCTCCGAATGATAGAATCAAAATCTATTGCCTTACCAACTTGGCGATACCCCAACGGACTTAACGAAAATATAAATTAAATAATAACGGCTAAATGCGCAAGTAAAATCATTACTTACAAGCCCTCTCAATATTAAAAGATTAAAAATTGGTCTAAAATAGATTTTTGGCGAAAAAAAAGAGCCGTCTTTGGGGCGGCTCTGGCGTAAAAAATAAAAACCTAAGGGCGGCATTTTCTATTGAAGATTTGCCGAGCAGGGCTTGTCTAGAACACTACATTTCGTCGTCTTGGTAGCTCTGTGGAGCCTTCTGACGTTTGAAATTGGTCAATGTTTCGCCCATAGATTTCAATTCATTTTCATAAGCTAGAAAAACCTGATCTTCAATCATTTCTCGAGTTTCTTTGTTCAGTGGATGCGCAATATCACGGAATTGACCGTCTTTGCGTTTCTTGCTTGGCATAGCCACGAATAGGCCTCCGGGCCCCTGAATGATTTTAAGGTCTCGAACCACAAAGCAGCCTTCCAAAGTGATCGTTACGTAGGCCTTTAAACGGTCTTCGTTGGTCGGAAAGATTTTTACTTCTGTGATCTTCATGATGTGCCCCTTTATGAATAACACGGTGTGTATCTAAAAGGTTCATCGGGTCCAAGGACTGGGAACTTTAGTCGAGCGGATTGTTTTTTTGTGAGATTTTGGTTTCTAGATCTTTTTTAAGCAGACCGTAACATAAAGTTTGTACGGTCTGTATCAGGTTGAGATGGAAACTAAGGAATATCGAAAGTCAGAGCGGACATGCCGCGGCCGCGGCCCACGCGAACCGAGTTTTCACCCTTTTTGAAAAGGTTGTTAGCTTCGATACCTGACTTGGGTTCTTTCTTGTTGATACTTAATAAAATGTCGCCTGGTTTTAATCCGGCTTTCTGTGCGATCGATCCATTTTCAATGGCGACGATCACAGGATTTTTTGTATCGTTATCTAATTTGAATTTTTCGCGAACACTTGGGGTTGAATCTGAAATTTCCACCCCTAAGTTGAAGCGATCTTTTTTGCTAGGAGCGATTTTTTCTTTCGTTTCCTCTTCGGCCTTAGCTTGGCGGAACTTTTCATCGGGACGTTCTCCGACAGTGATGTCCACATTCATTTTTTTCTCGCCACGCATGATGAAGAATTTCGCTTTCGTGCCAGGCTCCATGGCTGCAACCATATCTGTTAAAGCGCTGCTTGATTTGACTTTGCGGCCGTTCACTTCAAGAACGATGTCGTACATTTTTAATCCCGCTTTTTTTGCCGGGCCTTCGCCAACGTTCATGATCACTGCGCCAGAGAATTCATTGAGTCCCATTTGATACGCGGACTGCGTATCGATATCGCCAAGACGCACACCCAGATAGCCTTTGCGGATGGATCCACGTTGCTCTAACTGTGGAATAATTTTTTTAACTTCGTCAATCGCGATCGCAAAACCAATTCCTTGCGCGCGCGCATCGATAGCTGAATTCACTCCGATTACAACACCTTTAGAATTCACTAAAGGTCCGCCTGAGTTTCCGGGATTGATCGAAGCATCGGTTTGAATTAATGGAAGACGGTTGATCTCTTCGATTTCGCGTCCTTTTGAAGAGATAATTCCTTTGGTCATCGAGTGCCCGTGACCAAATGGATTTCCGAATGCAGCCACCCATTCTCCCACTTGAGCATCTTCTGATGAGCCAAGAACAACAGCTGTTAGTTTTGTATCGGGTTTGATTTTGATCAGCGCAATATCCGTGCGTTCATCAAGACCGATCACTTCCGCTTTGTACTGTTTATCCGAATTTTCCGTGAGCTGAACTTCGACGATGTCGGCTCCGTTGATGACGTGCGCGTTTGTAACAATGAGTCCATCATCACGAATGATAAAGCCTGTTCCCAGTCCCATCCTTTGAGGTTTTCCAGCTTGAGAAGGCGGTGGGCCTTGCGGACGAGATTGGTAACCCGGTTGAGGGCCGTAAAGTTGTTCCAACATTTCTAACATCGGATCGCGGTACATGCGGCCTTTGGGAATCACTGACGTTGAAATATTCACAACGGCAGGATTAATGGCTTTACCTAATTCGATGAAAAGGTTGGCTGGCAAGGGATCCGAGAGTTTTAAAACCGGTGGAGTTGTTGGAAGAGGTTTGTAAGTTGTTTGAGCGGTCGTTGTTTGGAAAACGATCGCAGCGGCGATAAAAAAGGAAGAAAGTAAGATTATTTTTTTCATATTAATCCTTTCAATTTTTAATTTTTTGAGATGAAAAATTATTTCATTTGAACAAATTTAGTCTGTAGATCTTGGACGATGTGTTCTAGCAACCCTTTTTCTTCATTCGTTAAATTGTTCTGTGTTTTTTCTTTAAGAACAGTTAACAAATCGATGTTGAAACGAGCCAACGGCTTGTCAATTTCGATCTTGTTATCTTGGTTTGGGGATAGCCCCATCGACATGGCGGCGCTGGATGCGATCGACATGATAATTATTGAAAAAGATGCTTCCATTGGCGGTGCTGTATTTGGCATATTTACCTCTTAATTTATTCATTATTTTCAACCCAGCTAGACCTTCATCTAGCGAGGTGTAAAACATTCTATTTAACTCCAATATGAAATCAAGATTAATTGTGACAAGGTCCTATTTTTTTATTTAAAATATACTGTGCAAAGCACAATTAAAATGACAGCTAAAGATGATACAAAAGGGTGAGGCGCATGGCAGAAATCGACGTGATGGCATTAAATCAAAAAGTTAAAGATCAAAGTGTGTTCGTAACCGCAATGATGAACGAAATGAATAAGGTCGTTGTAGGACAACGCGATATGATTGAAGGTATCGTGATGGGGTTATTGACCGGCGGTCATATTCTTTTGGAAGGTGTTCCGGGGTTAGCTAAAACTTTAACGATCGCCACCTTATCAAAAACTATTTCTTTAGATTTTAAACGTTTGCAATTCACGCCGGATTTATTACCGACGGATTTAATTGGAACAATGATCTTCAATCCTAAGTCAGGTGAGTTCACCGCGAAAAAAGGACCGATCTTTTCAAACATTGTTTTAGCCGATGAGATCAATCGTGCCCCGGCCAAAGTTCAATCAGCCTTGCTTGAAGCTATGGCCGAAAAACAAGTCACGATCGGGGATCACTCGTACAAGTTAGATCATCCGTTCTTAGTTCTGGCGACACAAAATCCATTAGAGCAAGAGGGAACATATCCACTTCCAGAAGCGCAGATGGATCGTTTCATGTTTAAGATCAATGTGGGCTATCCGACAAAAGCGGATGAACTAGAAATTATCAATCGCATGGGCGTGAACGGTCGCTCAGAAATTAATTCGATTATTTCTAAAGAACAATTATTAGAAGTTTCAGAAACAGTCGATAGCATCTACGTGGATCAAAAAGTTAAAAACTATATCGTCGATATCGTGATGGCGACGCGTGAACCCAAACTATACGGATTAGGCCGTTTCGACAAAATCATCACAGTGGGTGGATCACCGCGTGCCAGTATCAGTCTTATCCGTGCCTCGAAAGCGCACGCGTTCTTACGCGGACGTGGATTCGTTACCGTTGAAGATATCAAAGCTGTAATTTACAAAGTCCTTCGCCATCGCTTGATTTTATCGTACGAAGCGGAAGCGGAAAATTTAACAACGGATGATATCATCAAAGAAATTATTATTGCGGTTGAAGTAGGACAGTAATTTTTTATGTCAGTACCCGCTGAGATTCTTAAAAAAGTAAAACGAATCGAGATTGATACCAAGAAATTGGTCAATAACGTATTCTCTGGCGAGTACCATACTAAATTCAAAGGTCAGGGAATGACCTTCTCTGATTTCCGTGAATATGTTCCTGGCGATGATGTTAGGTCTATTTCTTGGGCCTTAATGGCGCGTGCGGGAAAACCTTACATTAAAACTTTCGAAGAAGAACGTGAAATGACATTGATGTTGATGGTCGACATCAGTGGATCTCAACATTTCGGTTCTCAAAACTACTTCAAGGCTGAGATCGTAGCTATGGTGGCTGCGACTTTAGCCTTTAGTGCGACAAAAAATAATGACCAAGTGGGCTTGATGCTTTTCTCGGATGATGTAGAACTCTATGTTCCACCGAAAAAAGGAAAAGCTCACGTCTACCGAATCCTTCGTGAAATTTTATACTTTAAGCCAAAAAGTTCTAAAACGAATATCGCTAACGCTTTAAATTTTGCTCGTGGTGTTTTAAAAAAGAAAGCTACGATTTTCTTATTAAGTGACTTCCAGGATAAAGATTACGATGAGGCTTTGAAATACATCGAAAAGAAACATGAAGTCATCGCAGGTCTTATTCAAGATCAAGGTGAGTTTAATTTTCCAGATGTCGGATTGATTGATCTTCAAGATGCTGAAACGGGCGAAACAGTTTTAGTCGATACTTCGAATCCGATGTTTCAAGCGGAAATGAAAGCTAAGTTTCAAACTGAGTTCGCTAAATTTAATCAAAAATTAAAAAAGACGGGTGTGCAATCCTTCACGTTTCAAGCTGATGATGATTATCATAAACCATTACTCGCGTTTTTTAAACGTCGTCGAGGTCAACGCTAGTGGAGTTGAATTGTAAGCTCTCTATTCCGGATGTTCCAGGTTTAACTTCACAAGAGTTAACGGTAGGTCGTCACTTTGTATTTATTTGTGATGGTGATGCGGGGACATTTAATTTTTCGAAAGCCCAATTAATCACAGAGCCCGCGAACAAAAATGATTTTGTTTTAGTTAAAGCAACTCCGGGTCAGTTTGAGATGATTACTTATCTAACCGGTGATATTCAAGCCGGGGCGTTGAGAGTCACAGATTCAGTGAATGAACTGACGTTGAATATTCAACAATTCAAAGTGGCCTCCGTTTTACCTCCGCCAGAAAAAACCGCGGAAGGAACTGTAAAGCCACCAGAGCCCTTTGGTTATAATGTTTTGAATTTAAATTGGCCACATGCTTACACTGCGTTTTTTATTATCGTCTTCTGCGCGATCATGGCTGGAATCATTACGCAAGCGATGCGCACGCGCCGTTTCCGTAGATTGGCTCATGAGCTTAAAGATTACGATTCAGCGATTGATCCGGATTCTCAGTTTTATAAACATATTCGTTTATTGGAAAAGAAAAACTATCCGATCCGCGAAGTGGAAAGACAATTTCATATTTATGTTATTCGTCGCTATCAAGTGCCTTTGTTTGGATTGAGTGTCGGTGAAGCGACTCGTTATTTGAAAAAAACATGGCCGACTTTAGTGAATGAACGTCGTGATTTAAAAAATATTTTATCAGATTTGAAAAAAATGACAGCTGCTGAAAATCCAGTTGAAACGAAAAAATATTTAAATAAGCTTTATCAATTCGTAGATCGTACGGAAGAAAAGATGGGGAATCCAATATGATTCTCAGTCAATTGACCTGGCATTCTCCATGGGCTTTATTACTTTTGATTCCGTATATTTTTTATGTGTTTTACATTCTTCGTAAAAAGAATAATCGTCCGACCTTCCAAGTGGGCTCGATTAACTTTCTAAAAAAATGGTCTAACCGAGGCCTGGCTAGTGTCAGTCGTTTAAATGACATGTTGGTTTACGTAGCGGTGTTGTTGATGATCGTGGCGTTAGCTCGTCCACAGCAAGCTAATTCAAAATCAAAAAGAACTTTAGATGGTTTAGATATCGTGATCGTGCTGGATGTATCAGACAGTATGTTGATCGAAGATATGAAACCGTTTAACCGTTTAGAGTCAGCCAAAGATACAATTGCTCACTTTATTAAACAACGTAGTTCAGATCGTATCGGTGTCGTGATTTTCGCCGGGGAAGCCTTCACCTTAGTTCCGCCGACATTAGATTATGATCTAATTATTAAGCGCGTAGATAAAATTAAAACGGCAGCTGAAGCTCGAATCAAAGATGGAACAGCGATCGGTGTGGGTATGGCGACCGGGGCGGCTCGTTTAAAAGATTCACAGGCTAAATCGCGTGTGATGATTTTCTTAACGGATGGTGAAAATAATTCGGGCGTGATTTCTCCTGAAACCGGATTGGAAGTGGCTAAAGGTTACGGAATTAAAATTTACTCGATCGGTCTTGGAAAAAGCGGACCGACACAATTACCGATTTATTCAACGGATTTATTCGGTAATAAAACAAAACGTTATCAAAACTTTGAAAGTACAGTGAACGATGAGTTGCTAGGTCAAATGGCTGAAGTTACAGGCGGTCGTTATTTCCGTGCTACGAAAGAGGATTCTTTAGCTGGAGTCTTCAATGAAATTAACAAATTAGAGACGACTAAAATCGAAGAGACGAAATATGTCCAGTACACGGAGTATTTCTATTACTTCCTTATTCCAGGCTTTATTTTATTCTTAATCTCTAGATTATTATCATTAACGATTCTTCGTCGGGGGCCCGCATGAGTGGATTTCTCTGGGGAGCACCAGAAGATTTTAATTACATCTTCGCTATTGCAGCACTGATCGTGGTGTATTTTGTTTTCCGTTATCGCAACATTAAACGTTTGAATCAAGCCTTCGGGGATCGTATTGCTCCTTGGTTGAGTCAGTCCGTGTCTTATTCAAAACAAAATGTTAAATTGTTCTTCGAAGTCGTGGGTTGTGTTTTCTTGGTTCTAGCTTTGGCTCGTCCGCAATTAGGTCAAACACAGCAAGAAATTAAAAGCGAAGGGATCGAGATGATGATCCTAGCTGACGTTTCTGAAAGTATGCTAGCTGAAGACATTAAACCATCTCGTTTGGAATTAATGAAAGTCGAACTAGAAAAATTAGTCGACATGATGCCAGGAAACAAAATCGGGTTGATCGCTTTTGCCGGAAGCAGTGCTTTGATGTCACCGTTAACGACAGATCCAGGCGCATTGAAAATGTATATTCAAAGCTTAGATGTGAATTCAGTCAGTTCTCAAGGAACCAATTTCCAGGTGGCTTTATCTTATGCCAAAGAATCGTTTGAAAAGGGTGGAGTAACTCAATCAGATAATCTTAAAACAACGCGCGTGATTTTGGTTTTATCCGACGGGGAAGATCAAGAACCAAATGCTTTAGAAGAAGCCAAGAAATTAGCAGGCTCTGGTATTCATATTATTACTGTAGCCTATGGAACACCAACAGGTGGAAGTATCCCAGCGCGTGATATGTTCGGAAATCTTAACGGCAGCAAAAAGGATAAATCTGGTCAGCCGATTATCACGAAAGTGAACGGAGACTTCTTAAAAGAGATCGCCGAGAAAACGAAAGGTCAATTTTATACCTCAGCTTTCGGCGGAGATCACTTGAAGTCGATCGTAGCTAATATTAACGAATACGAAAAAGAAGAGTTCGCCTCGTCGGTGAACATGCAGTATGACGAAAAGTTCGCATACCCTTTAGCGGTAGGAATTTTACTTTTGTGTATCAGCTTCTTTATTTTTAATCGCAATACGAATTTAAAAGCGTGGAAGGGAATGTATGATAACTAAGTTATTAATTCCTTTGATAGCCTTATTAGCTTTATCCTCGTGCGGACAGCACGTTGATTACATGCAGTCGTATTATTACAATCAAAAGTACAAGTACTACTTAAATAAAAAAGAATACGAAAAAGCACAGACAGCCTTATTGTCATCTAAAGAGAATCTGCAAGATCATTATCAGCTAGATTCAAATTTAGGTGTGGTCTTTAATTTGTTAAGCAAAAATGATGAATCTGAGAAGTCTTTTGATGAAGCGTTGAAAGAAGTTCCTCGTCAGTTCAAGACGGAAGAAGATCGCAATAAAGCCCTATTCATGATTCATTTTAATCGTGGTGTTTTCTATCAAAGTCAGAAAAAAGTCGATCAAGCTTTGAAAGATTATCAAGCCGCTTTAGATTTAAACCCAACCTCAATGGAAACAAAACACAACATTGAACTTCTCATCCAAAAACAAAAAGAGGATGAGAAGCAAAAAGAGGGTAAAGACGGTAAAGAAGGCCAAGATAAAAAGGATGGCCAAGGTCAGGATCAAAAGCCCCAAGATAAAGAGGGCGATAAAAAAGATGAAGAAAAAGACGGTCCAGAAAAAGAACAGAAGAAAAAAGAGAGCCAAGGAAAAGATCGTAAGCAAAATACGAAATATCAGCCGCGTCCATTTAAAGGGGATCAGTTAAGTGAAGGCGATGTGAAGAAAATCTTGGGTGAGTTGTCTCAGCAAGATAAAAAGATCCGTTCGCAGTTTGATAAAAAAGAAAAGAATGAATCAGGTGAGACAGGTAAAAATGAAAAAGATTGGTAGCATTCTGCTTTTAATGTTCATGATTTCAACGATAGCACAGGCGGATGTCTCGGTGAAAGCTGAGCTTTATCCAGAAGAAGTGGCCGTAGGTGATCAGGCCCGAGTGGTGGTCACTGTGACTTCGAATGAGGATTTTGAAATCAAAGGAAATCCTGATTTTACGCCAGTTGATGGAATTCAGATTTTGCAGGCGCAAAACGGCGGACGTTCATCGTCGTCGCGTATGAACATTATTAACGGTAAAACAGATTTCTCTAAAACCATCATTCAAAATTACGAATATATTGTTCAGTTTAACAAAAAAGGTTTCGTTTCGATTCCTTCGATTTCAGTGAACGTAAATGGAACGGTCAGTGCAACCGCGCCGATTAAGGTTTCGGTTTCAGCGGCGGATCAGAATCGTCCTCGCCCTCGTCAACGCCAGCGTCAAATGGAAGAAGATAATAGTGTCGATGATGATATGTTCTCGCAGCTCATGAAACAGCGTCAGAAGATTTTAGAAGAGGTTCAAAATCAGATGGCCGGCCGCGGAGGCGGTGGTTTTGGTGGGAATCCTTTTCAAACAGAACCTCAAGAAATTCCAAATTTAAAATTAAACAATGTAAATACCAATGAATCATTCTTCGTTTATGCGGACGTAGATAAAACCACAGTTTACGAAGGTGAACAAGTTACAACCAATTGGTATATTTACGTTAAAGGAACGATCGAAGCGATTGATCGTGCTAAATTTCCGGATTTAAAAGGTTTCTGGAAAGAAATTATCGAAGAAGTTCCAGGTCTAAGTTTTTCTCCTGCAGTCGTAAACGGTATTCCATACAAACGTGCTTTACTGGCAAGTCATGCGCTTTTCCCGATTAAAGCGGGAACATCTGTTATTGATGAATTTAAAATTAAAGCTACTGTTCGTAACCAAACTGAGTTTGGGTGGGGGCAGCCTCATGAGTACACGAAAGCCTCTCGTCGTATGCCAATCACTGTTTTACCTTTGCCAGTCGAAGGAAAGCCTTTAAGTTTTTCAGGCGCTGTCGGACAATTTCAAATCCAAACTCAAGTCGACGGTATGCAAGTGAAGGCTGGTCAGCCGTTTGCTTTAAAAATTCGTTTCGAAGGACAGGGTAACGCGAAATTGATCGAGCTTCCGCCGATTGAATGGCCTGCGACTTTAACGGTGTTTGATACGAAAAGTGAATCGAAGTTCTTTAAGAATGGACAAAGTTATAAAGAATTTGAAATTCTTTTAATTCCGAATCAGGAAGGTGAAATTAATATTCCGTTAATTACTTTTTCATACTTCGATCCTCAACAAAAAAAGTACGTCACAAAGACGACAGAAGAATTACATTTAACAGCGATTAAATCAGATCAACCCTTACCAACGCTTTCAAAAAAATCGAGCGGAGACCTATCAAAGTCGGGGAAAGCGTCAGCTGAATTATCTCCGTCCTTAGAGTGGCCAGGTTCGTTCTCATGGATGGCGAGCCGAAATTTATTTTTTAGTTTAACGGCCGCTCTTATTATTGTATTCTTGAGTATTCAGTTTGGAGTTAAATATTCTAAATTGACTGGACGTCCGTCGTTGCAAGTTAAAGTGAACGAGAAGATCAAAAAAATTGATCTGGCTATGAAGGCTCAGAATATTAAAAACGTCGGTTCAGAATCAGTTAATTTAATTTATTTAGTTTTAGATGGATTGAACATGGAATCAGGCCATAAACAGATAAACTCGCAAGATATATCTGAAAGATTGGCTCAGTTACCGCTTCATTATAAGGAAAAGTACGAAACGCGTTTGAATGAAATATTTAGTTATTTCCAAATGATCGGATTTGCTCCAGATGAAGTGAGAAACAATTTAACCCGGCAGAAAAATATTGATGGAGAGTTAGCCGACTTGAAATCGATATCGAAGGAAATAGCTGAGGATCTGGGGAGATCAACATGAAGATGATCAATATTTTATTAGGCGCTATTATCGCGATCAGCATCACGAGCTGTACGACAGCAGCTACAAAAACGGGCTTAGCTCCAGATGATGATGCCACCAGCGCTGAAATTGAAGATGTTAAAGGTATTAAACTAACTGAAGTCGCTCAAAATGAAGATCTTGAGATGATTCCCGTCGAAGTAAATGAAAAAGTTGAAATGTGGATTAAGTATTTCCAAACGCGTGGTCGTCCTCATATGGAAAGATACTTGGCGCGTTCGACTCGTTACGAAGCCTTAATGAAAAAAGTGTTACGTGATAATAAATTACCAGAAGATTTATTTTATATTGCTCTCATTGAATCAGGTTTCAGTTCAAGTGCGTTCTCGCATGCCTCAGCGGTAGGTTACTGGCAGTTTATCCGTGGTACGGGTAAACGTTATAAATTACAAATTAACAAAATGGTCGATGATCGTCGTGACCCAGTGTTAGCGACTCAAGCAGCGGCTGCTTATTTCAAAACATTGCATGATATTTTTGATTCTTGGTATTTATCAATGGCGGCCTACAATGTGGGTGAAGGACGTGTGATCCGTGCTGTGAAAAAATACCGCACAAAAGATTTCTGGGAATTATCTCGTATTAAACGCGCTTTACCAGCTGAAACAGACAATTACGTTCCTAAGTATGTGGCTGCAAAGTTGATTGCGAAAAATCCGGATAAATACGGGTTTGATGGAATTGATTATATGACGCCGATCGAATTTGATCATATCAAATTTGATAAGCCGATGAATCTTCGTGTGCTAGCTGAAAAAATGAATGTGAATTACGAAGACTTTAAAGATTTAAATCCTAAGTATAAAGGGGAAATCGCTCCGGTTGAAAACGGATCTTTAGAACTTCGTATTCCACCAGGAATGGCTGTAGCCGCTCAAGAAGCGTCGGCGGAAAGTGTGGCCAGCGAAGTGGATTTCGTTCCTGATCAAAACGAAACGCAAGTGTATAAAGTGGTGCGTGGAGATACGTTCTCGACGATTGCGCGTAAATTTAAAACCAATATCGCTTATCTTCGTGAGATCAATGATTTCCCTCGTAAGAAAAAATTGAAATTAGGTCAAAAGATCTTTGTTCCAGATCGTACGCCGTTGAAAGAAAAAGGCAAAGAACCTAAAGTAGCAGCGAAACAATCTGTGAATGCACAATACACGTACGTAGTTCAAAAAGGCGATTCTTTAGCTTCGATTGCGTCGAAATACAAAGTGACGGTTCAAGATATAGTGAAAGTAAATAATTTTGGTCGTAAAACAAAAATTAAAGCCGGAGCTAAAATCACTTTACCTCAGAACGCCGTGTTTGAAGATAAAAGTGCATCGAATAAAATTAAGTCTCAAAAAAGAAAAGTGGCTAGCGTGAAGAACTCTCTCAAGAAGAAAAAGTCAGCTCTAAAATAAGTCCCTTAAAAAAAAGCAAAAAAAACCTAAACTGCCGTCTAGAACAGTTTAGGTTAGGGGGAATGAAACCAATCTATGATTTTTGTTTTTTTTACTTCCATTTGCAGTTTTCACCGCAGGTTTATTTTCTAACCTTTGGCAACTGGCTGGCTGCTTACCACCTTGTAAAGAGCCCCTTTAGCTTTGCGTCACCTGATTACTCAGATTTTGCCTTGAGCAAAGGAAGTATACGTCTAAGACGTATTAAATAAATCCGCTAGTGCCTCCTATGTGTTAAGTGTTTGAGTGCACATAAAAACTAGTTAAACTAGGTCGTCACTTAGGGACTTTATCGTTATGATTAAAAACTCGTCTCATAATCGTTTCCCTTTCTGTCAATGCTTCGTCTTTCAGACATTTTTATCAGCATCAACCCTTGTGTAATGACAGAATACCGCAGGTAAGAATTGAATTTCCAATTTTTTTCTATTAATCTCAAAAAAATATAAAAACTGTCTATTTCTGAAAAAATAGCCTCCATTGGCCATTTATAGCCGAGTAGAATTGTACAAAGTGAGACACTCATGATTTCTTTTAATGCCGTAACGAAACAACAAGGTCCTCGAATTTTATTCGCCAATGCCTCATTTCAATTAAATCCGGGCGATAAAGTGGGACTAGTAGGTCCCAACGGAGCCGGTAAAACAACGATCTTCCGTTTAATCATGGGTGAAGAGACTCCAGATCAAGGTAGCGTCAGTCGTCCGGAAAAAGTGCGAGTAGGTTATTTCTCTCAAAATATTGAAAACATGAAAGGTCGTAGCGTTTTAGCCGAAGTGATGTCGGCTGGTAACTTAGATAAGTTGTCGGATGAAATTAAACGTCTTGAAGATAAGCTTCAAGATCCGAACTTAACTGAAGATGACATGATGACAACAGTTGAACGTTACGGTGATCTACAAGCTGAATTTGAAAACGTAGGTGGATATGATCTTGAATCTCGTGCGAAAGAAATCTTAGGCGGTCTTCGTTTCTCGAATGAAGATATGCAAGTGGATGTCGGTCAGTACTCTGGTGGATGGAAAATGCGCGTGTCGTTAGCTAAAATTCTTTTATTAAATCCCGATGTTCTTTTAATGGATGAGCCGACGAATCACTTAGACGTGGAATCGATCGTATGGCTTGAAGCTTGGATCCAATCGTTCAAAGGTTCAGTTCTTATGACATCCCATGACCGTGAGTTTATGAATCGTTTAGTCACAAGAATTGTTGAAATCGCGAACCGTGCGGTAACTGTATTCGGTGGGAATTATGATTTCTATGAAAAAGAGCGTGATATCCGTAAAGAACAATTAATCGCACAAGCCAGCCGTCAAGAAGCGATGCTCGCCAAAGAGCAAGAGTTTATCGCACGTTTTGCCGCTCGTGCTTCGCATGCCGCTCAAGTTCAATCTCGTGTTAAAAAATTAGAGAAAATTGATTTGATTGAAATTCCACCCGAAGATCGCGCCATGGATTTTATCTGGCCGGTTCCTCCTCGTGGTGGTGAAGAAGTGGTTAAAGTTGAAAAACTAACTAAGGTGTATAAAACGTCAGATGGTCGTGAAAAACCAGTTTTTGCAAATGCGACAGCTTTAGTCAAACGTTTAGACCGTGTAGCTGTCGTTGGAGTGAATGGGGCGGGTAAATCTACGTTCCTTAAAATTATCACCGGGCAAACAGATTTAACTTCAGGTGTTTGTAATGTGGGACCTAGTATCAGCTTGGGCTACTTCTCGCAAAATTCATTAGATGTTCTTGATCCTAATAAAACAATTCTTCAAGAAGTAGAATCACGTGTACCGAATGCTACTCTAGGATCGATTCGCAGTCTTCTTGGGGCGTTTTTATTCTCGGGTGAAGAAGTTGAAAAGAAAATTTCAATTTTATCCGGTGGAGAAAAATCACGTGTGATTCTAGCTTGTATCCTATCTCATCCTGTTAATTTATTGGTCCTGGATGAGCCGACGAATCATCTAGACATTCGTTCCCGTGAGGTCCTGTTGAAGGCGATCAAAGATTTCCCAGGCACTGTGATGATGGTATCCCATGATCGTTATTTCTTACGTGAGATCACAACGCGCGTTTTTGAGATCGATCAAAATCAATTAAACACATATGATATGACTTATAATGAGTACGTTCAGAAAAAAACGGGACAGTAAAACTATTTTTAAGAATTACATCCTATTTATTGAAATTTGTACCATTTCGATACGAATAGCTGTTTATATTTGTTAGCGTGAGCTTATTTAGAAAATCGGACTTTTGTCCGAAGAATAAGTATATGAAAAAACTTATCAAATTATTTTCTATTTTGTTCATTTTTTTAACATTAGTTTCATGTCACAATCCTTTTTCAAATGTCTCTGTTGTAAATTTTGCTCCTGCTAATTTGGAATTTGATAAGAAGACTTATTTTTATGGTGAGGTCGGAGTTGGTTCGGCAGCGCTGACAAAATTTACACTTCATAATACGAGTCAAATGGAAGCTTTTGGCTGCGAGAGCTTGGTGTTGTCTGACAATATTAATTTTTCGGTTCAAAGTACAACATGCGACAAAGATAAAATGAAAATGAATGATTCATGTGAAGTGAATGTATTATCACAACCACAGTCATTAGGAGTTAAAACATTAACACTGTCTAGAAAATGTGAAAACACAAAAGTAACAACCACTGAAAATCAGATAACTGCTGTCGCAATTACTCCAAGTCTTGTTTGGTCGCCATTAACGAACGATTTTAATTCCGTGTATGTTGGTAGTAGTTCCGCTGCGCAAACTTTTACTTTAACTAATAACGGTGTTGGTAGCGCAACTGGATGTTCAGCTCCGATGTTAACTGATTCAACGAATTTTGAAATAACTACTGATAGCTGTGGATCTTTTGATTTACCAAGTATGGGAAGCTGTCAAGTGACTGCTCGTGCAAGACCTCAGAGCGTCGGCTTGAAACAAACGCATATTTATCGAACGTGTGCAGTGGGTGGTACGGTATCAACTACGGCTCATCAAATTCGAGTTGAGGGTACTTTAACTAATTTATCTTGGTCACCGGATCAGAACGATTTTGGGACAATTAGTGTAGGATCAAATTCAGCAGCAGAAGTTTTTGAATTGGTCAATACGGGTACAGCTGCAGCGACGTCCTGCGGTCTAGTTTCAATTAGTAATGCAACTGATTTTACAATCACAAACGATACTTGTGGCTTGAATAATTTAGCAAGTGGAGGAGGAAGTTGCTCTGTTGAAGTTCAAGGTCATCCTCAATCTGCAGGCCTTAAACAGGCTACATTATCAAGGACTTGTTTTGTCGGAGGAACGGTCACGACTTTACAAGATCAAATCACTGTAACAGGCGCGTCACCTAATTTGTACTGGAGTATGAATGCATTAAGTATAGGTAATATTAATGTAGGTGCAAATTCTTCTTACTGGTCATTCTTTTTACAGAACAATGGTACAGCTTCAGCAACTGGTTGTTCGAATCCTGTATTAAGTAACAATACTGATTTTAGTTTACAATTAAATAGTTGTGGATCTTCAACTTTAAATGTTGGAGATTCATGTCATGTTTCAGTTCGAGCAAATCCTCAATCTACAGGTTTAAAAACAACGACATTAAGTCGTTCATGTACTTATGGTGGCATAACAAGTACGACGACGGATCAGATTACTGTTAATGGAACTTTGATCGCGGATTGGCAACAAGAAGTAAATTCATATTATACTAGTTTTTCAAACCTGGGAATAATTCGATCTGGCGGCGGATCGTCCGCGCCATTTAAGTATTACTTTCGTAACCCTAATCTTGTCGGTCTGACTGGATGTACCTTACCTGCATTATCAAATACGAATGATTTTTCAATTGTTTCTGAAAACTGCGGAACGGGAGCGATGGATGCGGCATCTTTGTGTGAAGTCGTTGTAAAAGTTAACCCTTTGATGCTTGGTGCGGTGAGTGGCAGCTTGAATAGAACATGTAATGAAACTGGTTTAACTAGTTTTAGTCTTAATGCAAGTGGTGTTGCCAACACGACATTAACATATCTAGCTGCAAGCGGCGGTGGTCCGTGTATGCTTTTGGCTGATGGTACAGTTAAATGCATAAGTGGAAGTTATAGTGGTGTTCAGGGTAATGGAAATAGCGGTCGTGATATCTTACCTGTGTTTGTATCGGGTGTAAGTAACGCCATATATCTTGATATGGGTAGTAATCATGGCTGTGCTGTTTTGAATGATAATAGTATAAAATGTTGGGGGCAAAATAGTAATGGCGTGTTAGGTGATGGAACAACGACCAATCGTTTAACCCCCATTGTAGTTACGGGTGTATCGACGGCCTTACAGGTGTCTGCGGGTGATTCAACGACATGTAGTGTTTTAAGTGATAGTACATTGAGATGTTGGGGCTCTTATCCAGGTAATGGATCAAGTAGTAGTCTTACAGCGGTTGCCGTTTCAGGTATTAGTAATGCTGTATCCGTAAGTGCTGGGTATATAAAATCATGTGCAGTTTTATCTGATGCGACTTTAAAATGTTGGGGTGAGAAAACAGGTGACGGTACTTGGTCGACGAGAAATTCTCCTGTGGTTGTAACAGGCATAACGAACGCCAATCAAGTTTCAGCAGGTGGTTTAGAGCACTCGTGTGTATCTTTGACTGACGGAACTGTTAAGTGTTGGGGATATAACTCAAAAGGCCAACTCGGAGATGGAACAACCTCTCTTCGAAGTAGTCCTGTGTTAGTTACTGGTATATCAAATGCGACCAAAGTTAAAGTAGGAAATGAGCATAGTTGCGCGTTGCTAAATGACGGAACTGTTAAGTGTTGGGGTGATAATCAATATGGACAACTAGGGAATCAATCTATGATTGGAGCGACGTCGCCCGTCACTGTTGTGGGAATTAGTAATGCCGTTGATTTAGATATTGCACCAAGAGGATTGTTTTCATGTGCAACTTTGTCGGATGGCAGTTCGAAATGTTGGGGATATAATTCAGACGGACGACTTGGGAATGGATCAACTTCAGGTTGGTTAACAGCTAATACATTGACAAGAGCTTCGATTTCTTCACCGTCGTATGTTGGTTCGGGGTATTATCATATTTGTGCGTTAATAAGTGATGGAACCGTGAAGTGTTGGGGTAAAAATAGTGATGGTCAATTAGGTGATGGAACAATTATAGACAGAATTTCTCCGGTAAGTGTTTCAGGTTTAACAAATGTAACACAATTGGCGATTAATTCTTATCATGGGTGTGCTCGTATTTCTGATGGAACTATAAAATGTTGGGGTAAAAATTCAAATGGTCAATTAGGTGATGGAACGGCTGTGCAAAGAAACACACCTGTGAGCGTGTTGGGTATATCCAATGCGATAAAAGTATCAACAGGTTATAGTGGTTCCTGTGCGATTTTATCGGATCAAACTGTTAAGTGCTGGGGAGTGGCTGTTGGAGATGGTACATCAACTCAACAAAATAGTCCTGTGGTTGTTGCTGGATTATCAAATGTTGTAGACATTTCTGTTAATGGACTGTCGTGTGCAGTTATTAGCGATGGAACTATTAAATGTTGGGGTTATAATTTTTATGGCGGTATTGGTGATGGAACAACAACGAACAGATTTTCTCCTACAATTGTGTCCGGAATTTCGAATGCGGTTAAGGTTGGTGTAGGAGGTAGCCATGTTTGCGCCGTTTTGTCTGATGGAACTGCAAAGTGCTGGGGCTATAATGGTAGTGGTCAGTTGGGTGATAATACTATGACGAATAGATTCACGCCGATTACTTCATTAGGAATTCAAAATGCAATAGATGTAACGGCAGCGGGAAATCATACATGTGTTATGTTGTCGGGTAACAAAGCTAAGTGTATGGGAATGTCTCAATTAGTAGGATCTGGTCAAACAGGTTGGAGCATTAATACGCCAGCTTATAGAATGCTTTATCAAGGAGAATCGATCCTGTCATTGGGCCAGGCTAATGCTTCTCAATGCGTGATTACAGTGTCAGGAAAAATACAGTGTACAGGAAATAATGAAAATGCTCAGATTGATGAAAGTGTTCTGCTTCCTCAAGTCGTAGGTGGATTTTAAATCTTTCGCCGGGACCGTAAGGTCCCAAATTGGGATAAAATAAATCTAGTGTTACTTACTTTGATACAATTCAAAGATCCGGTAGCAAGTGTTAACAGGAAATTGTTCTGATCAAAGAAGGGCAGTTAACTTTTTGCATAGTCATTCCGAAGAGTAAGATGTGAAGTATTTCAATCACTTATCAATCTTTATTTTTTTACTAAGTATGCATGCATTTGCGGTGCCTCGGAGTATTAATTTTCAAGCGAACATCCGTAAGCCTGACAGTTCACGTTTAGAAGCGCCGGATGTTTCGTATCGTTTTAAATATTTAAATTCTACCGGTACGTGTACGGTTTACATCGAAGAATTCAACAATGTTTCGATGGTGGGCTCAGGCGGTGATATCAGTTTAAAAATGGGAACGGGAGCGAAAATTTTCCCCCCGGCTTCACTGTCATTGTTTGAAACTTTTAGTAATGACGTTTTAAATATTTTCGCCTGTTCTGAAGGTGGAAATTATTCTCCTTTGTCATCTGATGAAAAAAGAATTTTAAATGTAGAATTCGTCTATACTGGATCGGGCGGAGTTCAAAACTTAAATGGAATTGAAATCAACTCGGTTCCCTATGCTTTACATGCTAATGAGGCTGAAGACGCGAAAAAGTTGGGTGGCTATGCGGCTGCAACTTATGCTCGTTTCGCAAACTTCACGACATGTTCAGGTGGACAAGTTTTAACTTATAATGGAACTATTTTTTCCTGTGTATCGCCCGGAGCCGCGGCAACTTTCACCGGAGTTCTGGCAGGTGATGTTTCAGGAACGCAATCAGCAACGGTTGTTGATACCGTTGGTGGAAAAACAGCTGCCCAAATCTCAACGAGCGTTGATGACACGTTAAATGCCACGAGTGCCGCGACAGCTTCTCGAATAGTAAAACGTGATGCCAGTGGAAATGTAGCATTCAATACGGCACAAGCAAATAATTTCTCGGGTCGCAACTTGTTATTATTCGAAGCAACCAATACCAATCATGTTCAAGTTCAAGCGCCTGCTACATTCACGGGAGGAGACTACGTTTTAACTTTACCTCAATCAAAAGGTTTAGCCGGACAAGTTTTATCAACAGACGGAAATGGCGTCACATCATGGGTTCCTGCTTCATCAGGATCCGTGACTTCGGTTGGAGCTATATTACCATTAACATCAACGGGCGGAGCTACGCCAATGATTGCGATGCCTGCGGCAGCAACAGCACAAGATGGTTATTTAACATCAGCTGATTGGAATACTTTTAATTCTAAACAACCAGCAGGTTCTTACATTACAGCTTTAACAGGCGATGTTGTAGCAGCAGGTCCTGGATCTTCTGCGGCAACGATTCAAGCCAACGCGATCACAACTTCTAAAATTAATAATTTAGCAGTCACAGATGCAAAAATTAATGATGTAGCTTGGGGGAAAATTACTGGGAAACCCACAACGGTAGCGGGATACGGAATCACTGATGCAGTGACGAATGTAACAGCGGGAGCTCCGTTAGTTTCTTCTGGTGGGGCCACACCGAATATCACGATGCCAGCAGCAACTGCGGCGGTGGATGGATATTTATCTGCGGCGAATTTTACAGCGTTCAATAATAAAGTTTCTTCACAGTGGACTAACAACGCAGCCAATATTTATTTTAATACAGGTAATGTCGGTATTGGAACAAATACTCCGGCGGCGGCACTCGATGTGAATGGTGTGATTTTAGCCAATGCGATTGCTAGTACAAGTTATGTATTTAAAAGTCCGGGCGACACTGATGGTGGAATGACCTCGACAGCAGATGGTGTCGTTCAATTCTTAGCTAACGGTGCAGAGAGAATGCGTATTACTCCAGGAGCTGTAGGTATCGGAACAACAACACCAGCTGCAGCCTTAGATGTGAACGGTGGAATTTTAGCTAACTCGGTACAAAGTACGAGTTTTTCGTTCAAGAGTCCTGGTGATACCGATGGTGGTTTAAGATCAACAGCTGATGGTCTTATGCAATTTATGACAAACTCAGTTGAGAGAATGCGACTTGATAGCGCTGGTAATTTAGGAGTTGGCACAACTTCGGCCGCTTATAAAGTTGATGTCGTCGGTGACGTGAATGTAACTGGTAATTTTAAAATCAACGGTGTGAATATCGCATCAGGCACAGTTAGTTCAGTCGGAGCCACTCTTCCACTGACTTCAACGGGTGGAGCAAATCCAACAATCGCCATGCCAGCAGCAGCCACGGCACAAGATGGTTATTTAGCTTCAGCTGATTGGAATACTTTTAATAATAAATTAAGTTCAACGTTAGCTCCGGGAAATATTTTTGTTGGTAATGGATCAAGTGTTGCAACTGGTGTTGCGTTATCTGGAGACGTAGCCTCTGTGAGTAATACAGGTTCCGTTACATTAGCTAGTACAGTTACTGCGGGAACGGTGGGATCAGCGTCAGCCGTTCCAACAATTACTTACGATGCTAAAGGTAGAATTACTGGAACCTCTTCAAATGCTTATCAAGATGCAACTGGTGTTACAAAAGGTATTGTTCAAGCGGGAACAAACATCAGTGTAACTGGTGGCGTGATCAGTGTTCCTACGGCCAATGGCGTTGTGGCTGGTGTTCTGAGTGCAGCAGATTATAATACGTTTAATGGTAAAGTTTCTTCACAGTGGATTACGACTGGCGGAAATATTTATAATGGTAATGCTGGTAATGTTGGGATCGGAACAAGCAGCCCTGTATTTAAACTTGATGTGAGTGGTGCAGCTGGTAGTGGTCTAAGGTATTCTGATGGTACAGTTCAAGCAGTAATTGGAACCCAGGGGACTTGGGGTTATATCGGTACTAACTCGCCAAGTGATTTAACAATCAATACGAATTCGTCTGAAAGAATGAGAATAACGAGTTCAGGTGATGTCGGTGTGGGAATCTCTGTTCCAGCGTATAAGCTAGATGTAAATGGTGATATTAACATCGCAGCTGGTAGTAATTTTAAAATCAACGGCGTAAATATCGCTTCAGGCACAGTAACCGGAACAGGAACTGCAAATAAAGTTTCGAAATTCACTGCGGCTGGTGCGATTGGTGATTCAAATATTACTGACAATGGAACAGTTGTGGATGTGTCAACTGATGCAACAGTGAATGGGATTACTGTAGGTCGTGGTGGTGGTAATGTGAATTTAAATACCGCAATCGGATACAGTGCACTCTCTTCGAATACAACAGGTGTAGTGAATGTAGCGAATGGCGCATACTCAATGACTTCAAATACGACCGGAAGCGAAAATACAGCAATCGGGTACGTATCGCTTCGATTTAATACAACTGGTAGTGTTAATACCGCAATTGGTAGAGAATCACTTTATGCAAATACGACCGGAAACAATAATACAGCATTGGGTCGCAGTTCATTATCTGCAAACACCGTGGGAAATAATAATACGGCACTCGGTTTTAGTTCTGGCGCAGCGATCACGACTGGAAACAACAATGTCATTCTTGGATCAAATAATGGATCAAGCATTGCAACATCATCAAACAACATTATAATTTCTGACGGTTCAGGAAATATTCGTCAGCAAATAGATTCAACAGGTAAACTGGGAATCGGTATGGCTCCTACTATTTATGCCTTAAGTGTGAACGGAGATATCAATATTCCATCGGGAAGTAATTTTAAAATTAACGGTGTCAATGTTGGACTAGGAACTGTGACAGGAACAGGAACAACAAATACAGTTCCGAAATTCACAGCGTCTGGTGCAATCGGAGATTCAAATATCATTGATAATGGAACAACCGTAACTTTTTCTACAGATGCAGTCATTCAAAGTATAACGGCTGGACGTGGTGGCGGTAACGAAGCCTCAAATACAGCTTTCGGACGATCAGCCTTATTAAACAATGCGACTGGTTATGCCAATACAGCTATTGGTGACAATGCGATGAGATATGGTACGGCGAGTGCGAATAATGTCGCGATCGGTTCGAGTGCTTTACAAAATGTGACGACTGGTTATGCCAATACGGTAGCGGGAAATTTAGCAATGTCGTCGACTACGACCGGAGCGTTAAATGCAGCGTTCGGTTTGCAATCAATGGCCAATAATACAACTGGAAATAAAAATACCTCAGTGGGTGATCAGTCATTACAAATGAATGTGGCGAAATCAGAATCTACAGCTGTTGGATATTATTCTATGCAGTATGCTGATAGTACGACTTCTGCAGGATTATCATATAACACAGCTGTCGGTGCTTATTCATTACAAGGCAGTGTTACTGCAGCCGATAATACCGGAACGGGTAATACATCCATCGGGCATTCTACTTTAAGAGCGAATACGACCGGAACTAATAATGTTGCTGTAGGTGTTAATGCTTTGACAGCCAACGTCGATGGTAATTTCAACGTCGCCGTTGGTGATCGATCAATGGCTGCAAACACGAGCGGTGAGCAGAATGTGGCGATCGGAATTATGACCATGTTTTCAAATACAACCGGAAATGATAATATGGCTGTCGGTAGTTATGCCTTACAGTATAATACGACTGGTATAGGCAATATAGGTCATGGATATGAATCGCTGGCATCAAATACAACTGGTAATTATAATATTGCGATCGGTACCTCGTCCTTAGGAGCTAATACGACGGGGTCTTATAACATCATGCTTGGTACTGGCGGCGGTGGAGTTTCGACAGGATCTTACAACGTAATTATTGGTGCAGGTTTACTCAGTAATGGAGCCTCAAGTAATAATGTTATTATTTCCGATGCGCAAGGAAATATTAAAATTCAATCAGATGCGACGGGTAACACGGCTATCGGCACCACTCCGACGGCGAATAAATTAACAGTTTTCAATGGAACAACGACAGGACATTACACAACTTCGGGTTGGACGCATTCGTCGGATGCAAGATTGAAACATGATGTGATTCCATTACGAAATTCTTTAGATAAAATTTTACAATTATCAGGTGTTGAATACAAATTTAACAACGATCCTTCTGATGAAAAACAAATTGGTTTCATCGCGCAGCAAGTTGAACCTGTTTTTCCTGAAGTTGTGCGCACGGATGAAAAAGGTTTTAAATCGATGATTTACTCGAACTTAGTAGCTCCGATTGTGGAAGCCATTAAATCGTTGAAAATAATGACGGATAGTAACTCTCGCGAAATCGCTTCGGTTAAGCAAGAAAACATTCAATTGAAAAAAGAAAACGAAAAGATGAAACAACGTTTAGACCGTATTGAAAAAATGTTGAACTCGAAATAATAATCTGTCGAGTTCTTTTGCCTGTGATGCCGTGACTATTGTCGATTAAATTCTGCATATAGTTTTGTTGAGCGGTTTGTTCGGTTAAATTATTTTATTGTATCAATGCTGGAAGTAAATCCAGACTTTGCCTTGGTATTTTTACGGCCTAGACCTCAGGAATCTTGTCACTAGAGTCTTTATTCTACAAAATTAAGGTAAATAAAAATCAACCTTAATAGGTGGAAAGCACTTTATGAAAAGCGTTCTTTCGTTTGCCGCATCCATTTTACTTGTAACTTCTTTTGTTCATGCGGCTCCTTCCGCTGCTGTGGCTGAAAAAGAATTAACAAATTTGATTCGCAATACAAAAAATACCAACACCGACGTCGTTTTAGTTTATAAAGATGGAAAAATCATTTATCAAAATTACGCTCGTGGATACGGAGCGAATACGAAACATCTTTCGTGGTCGATGGGAAAAACGATTTCAGGAATTCTAATTGGTATTGCAGAGTCTGAAGGTCTTTTGTCATTTAATGATCCTGTTCGAAAATATTTTCCAAAATATAAATCAAATGCCCGCATCATTGACTTATTGGGAATGTCATCTGGTTTAAAATACAAAGAAGAGTATGAAGGTCTTCCTGTTGATTTGGATGTAACCAACATGATGTATTTAGACGGTCCGCCTATGGGATTTGTGAATTATATGATGACTCGTTCACCGTCTCCGGAAGGTGAGGCTGGGTCTTACTTTAATTACGCCAGTGGTGATACCAACGTGTTAATGGGGATTTTGCAAAAGACCATCAACAATCAAAGTGTTTATAATAAATACCCTTGGGATAAATTCTTTAAGCCTTTGGGAATCGATGCCACGTTTGAGCAAGATTTAAATGGCACTTTCGTTGGAGCCTCTTACGTTTATATGAAGGCTACAGACTTTTTAAAAGTCGGCCAATTGCTAGTCAATCGTGGAATGTGGAATGGCCAGCAGATTATCCCAATTAAATATTTTGATCTTATGAATAAAGTTGCTGACGGTGTTCACAAGAAGGTTCAAAAAGGAAATGACGATCGTAAAGCTTACTCGGCTCATGTGACAACTAATCTTCCGATTGAAGGGCGAGGTTTGGATTCTCAGTATAATGATCTGCCGTTGGATTCGTTGATTCTTTATGGACATCAGGGGCAAATTATTGCTGCAAGCCCTTCGCAAAATCTAGTGATTCTTAAATTAGCTATGGATAAAAAAGCTTTAAGCGAAATTAACTTTTACGCTGCAGTAAAAACATTAATTCTAGCTAAAGATTTGCCGTATGAAACAGTGGGATCGCAAAAAGGTATTCAAGGTGTTGATCATGAGTCTGAGTCACGCGGTTTAGTGGGTACTGTTTTAAGTATCCCTAAATTATTAAGATCTTATGCAGTTAAAGAGTATTGCTCGTGTCGTTTAGTGGTTGGGCGTAGTGAGGCCGCTTGCAAAGAAGATTTAAAAGCGCATTCTCCGATTATACCGAAGTTAAAAATTAAAAACGATGGAACTGTGACAGCTACATTGGGACTTGGTTTGTTTAAAAAAGCGAAAGCTGTTTATCGTGGTAAAAACTTTGGTTGTGTATTAACCGAAGTCGAATAAATACCTGTTCATTGGGCCAGCTCTCTTTGAAATCTAGACTCTCAAGCATAAATTCGGATTCCGAAAATAAAGGTGTATTTACTCTACAACTTTTAAGTTTAGGAATTTATGAAAAGCCTCATCAAAGTCACGGCATCTATTTTGTTATCGACATGTGTTTTGTCGTCGGTTGTTCAGGCGAAAACGGCCGAACAAGAATTAACTTCTTATATCACTGAAACAAAAAAAGCGAATACGGATATCGTGCTGGTGTATAAAGATGGAAAAATTATTTATCAAAAATATGCGCGCGAATATGGACCAAACACAAAACATCTTTCTTGGTCGATGGCTAAAACTTTCACCGGAATTTTGATTGGTATTGCCGATCACGAAGGTCTTCTTTCTTATCTCGAATATCCTCTAATTTATCTCTTTTC
>CAZXZW010000026.1:0-24243 GCA_964645745.1 uncultured Bdellovibrio sp.
GAATAAAAACTACACTGTGGGAGGAAAAACCGCTCGTCCTTCTTTAGTGCCATTACTTAAATGGAAGTACCCAATCACAGCTTTGTTGCTTGCGATCTTCACTGTGATTTTTGTTTTACCGTTGTTAGGTGTTTTACTTTCGTCATTAAGTAAAGTTCAAGGTTCATGGAACTTATCTGAATTAAGTTTCACTAATTACATCCGTGTTTTATTTGAGACAGAAGAAACTGTGCGCGCTTTAACTCAATCTTTCATTTTAGGTTTAGGCGCGGCCGTGATCTGTACGGTATTTGCTTTCTTCTTTAATTATTTTATTTACCGCACGAACTGGAAAGGTAAAAACACAGCTCAACTAGCTCTAAGTATTCCTTTCTCTACTCCTGGAACTGTTTTAGCTTTAGCGCTGATCTTAGCCTTCAGCCAAGGCTTCTTCGGCGTTGGTCCCTCGCTTTACAATACGCTAGCCCTGATCTTGATTGCTTACATCGTTAAGTACACCAGTCTCAGTATGAAAACCATCGGAGATGGCTACCAACAGATTCATCCTTCATTGGAAGAAGCCGCTCGTATTTCAGGAGCTGGCTGGTGGCGTGTGATGATGACTATCTATCGTCCGATTTTAAAAACGGCGTTGATGGCTTCTTTATTTTTAGTTTTCATGCCGGTGATCAGTGAATTAACTATGACGATTCTTTTGACAGGACCTGGATTAGAAACCATCGGAACGTTGATTTTCCAATTCCAAGAATACTCAGACATGGGCGGCGGCGGAGCTTCGGTTCTTTCGGTGCTCGTTGTTGCTTTCGTTTTAACTTTAAATTTTACTTTGAAAATTCTCTCTAAAGGGCGGTACGGTTTATGAGTCAAGTGACCTTCAATCAAGTCAGTAAAGAATATAAACACAAAAATGAACAGTCAGCCTGGGCCGTTAAAGATTTTAATTTAAAAATCAATCACGCTGAATTCGTGAGTTTCTTAGGTCCTTCTGGTTGCGGTAAAACAACCACACTAAGAATGATTGCAGGACTCGAAGAAAATACTCACGGTCAAATTTTGTTTGATCAAGATGTAGTTTCTGATCCACAAAATAAAAAATTTCTACTTCCGGAAAAAAGAAATGTCGGCATGGTTTTCCAATCTTACGCGGTTTGGCCTCATATGGATGTTTTTGATAACGTGGCCTACCCGTTAAAATTAAAAAAAATGGATAAAGACCAAATTAAGAAAGCCGTATTTGATATTCTAGAAGTCGTCGAAATGAAAGGTTTAGAGTACCGCAAATCTCATGAGCTTTCAGGCGGACAACAACAGCGTATTGCCTTAGCTCGTGGCTTGGTGATGCAACCTCGTATTCTCTTACTCGATGAGCCGCTTTCAAATTTAGATGCTAAACTTCGTGAAAAAATGCGTAAAGATATTCGTGAAATTCAACAGCGTTTGAAATTAACAATGGTCTACGTAACCCATGATCAAAAAGAAGCGTTCCAAATGAGTGATAAAGTCGTTGTGATGAACAAAGGGTCTATCGTTCAAACCGGAACACCGATTGAAATTTTAAATAATCCGATCAATGGTTTTGTCGCTGACTTTATAAAGAGTTAATTTTCTGGGCCAGCCAATCCGGCTGGTCAAAAGATAAATCATGCCCCGCTATCGAGTTTACATGCAAAGATCCATTGAATTTTTGAGCTAAAGCTTTAGAGCAGTCACAGCTGACTAAGCCGTCGTTTTCACTGTAAATAAAAACGGGACTTAAACGGAGTGGGTTTATAATTTTAATCCGAGAAGCCAAAATCAACTGACGAATAAAATTAACGCTTCTAATTTTATTCTGTGTCGAAAATTCAATATACTTTAAGAGATGGCTTTTTTGTAAAGATTGGCTATTTGAAGTCACATCTAAAATCAAAGCCTCTTTTTCTGCAATCGATCCAAACCCTAAAGTTTTAAAAATTCTGAAGTAATTTTTAGGAATTAATCTTTTATAAAAAGGTGAGCATTGATTTAAACTTGAGTTTACCACAATCAATTGATCTATTTCATTGGGATAAAGCTCCGCCCATTTTAAAGCCAGCATTCCACCTAAGGAAATGGCCAGTACCGTAATCTGAGCCGAATGGTATTCAGGATGACTTCCCTTCCAGGCTTGAAGCTGTTGTCTGAAATCTTGAATAACGGCTTCTGGGTTCATATGAGATAGTTCGTTTGAACGATGACCATTTCCAGCCATTTCTAGAGGTAAAAATGTAACCTCAGGCACAACCTTCTTCAAGCTTTCAGGAAAGGCTAACCAATGAAAATTTCCACGAACAAGTCCGCGGATACCAACGACTAATTTAGGCGCCATACCATTTCGCCTTTGCTAAGTTTCCATGTTTCAACTGTTGTTGAGCATCGAGATCAGCCCAAGCACTATTTGAAATCAAGGCGTGAGAAATAAAATCTAATAATAAGTGATGGCGACGGTAAGTTCTTTTTTCACGGTGACCTTTTACTGGGTTAAACAAACCATCTTTAGAAATCAATTGAATCGGATTTTTCTTCACCCAACTCCATGAACCCATTTCTAAAGTTAAAGGAATAAAAATGCCGTCATTTTCTTTTTTATATTTTAAATACAGATAATCCCAAAGATCTCCGTGAAGCATGTAAACCTGATTTTGCGGTTCAATTTTATAAACATGATAGGGATACGTTTTTTCAAAAAGCGATAACAACGAATGCACATGAGGAAGCTGAGGAAAGACCTCTTTAGTATGAGCGTAAGGAAACCAAAGCTGATCTTTAAGACCAAACCCTGAATGGAAATCGATAGCTACTAAACATTTTGATTTAATACAGTACTGACTAAAAATATTTTCTAAAAAATGATTTTCAGGTTCAAGTTGTCCTGGCTGTCCCCGATACCACGGAAGTTTATTCGATACGCGGTGACCACCCACCAACCACGGCACTTTATCAACCGCGTCGATAGGAGAATTTCGCATCAAATCTACGCCGTTAGAATTAGATCTGGTGTAGTGCTCGTAACCCACAGGGTTTAATAAGGGAATAAATACAAAGCGAATCTCAGAAAGCATTTTGATAAACACTTGATCCCACAACATACGATCAACGAGATGTTTCAAATAAGAAAAACACAGCTGAGCCCCGATGCGCTCTAAACCGTGAACCCCTCCAGTTAAGAAATAAGTCGGAGCTTCGGGGTTCTTGGATCCCAAGATAAAAGCAAACAAAGGATAATCTTTTCCTTTGTAAGTCACCTGAGAGAGTTCATTAACTTCAATAAAGTCAGAATAAGGTCCACTTTTTTTAAGGTAACGAGCCAGCTCTTCAAGTTCTTTGATCATTAAAGAACTTTATTTAAATCGGTACTTTCTGGCAAGCGCATTATCTAATGAATCACGCTTTAAAACCGTTAAAAAATCAATACAGTCAAAATCCGCATCATAAGCCGGCTCCCCAACAATACGAGCTCCCATACGAACATAGGATTTAAGCAAAGAAGGCACTAACCCTTCAGCTTCGGTTGTATGTTCTGGCGTCATGTCCTGTTTGAAGTATTGGCGCCAAGTTTCAAAATCATCCATTAAAAATTCTTTTTGCGGATGAGACAGGAACTCGTTGGAAACGAATCCTTCGTTTTCCATGTGTTGGTAAATTAATGATGAATCACGTGGATTATCCACTTTAACACTCGAACAACCGAACAGCGTTTGAGCCCCACTTAATTTCATGTATTCAGTAATACCTCTCCATAATAAAGAGATCACAGAACCCTTACGGTGACTTTGTTGAATGCAGGCACGGCCCAACTCTAAATGAGGCCCGGGCCCCGAAACAATACTAGTTAAATCAAATTCTAAAGCTGTGTATGAATTCTTGATCTGATCGAAACATTTTAAACGATAAGTTCCTACGATTTCAGAGGTTTGTTTATCAATAATAATAAGATGATCAAATAAACTATCAAAACGATCGACATCTAAATGGCAGTCAATACCGCGGAATTCTATATTAAAAACTTCGTTACGAAGTTTAAAACTCTGACGAAGTTCTTCAATGGTTTCCGCTGTTTTCACTAAATAGCTTCCTACTTCGAAAGCCAGGCGAATTTGCGGCTTAAAACGATTTACTCGGTGCCAACGTAAAGTTGTTTCATTGCGGATCTGCTGCAAAATTTCAATCATGAGATGCTCCTTATGTTTAACTTCAGTCTCGTCTTATAAAAATGCTCTTCGATTTTCCTGGACTTGTCTTGTCAGGATTCCGTTAGTGCAAAATCCTAACACTAATCAAACAATCATTTTTTCAAAAATTGATTTAGGCTATTTTTATGAATTTACATTCTCTTTATAAGTCATTGATGATTTTTCCACGCACGTTGTCTTATATTAAACAAACGAAACTACATAAATCAGATATCGAAAAAATTAAAATAAATTGGTCGCATGAACTTTTAGAAAGATTAAACGTCGAAGTTGAAGTCATCGGAAAGCCAACTCATGATCCTTCAACCCTATTTGTTGGTAATCATATTAGTTATATCGATATTCCTTTGTTGTTTAAATACATTCCACAAGCTTCTTTTGTTGCTAAAAAAGAAGTGGGAGAATGGCCTATTATCGGTGTAGCGGCTCGACAAGCGCGAACTGTTTTTGTTGATCGGAATAATAATTCAAATCGCTCTGTCGTACGTGAAGGTATTCAATCCGCTTTAACCCATGGTCAACGCGTGATTCTTTTTCCTTCAGGAACGACCTCCATCTCTGAACATGTCGCTTGGAAAAAAGGAGCGTTTGAAATTGCTAAAGAGGGCGGCTTCAAAGTTCAACCCTTCCGCATAAACTATTTACCACTTAGAGATGTCGCTTATATAGATGACGATACATTGATCTTTCATCTGATGAAACTTTCACAACATAAAAAAATTCAGGCTACTTTGGAATTTCATGAACCTGTTAACATCGAAGATGTCTACTTAGATGCACAATATTGGCAACAATGGTCACAACCTCAGCTACTAACGCAGTCAATTAAATCAAAAAGTTGCATTCCGCATGCAGAAACCTTAACAATAAATCTATGAATTCAACTCAAATTCTTGTTGTCGAAGATGAATTAGAAATCAGTCGCTTGATCGAAATGATCCTCAAGAAAAAGGGTTATTCCGTTGTTACGATCAACGATGGCCTCAGCGCTTTAAATCTTTTAAAAAATCAAAGTTTTGATCTTGTGGTTTTAGATTGGATGCTCCCACAACTTTCAGGTCTTGATCTCATTAAGGAAATGAGAAAAAACAATAATCTCACTCCTGCCATTTTCATTACAGCCAAAACACAACCGGAAGATATCGTTTTAGGTTTAGAATCTGGTGCCGACGATTATCTCACAAAACCCTTCGAAAGTTCGATCTTATTAGCTCGTGTTGAATCAGTGCTTCGTCGTTATAATTTACAAAAAAAACCTGCACCCGCGCAGAATTTTGCACGCCTCAGCTACCGCTCATTATCTATGAATTTAGATACGCACGAAGTCAGTTTTGACAATCAACCTCTTCACTTAACGCGCTCCGAATTCCGTATTCTTTCAGAGTTGATTTCTAACTGCGAGAAGGTCCTTACGCGTGATCAATTAGTGGAAAAAACACAGGGCGAAGGCGTAAACGTAACGAATCGAACGATTGATACCCACGTCTTTGGCTTAAGAAAGAAATTAGGCGATAAAAGTGATTGGATTGAAACCATTCGAGGCGTTGGTTATCGTTTGATGGCTGAATAGTAAGCGTTATACCTAGACAATCCTAACAGAATCCTGACATCATTAGTCTAATCAATACGATACTATTTCTTCTCAAACACAGGGGTATTCTCATGAGAAAAATGACTGCATTGTTGTGCTTATTTATGACGTTAAATGTTTTCGCCGCCAACACTTTAATTAATGGTGCCGGTGCCACGTTCCCTGAACCTATTTATACAAAATGGTTTGCTGAATTTAAAAAAGCTGAACCTGAAACTTCAATCAACTATCAAGGCATAGGAAGTGGCGGCGGTATTAAACAACTCATCGCAGGCACAGTTGATTTTGCGGCGACGGATGCTCCGATGAAAGCTGAAGAAACTAAATCTTTAAAAACTCCAGTTCTACACATCCCGACTGTTATTGGCGCCGTGGTTGTGACTTATAATTTAAAATTAGATAAACCTTTAAAATTAAACGGAGAAACAATTGCGGATATTTTTGCTGGTAAGATTAAAAAATGGAACGATGAAAAAATCGTAAAATTAAATCCTGGCTTAAACTTGCCGAAGTTAGCAGTCGTTGTGGCCACTCGTGCGGACGGATCTGGAACAACTGCTGTGTTCTCTGATTACTTAAGTAAAGTTTCTCCTGAATGGAAAGACAAAGCCGGAAAAACCGTTGATTGGTTCAGTGGCTCAGTGGCCGCTAAAGGAAATGCCGGTGTGGCTGGTTTAGTTCAACAAGCTGAAGGGGCTATTGGTTATGTTGAATTAGTTTATGCCCTTTCAAACAAGTTACCTATGGCTCATATTCAAAATAAAAGTGGTGAATTCGTTGAAGCTAACACAAAATCAGTTTCTATAGCAGCCAGTGGAAAAATCGCTAAAGACATGATTAAGAACGATTTCAAACTTTCCATCACTAACTCAGAAATCAAAGGGGCCTACCCTATTTCTTCTTTCACATGGTTCTTGATCAGCGAAACTATGCCTAAAGACAAAGGAGCTAAAATTGTTAAGATGCTGAACTGGTCTTTAGGAAAAGCCGGTCAAGATATGGCAGCTAGCATGAACTTTGCTCCACTTCCAAAAGAATTAGCTGATGCCGCTTTAACTAAAATCAAAGGGATCAAACTTAATTGATGTTTTCGAAACGCGAAAACCTTCCCGTTAAACGAAAAGAAGTTCGCCTCTCCGATCTTCTTTTCTACAATTCGCTGCGTGGCTTAGCGCTCGCGATTATTATTCTATTCATCACGATATTTGTTTTTCTTTTCACTAGCGCTGAACCGACATTCCTATCACGGGGTTGGTCTTTCTTCACCGAAACGAAATGGAGCCCCACTCAAGATATTTATAGTGTGGCGGCCTTTGTTTACGGAACTGTAGTTTCATCCCTACTAGCTTTAATTTTCGCGGTACCTGTTTCTGTTGGAAGCGCTTTATTTCTGACACAAATTTGTCCTAAGTTTTTACGTCGACCGATTAGAACACTGATTGAATTACTCGCCGCTATTCCCAGTGTCGTTTACGGTTTATGGGGAATCTTTGTTTTAGCTCCGTTTATTAAAAACTATATTCAACCCTTCTTAAGTGAACACACTGAAAGCTTACCTTTTTTCCAAGGACCACCGTTTGGTTTGGGTTTATTCACAGCCGGAATTATTTTAGCCATCATGATTATTCCGACGATCACCACCATTTCAATTGAAGTGTTCAGTTCTATTCCTAAACTTTACCAAGAAGGCGCAAAAGCCTTAGGTGCGACCGACTGGGAAGCTATGCGAATGGCTGTTCTGGCTCCGGGTTTTTCAGGAGTTTTTGCTGCGGTGATTTTAGGTTTAGGACGTGCTATGGGTGAAACCATGGCGGTGACGATGGTTATCGGAAATCGCGCCGATATTTCATCATCACTTTTCTCTCCGGCGGCGACGATGGCCAGTGTTATCGCCAATGAATACGCTGAAGCTAGTTCAAATTTACATAGCGCCAGTCTAGCTGCTGTTGGATTTACCTTATTATTAATTTCTATGATCGTGAACTTCGTTGCTCGAATTATTATTAAACGCGCCAGGAAGAATGCTTAGCCTATGAAGTATTCTCACCGCAAACTTAAAAATAAATTCATGAAGCTCATTTTGATTTTACTGACGATGCTAGCCATTATTCCCTTGGGAATTATTTTCTTCTATGTGATCAAGTCCGGCTTTAGCGCTTTAAGTTACGAATTCCTCACGTCACTTCCAGCTCCGGTAGGACAACCCGGTGGTGGTATCGCTAACGCCTTACTCGGAAGCTTCACCATGGTGGCCTTAGCCTCTTTAGTTGGTGTACCTGCAGGAATTTTTGGAGGAACTTATTTAAGTGAGTATCCGAACGGAAAACTTTCTTCGACTTTTAGATTCATCGTAGATTTGATGACCAGCATTCCAAGTATCGTGATTGGTCTTTATATTTACTCGATGATCGTCGTTCCGATGAAAGGATTTTCTGCTTATGCTGGTGCCGCCGCTTTAGCTTTATTAATGTTTCCTATTGTCGTGAAATCCACAGAAGAAGTTTTAAGATTATTACCTCAAAATATCCGCGAAGCCGGTCTGGCTTTAGGGATTCCTCGTTGGCGCGTGATTCTTTCGATTATTCTTAAAGGGAGTATTCCTAGTATTACCACTGGAGTTCTTTTATCTATCGCACGTGTTTCAGGAGAAACAGCTCCCTTGTTATTAACTGCGTTCGGGAATCAATACTGGGCCGAAGGACTTAATCAGCCCACATCCAGCTTAACTGTACAAATTTACAACTACGCGATCAGCCCCTTTAAAGAATGGCACCAACAGGCCTGGGCTGGCGCTTTCATTTTATTATTAACGGTTCTTATTTTTAATCTTATCGCACGTTGGATTATCGTGCGAAATCAGAAAGATTCGCGATGAATACAAATAAAATTTTAACCATCAATCAATTGTCTGCAGGCTTTGGTAAAGCTGAGATCGTGAAAAAAATCTCGATGAATATTTCATCGCAGGAAATCACAGCCCTGATTGGACCTTCTGGCTGCGGTAAATCAACTTTCTTACGCTGTTTGAATCGTCTCCATGAAGAAACTCAGGAAGCTTGGGTCAATGGTGTAGTCGAACTTGAAGGTAAAAATATTTACGAAGATGGAACTGATCCCGTTCACGTTCGTTCACAAATTGGGATGGTTTTCCAAAAACCAAATCCTTTTCCGTCTATGTCGATTTTTGATAACGTAGCCGCTGGTCTTACGATTCGTGGAGTAAAAAAAAGAACTTACGTCAGCCAAGTTGTTGAAAAAAGTTTACGACAAGCAGCTCTTTGGGACGAAGTTAAAGACAAATTAAAATCACCAGGAACCAGTCTTTCTGGAGGTCAACAGCAGCGCCTTTGTATCGCACGTGCTCTTGCGATTAACCCGCCTGTGATCCTAATGGATGAACCGACTAGCGCCTTAGACCCTATTTCGACCTCTAAAATTGAAGAATTGCTGCTAGAACTAAAAAAAGACGTCACCATTGTGATCGTCACCCACAACATGCAGCAGGCGGCGCGTATTTCCGATCAAACGTCGTTCTTCCTGATGGGCGAATTGATCGAAACTAACACCACTAAACAATTTTTTACTAACCCAAATGATGTTCGAAGCGAAAACTACATTACAGGACGCTTTGGTTAGTGTATGGTCTAAAAGACCGGAGATTTTGAAATGAAATTAGAACAAATTAAACGTAACATGATGCAAATGGGCCAGAACGTTGAAAACGCTTTAGACCAAGCCATCAAATCTTTGGTTAAGCGTGAAACAGAAGGCTTTAAAGCTGTTCATGAAATTGAAAAAAGTACGAACAATTTTCATATCCAACTCGATGACGAATGTTTAGCTTTTTTAGCTATGCACGGACCGGTTGCGAAAGATCTTCGTTTAATCTTCTCAATTATTAAAATCAACGCCGACTTAGAACGCATGGGCGATCAAGCTGTTAATATTGCTTATACTGGAAAAGATCACATGGGCCGCTCGCCGATCGCATTTCCTGCCGAAATCGAAGAAATGAGTCATATCGTACAAAAAATGGTGCGTGATTCATTAGATAGTTTTGTTCGTGAAGATTTACCTTTAGCCAATGAAGTTCTTCAGTTGGATAATCAAGTCGATGTTAGAAAAAATAAAGTCTTCAAAGATATGATGCAGTTGATTCGTCAGCAGCCTGAAAATGTTGAAGCGGCTATGGATGTCATCCTCATCGCACGTAATTTAGAGCGTATCGGAGACCATGCGACAAATATCGCAGAAGACGTTATCTTTGTTTGCACCGGTAAAGACATTCGTCACGGTGGTCAGAAAATCTAATGAAAAAGTATTTCCCGTGGCTTTATTTTTGGAAGTTAACGGGAACTATTTTCTCCGTCATTTCGGCTTTTCTTATTTTCTTTTTATTCATAGGACTTCACCAAACTGATGAGGTCTTTAGCGATCCTTCCTTCATCGCCACTTTTACTTTACTCATCATTTCAAGTTTTTTAGTCGCAGCCCTCATCGCTTACCGTTTTTCATTACCGATGAAAAAAATCTTTTTAAAGGCTATGCGCTTAGCTAACAAACGCTTATTCTTTGAATTCAATAAACATGATTCTTTTAAAGATTCTGTATTTGAACCCGAAAACAAAGAGTTCTTAGAACTAGAAGAATACTTAGAGCAAATTAAACTCAAACTTAAAGACCGTCGCAGACAAATTGCTCATGGATATGAAGAATCAAAAACCTTAATGTCCGCGATTGAAGAAGCTGTTGTTAGCGTTGATCAAAATGAAAATGTTCTTTTCTTCAATTCGGCTTTTGCCTCTAAGTTCGTTCCTCGTGCCACTTTAAGTTCTATGCCTGAAGGCAGCAAGATGGCCTTATCGCAAGTTTTCCGCGATAGTGAAATTCTAAACTTGTTCGACAAAGCTTTACATGAAGGAAAGTCAGGAAAAATTCAAAAAACCATTATCACACAGATAGATTCTCGTGAGCGTATTTTCTCTTTATCGGTTTCTCCCTTGACGGATCAAAAAACAAATCAAGTTTTCGAAGTGATGGGAATCTTCCATGATATTTCAGAATTAAAATGGGCTGAAAAAATGCGGGCTGAATTCGTCGAGAATGCTTCACATGAATTAAGAACTCCGCTGACGTCAATTATGGGTTATTTAGAACTTATTAAAGAAGAAGCCCAAAGCGGATCTTCACAAAATACTTTAGAAAATATTTTAGTCGTTAACAAAAGCGTTAGTCGCTTGAATGCTTTAGTTGATGGATTATTAAATCTCTCTAAACTGGAACATGGTGAACGCCCGGTGATGGAAAAAATTAATCCGGAAATAGCCACAGGTGAAGTTATTCAAAAATTAACTCCGTTTGCGAAACAAAAAAATGTTCAACTGAGTTTCCACAATCACGGTGTAACTCATGTTAATGCCGATGCCACGAAGCTTGAACAAGTTTTATCAAATTTGATCGATAACGGAATTAAATATAATCGTGATGGTGGAACAGTTGAAATTCATTGGCTCAGCTTGCCTGCAGGCTGCAAACTAGTGATTAGGGATAATGGCCCCGGCATTGCTAATATTCACCAGGAAAGACTGTTTGAACGCTTCTACCGCGTGGATCGTGCGCGTGCGCGCGATGTCGGCGGAACTGGATTAGGTTTAGCTATCGTAAAACATATTATGAATATTCACGGTGGCTCTGTTTCCGTTAAATCTGATGTAGGATTAGGAACTGAATTCGTCTGTATTTTTCCTTAAAAAATCTTAACGCTGCGCTTTTTTCATCTAAAATATCTACAGAAACTGGACCAAACCGAAAGCTCGCTCTAAAATATTAATCCTTGATCTACGCTATAAGCTCAATAACAATATCTTTATGCGCATATCAAAATATTTATCCTTAGCAGTTCTTGGTTTAACTTTATTCACAGCTCAGGCTCAAGCCGCGTCTTACGCCCGCTTAGGCACTGTCTACATGTCACAAGACAACGGTGGCGATACTCATGCCCGTCTTTTATTAGATCTTGGTGGCGGCTGGATTGCGAGCAACGGTTTCTCTTTAGGATTTCTGTACGCCAGCGAAAAAAACACTATCTCAAATGGTTCAAGCTACGATCGCACATCATTTGGACCTAACATTGGCTACGCTTCTAAGCGTGAAGAAGGTTGGTACATCCTGGGGACTTACTTAATGTCGACCACAACAACGACAGGATTAAAAGGAACTGGAAATCAAATCGATATCGGCTATAAATTCCAAATCAACAAAGTTTCTTTTGCTCCGCAGTTAAGTCGCAAACAATTCAACTACACAACTCAAGATGGAAATGATTTAAATCCGACTTACTCAGAAGGCCGTATTGATCCGTATTTTGTGATGTGGATTGACTTCTAGAACGAAAAACAAATCAGCTATGACGGTTGCTGGCTTATACGGCTTAATGCTGCACTCAAATTAATTTTTATTTGCTTCACACTAAAAGATATAAGTTAATAAAAAGAACTAGCTCATGGGGTTCTTATGAATTTAAAAAAATTTATTATTTTAGTAACAGCAAGTCTCCTATTCGCTAGCTGCAATAATGCCAACTACATAGAAACTAGCGGTCCTTCGCAAAATCCACCCGTTGTAACCAATGGAGTGATGACATTAAGTGGTTCACTTTTAGTAACAGATATTTTAGATGAGTCTCGTTATAACTACATCCAAGCTAAAAACGTAAGTGGCGTTCATACAATCATCGTCAGTTCAAAGTTCCAATCTTTACAAAATACATTTATCTTTATTGATCCAGATTTAAAGGCTAATTGCACAAATGGCGTTAGCGTACCTACGACGTTCACGATGACGGATAGCTCTGGAAATACATTAGAAGTTCCTATGAAACAAAAATTTACTGTGATTCCTCAAAATGAATACACTTTATCATCTAAGACGGATCTAACGAATTGCGCGGGCTCTTTTGTCTTTTGGTTTGGACTTCGCGCAGGCAAATAAATGACCAGTTCTCTAGAGACGAACACTCAAAAAAATATTGAAATCATCAAGCAGTTTTACGTTGGGCTAAATCAGAATCATATCGATGCTATTTTGAATTTGCTTGATGAAAATATAGTTCGTATTGAATTCGATGCTAAATCTTTCAAATGACTTCTGCTGATGAAGCAAAACTTAGTTAGCTAATTTACTTGAATTTAGTAGTTCCATGCGACCTTTTAATACCCTAGGAGGATAACTACATACTACTTTTAACTATAAAAGGAAGTTGAGATTAATAAAATCAAGGGGTTACCGCCCTATCATCGGTCGCCTCATTTTTTTCTTACTCTTTCAGTTATATTTTTTTAGCCCAAATTCTATTATGAGAATGTTCATGTGGTATGTCACCCGAGTTACATTTTTTAATTTCTTCTAAGAAAGTTTCAATGCGCCAATCTTGGTACAATGAAAGTAATTCGCCAGTGGACCAAAGAAATTCACAGGCTTCGGCATCAGGTGCTGTTGCTATGTAAGATTTTTTTGCAAAGGTGTGCAAAACATGAAGACCGCCGTCATTTGTCTTCTGCTTCAGATTATCTATAAATTTATGTCTAATTTCAGGCTTTAAATACTGAAGTGTTCCTGATGAAAATACGATATCAAATGATTGATCAGGGACAAATTCATTAATATCAGCAACGAAAACCGAAATTTTTTGCTCATGTCTCTCAGCCAGTTGAGCTGTCTTTTCTACAGCCGTCTTAGAAAGATCAAATGCTGTTACATCGTAACCATTTCTTGCTAAGAATACGGCGTTTGTGCCTTCACCACACCCAATTTCAAGAACTTTCGGCTTAGGCACTTGTGCTGGAAAAAGCTCAGGGATTCTTAAAGCCATTTTTGAAATTTGGTTACCCCAATAATCTTCTTTACTTTGATATCTTCTTTCATAGTCAGTTTTATTCATTTTATATCCTTTTTAGGATCTTTTATCGCTTTTTATATGTGCTGTAAATTATAATGATTGAAACTTACTATTCTAAATAATAGAATAATTAAATATGGATTTAAGATACGCTCATGCTTTTTACGATGCTGCTTTAACCCTAAACTTTGGAAAGACAGCAAAAAACTTATCTATTGCTCCATCCGCAGTAACACGACAGATTCGGCTTCTTGAAGATTCTACAGGAGAAAGCTTATTTGTTCGATCCAGTCGCAAGGTTATTTTAACTAGCAAAGGAATAGAAATTTACGAACTTTTAAAACCTTTGTTTTTAAAAGGAGAAAAAACCTTACATAGATTACGCATCGGTGGCTTAGCAGGTGTAATCGACAACCACTTATGGGAAGCCATTAATGCTGTCTTAAAAGCCAATTCTGTTCGACTGATTGTCCATGAATCAACATCCACACCGGCTCTAGAAAGGCTTCTGGAAGGCGAATTAGATATTGCCTTTGTAAATGAAAAGATTTCAAGTGAACTTATTCAATACTACCCTCTTGGAAAAGAGGAGCTTGTTTTAATATCTAAAAATAAAATTTCTATTAAAGATCTTAAACACGCGACGTGGATTTATTGCGGAAACGGAAACAAAATACGTTCTCTTGCTGGAAAAGAATCTGATAAACAAATCAAAGTACCCACTATAAGCAAGGTTTTAGATCTGGTTGAAATTGGCTTAGGCGTTGGAGTTGTACCCCTATCTACAAAGTTATCTGCAAGAAACTTTCTTATTTCGACTTTGCCAATAAAAAATAGAAAAACATTTTTGGCGACACTTAAACATCGCAAAGGACCTGCATTAATCAACGATGTGGTTAAGAGCATTGTCGCCGGGAAGTAAATATATAGCTACAAATAATCTTCAGATGAAGATTCAGAGCGTGCAGATATTTTAACTAATTCCACTAGCATTTTCCGAAAAGTAAATTCTTTTTGATTAGCATAATATTCTATCATGCGCTTACACTCAAAGTAACTTTTAACAGAACATGGACTAATAACGAAATTTCATTCTTTCTTTACAAAGCAAAAAGCTTTTGCCTGGGCTGGAATCTGAATAATCTAATTGGTGCAGCCGACAGGACTCGAACCTGTAACCTACCGGTTCGAAGCCGGGAATTCTATCCATTGAACTACGGCTGCACAGTATTTGAATTAATAGGTACAAAAACGATAACTTAGTCCTGCCACCAAATCAACTTATTCGGCACAGTGTTCTCAGCGATGCCTTGTCGAGGGAATTTACACTGTAAATGGCTCTGGATGCACTGAATAGCTTCGATCAGGCCTTTTTCGTATTCTTCTTGTTTAAAGTTTTTTTGTAAAATCACCAGAATTTCGTCATCGATCTGCTTAATATTTTGCACTTTGATTCGAGGATCTGGCAAAAGTACGATGCGTTTTTCCATGATCGAAACAAACAGCAAAAGAGCATTATGTGATTTAATATCTTGAAGTCTTTTGGTTGAGAAAACCAAATGAGCTTTTTCGTGAACTTGACGATGCTTTTCTGCTTTTGAAATAAATAATCTTTTTACAGCATCTGTGCGACTTAAAAATCGAGTTAGGATAATCGCTAAAATTACAGCGCCTACAAAATACAGACTCTTTTCAGCCCATGAATCATGAAGAAAGAGCGCAAAGATCAATTCAATCAAAGCAATAAAGAAAATACTTAAGACAAGTGATAATCCCCACCCCACATGTTCTGTGTAGGAAGATTGATGAGCAATAACGGGAATAAATTCGAAGTCGACTTTAGATTCGAATTTTTCGATTTCATTTTCAATGGTTTGTGCGTTGATGTCTTTGAATTTCATAATCCCTTACCAATCCCCACTGGCGCCACCGCCACTGGAAGATCCGCCGCCGCCAGACCAACTGCCGCCGCCTCGTCCACCGCCACCACCTCCGCGACCTCCTGAGAGAAGAGCAAAGAGTAATTGCATAGCTAAAGCCGGACTGAACATAAATAGGATAATAAAAATTCCACCTAACCCAAAGAGAAGATAATGAACGGGAATTTTTCCTTTTTGAGGGCCATTGGGATTATTATTATCTAGAAAACTTTCATCGCCTGTGACGATGTAATGTTGAATCGAAGCTACACCGGCTTGAATGCCGACATCAAATTGGCCTCGTTGAAAAAAAGGACGAACCACTTCAACAATGATTCGTTTCGCGATCACATCGGGAACGGAGCCTTCAAGACCTTGTCCGACTTCGATTCGCATTTTTTTATCAGCCGCCGCCACCAGAAATAAAATTCCAGTGTCTTTCTTAGCGTCGCCCAGTTTCCATGTATCAAAAATCTTGATAGCGACGTTTTCAATGGGCTCGCCATCTAATGTTTTAACAATTAAAACTTGGATCTGAGTATTTGTTTTAGCTTTGAACTGATAAATGTCTTCAGCCAAATTTTGACGTGTGCTGACCTGAAGAATTCCAGCCTGATCCATCACTGGATCCGTTAAGGCTGGAACTTCAAAAGCGTTAACCGTTGAGGTTAACGCTAAGAAAGCAGTTAAAAAAAGAGCCGAAATGAATTTCATCTAAAACTAGAATTTAACTTCTGGAGCTTTTTCAGCTTTTGCTTTTTCATCCGCAGCTAAATCCCATTGAGGCATTTTTTCGTGATGATAAAGGATCGAGTTCGTCCAGCTTGTTGGCGGAACTGTCACTAAATTATTAAAATTTTTGATCGATTCGATATAACGGTTACGAGCTACCGTAATACGATTTTCTGTTCCTTCAAGTTGAGCTTGAAGATCACGGAAACCAGCATCCGCTTTTAATTGCGGGTAGTTTTCAGAGATCACCATTAATTTACCTAAAGCTGAAGATAATTGACCTTGAGCTTGTTGGTACTTAGCAATTTGATCTGGTGAAGCTTTAGATGGGTCGATCGTTACTTGAGTCGCTTTAGCACGAGCTTCAACTACGCCTGTTAATGTTTCTTTTTCGTGTTTCGCGTAACCTTGAACCACATTCACTAAATTGGGAACTAAATCCATACGACGTTTATATTGATTCGTTACTTCAGCTAAAGTGGCGTCGACTTCATTCTTTTGAGTTGGGATACTTTGCATTCCGCAACCTGTTAAGAAAAGAGCGCTTGTTAATACTAGGGACATCATAACTTGTTTCATAGATTGAATTCTCCTTCAATGTACCTCGATCATATTAAACTTCATAATGACCTACAATGAAAACCGTGCTACTTTTACGTTGTGCAACACTTAGACATCCCAGCCAGCCTCAAGTTCGATCTCACCCCACATTTCGTGGTGTTCCGTAAACCTGCAGGTATGCGCATGAAAAAATTGTCAGAAAAGCAGCTGGGCGTGGTTGAAGTTTTGTCAAAAAAACTCAATTTGGCACTAGTTCCCGTTTACGAAATGGCACCAGAAACTTCGGGTTTACTGCTCTTAGCTAAAACAACTGACATCGCAAAAAAATTAAAAGACCAGTTCAAAGATATTTCTACATCGCACATTTCTGAATTAAAATTTAATTTTGAAAATCAAGATTACCATTTCAAATCAGAAACGCCTTCAAAATCGAATGATCTTAAAAGCTTGTTTCAAAACGCGTGGCTCTCATTAAACAGTATGTACCATGTCGAAGCGACGGACTGTTATCGTTTGATCCATGATTTAAAATCAGAAATTCAAGCCGATATCTACGGCGAAGTCTTATGGGTTTACTGGTACCGCGAAACTGCACCGACTGAAGATCAGCAAAAAGAAATCTCAGACTTTGCAACATCGATTAAAAAAACATCGTGCATTCGTCACATGGTTAATCGCGGTTACGGCGTTGGCGGAAAAGAAACTGAAAAACTATTTGCAGGCACTCACACTCCGACCGAATGGATCGCACAAGAAAAATCGCCACCTTATAAAGCTCAGTATAAATTAAAACAGAACTCGGGGTTCTCTCCGGGATTATTCTTGGATCAACGTGAAAACCGTTCATGGGTTTTCCAAAATACTGAAAATAAAAAAGTGCTAAATCTCTTCAGCTACACGTCTGGTTTTTCCGTAGCTGCTGCTTTAGGAAAAGCTACACAAGTCACTACTGTTGACGCCAGCCCTTCATTCTTGGAATGGAGCAAAGAGAATTTTAAATTAAATGGCCTGACTGTTGATCAACATGAATTCTTCGCCCAGGACACCTTATTGTTCCTAGGAGGCTCACTGAAGCGTAATCGCAAGTGGGACCTGGTCATCTGCGACCCTCCATCGTTCGGCCGCACAAAGACTACTGTGTGGAAAATTGAAAAAGATCTTCCAGAACTTGCTTCCGCGATGTGGAAATGCCTGAACATGAATGGCACGATGGTATTTACGTGCAACTATGAAAAATGGAATTTAGACGAAGTGATCAAAAGTTTCACTCTCAAACTTAAAAAAGACGCTTACAAAATCGAAGCCTTACCAGCACCCGGTTTTGACTTGGAATTACCCGATGCATTGGCCAATCTAACCAAAGGCTTCATCATTCGAAAATTAAGAAACTAAAAGGTAGGCCGTTCTTTTTCCGTGCGTATACACGTTTTAAGACAACTCTACTCAAAATAAAAAAACCGAAAGCTTTCGACTTTCGGTTTTCCACATTCAAATCAAATATATCGACGGAAAAAGAACGGCGTACCTTATAAAGAGTTAATAAATTGGATCAACTTCGCGCGATCCGCCTGAGGTAAGTTCACGAATTTATTTTTAGAGTACTTTGCTTCACCATCATGCCATAGAATCGCTTCTTCGATGGTCGCGGCACGACCGTCATGAAGGAATCCGGCACGTGGATTGATAACTTTTGTTAAGCCAATACCCCACAGTGGGCGAGTTTTCCATTCGCGACCGTTCGCTTCGAAATCTTGACGATGATCTGCTAAGCCATCACCCATGTCATGAACCATCAAGTCCGTGAAAGGATAGATCTCTTGATTTGCCAAACCTGGAATAGGAGCTGCACCGGTTCTCCATGAAGGTGTGTGACAACTTGTACAGCTGACTTTAGCAAATATTTTCCCGCCTTCGATCACTTCTAATTTGTCTACATTACGACGTGGTGGAACAGCTAATGTGGAAGAATAGAAAACTAAACTTTTCGCAAAATCATCAGTCGCTTCGATTTTCATCGGGATCGATAACGTAGCTAAGTACTTATCCATTAACGGTGTGCCGTGAATACTCTCTTCAGGAAATAAGTAGTTTGTAACACCAAGATCACCTTGCAAAGCACCTAATGATTGTTGTTCAACAGTTGGAGTACTGCCTTTAAGACCAAAACGACCGATACTCAAAGGATAGATGTCACCGTTTTTGTATTTCACAGCATCGAAAACTTTATTTAATTTTCCGTAAACGCCTTCACTTGAGCGATCCACTTGCGAGTTCGCAATCAAATCAGCATCTGGAATGTGTTCTAATAATCCAAGACCAATCATCGGAGGGCCCATGCGCGGACTAAAACGAATGTCTTTTTCAAAAAGACGACTTTTCTTTTCACCCGTGACTTGATCCACCCATTGATCGTAAGGGTTTCTCACTTCGAAAATGGGTTTCGATAATTCTACTGTGCGTCCATCCGGGTAAGTGAAAGAAGATTTCTCTAATTTCATGTACACTTCAGCTAAACCGTCTCCTGGAAAATCCGGACGAAGACTACGAGTTGCGGTATGAAACAACTGCGTCGCAAAACCTGGAACAGCCGTTGGTTCACCAAAATGATTTTTCATTTCTTTAGGTGAATTTAAAATTTGATCGTTCTCAATACTGATACGAAGAAAGATGGCTTCATTAACACCAATCTTAGTCCAAGCTGTCGTACTTAATCCAATCGGTAAAGAGCCACGACCGTCGCGGTTATGACAACCGACACAACTTGTATTATTTTGTACCGGTCCTAATCCAAAATCAGGACGAGTTGGATCATCTGAAAACTGTCTTTCAAAATGAGGGTCACCCTTCATATGCTGTTCAGTTTCTGCTTCTGATAAGTTTGGCATAGGATAACCAAAAGCATGGCTTGTCGCCACTTCGTCTAAAGACGTGGCTTCACCACCAAGGCTTTTCACCTGCCAGAATTCAGCCTTTTGAGGTTCGATCACTACCACAGGTGTCGACGAATCACCCGAGCTTCCACCCGAGCAAGCGCTGATCGAAACTAATAATGTACTTAGACATAATAATTTAAAAGCTTTCATCGTCCACCCTATTTCCTTCAAGAGAAAAAACTATTTTAATAATGGTAATACTTTTTGCGAAAACAGAGAAAATAACTTGTTTACTTCTGCTTGAGCCGCCGACACGCGACCACGCTTAGAATCATCTAAGATTGCTTTACCGAAAGATATACCCTCTGGTCCGGCGATATCTTGAATTTTCTTAATTGATAAAGCAATTTGAGCTTCGACTTCTTCAGCTAAAGCTGCATCTTTTTCTTTTACTAAGTGTTTAATACCAACACCTGTTTCACCGTTCATACCTGTACCTGTGTACATCATTTGAATACTACGGATGTTGTTAGAGAAATCTGTGATTGAATTCCAAGAAAATGGAGATTCTTCTGCTGTTGGATCCGCTTCAGCCGAACTGGCACCTAATGGTTCTGCAATTTTTCCGTTAGCTACTTCGTCCGCGATTCCAGCCATACCATTTACGAACTCTGTAATCACAGCGTGCTTTGAATTGTAAACTGGATTTGTATCTGGATTCGGATTCAAAATTAAAGAAATGTAAGATGGAGAACCTGCGATATCTGGATCGTATTGAGTTGTCCAAGCTGTTGTTAATCTTAAAGTGTCTTCCGCTAAGATTTCAGTTGTCGCTTTAAGATATTCGATTTCACGGTCAGTTAAAACAGTGATGGCTTTTGTATTAGTCGTTTTACCATTACCAAATAATAAGAATTCAACTGTGTGGAAACCTTTTAAGTTGGCACCTGAAGTACGGATCACTTGCGCCGTGATCGGAGCCCCTTGATCTAAAATCGATTGAAGATCTGTGATGTTTAAAGGCCATGTGTCGATCATCGGATCGATACTTAATGATTCAACTGGACCGAATAAGAAAGACTCTGTTGATTCCCAGTAAACGCGTGTTTGTTTCCACAAAGCTTGAGCTTTATCTAAGTTGGCTTGTGTTTTGTTTTTTTCTAAAACCAAAACTTGGTCATGCAAGGCCTCTGCGCTGTCTGAAAGACCTTGGTAAGCTGGTAGAATAATATTTTTAGCTAAATTCTGAATAGCTTTATCTTCTGTCGTAGAACCGTCTGTCGTTTTAGTTACAGTCGTATCCGTCGCAGAATTATTTTTGGCCTGAGTACAAGACGTCAAAGCTAAAGCTCCAACTAACATCAAACCTAATAACTGTTTATTCTTTTTCATAAAATTGCTCCTATTATTAATTAATAATTATAAATTAAATCCGTACCAGTCGAATCCAAAACCTAAGATGTATTCATCCATCGCTGGAAGAACCGCTAAAGCATTCGAGTTTTTCGTGTATTGCGCTTTCACGAAGAAAATTTTATCCCAAACTTGCATAAGACCTACTGAAGAGGCTGCTTGATTAAAACGATCGTCTTTTAAAATCGAACCTTCAACTTCAGCCATAGTATCTACGTGCTGGTAACTTGCGTAAGCTCTTGTTGATGAATCGTCATCTTTTAAGAAACGATACGAGATCTCTCCCATTTCTAATTGAGCTTTGTGACCTAATGAAGAATATGCCCCTGGATTTAAAGCTGCTGCCAACGTGTTATTGGCTTGCGAAACTTTATCTGAATTCGTTAATGTTCCCTGGATAGCTTGTCCGCGGATTTCTAAATCGTCAAAGAAAGTCCAACGTCCATAAACTGAAGCTAATGTCACGGCTGCGCTGACATCAAGCTTGTTACGTTTATAACGATTTCCTTTGGTTTCACCATAGTAAAGTGCCGCCGCGATACCGTTATCACGAGCCACGTCACCGTATTCAACAACCAAAGTTCCTGCGATGTTTTCTCCGTTAGAATCTTCGAAACGTGTTTGGTATCCACCACCCACCCAGTTGTGTTTACGGAAAAGTTCAGAGTTTAATCCCGAAGTCGCTAACACACGAACGTTGATATCTGAGTCCCAACGTTTTTGGAATTCGATACCCATCTCGCGCCATTCAGTGGCGATCATACTAGCCTCTAAAGAGGCCGTTAAAACTGAAGGATAAAGTAAATAACTTTCTTGAACGTTACTTAAAGAAATCGGAAGAGGAATTTTTCCTACCTTAACCCAAGACTGATTCGGAAGAGAGGCGCGGTAATAAAGTTCACCGACCACAACTTCTCCACCTTTTTCAAGTTCCGTTTCGAATTCACCGAACTCTTCAAGTCCGTCGTATTCTAACGTGCTACCCGTTCCGCCGTGTTCAAATTCAATTTCAAATTCTAATTCTGATTTTGCGTTGATTTTATATTCGCCTTTTAACTCAAGCGCATTTAAATCAAAAGCTTTACGCGTGTAAGGGGTCGTTAAAGCCGCACGTTCGAATGTTTCGAACTGACGGTAGGTCATTAAACCTTTAAGTGTTTGTGTGAATTGCGGGTATTCCTGAGCCAAAGCGCCAGATGCACATCCCCATGTCGTAACTAAACCAATAACTAAGCGCTGACTAAGTCCAAACTTCATTTCTGTAATCTCCATATTTCAAGTGGACGGAATATACATAGATGAGATTGGTAAGTCAAAATTTGCACTGAAAGCGTGCAAGCTGAAACCCAAATGATAATGGTTAAATTCAAGAGTGTAAACAGTGTAGACACCTACGTAAAAAGTGCCTTATTCACTGCTTTTTTAAGCTATTTAGTCGACGATCAACTTACCTTGTGCTGTTTCGATGTGGAACTCACCAAAGAAAGGATAAACGCCTTTTTTCAAAACGCCTAAATTGATTTTTACTGTACGACCTTGAGGAATGATTTTCTCTCGTTTTAATTCAATACTTTCGAATTCTTCCGCGCCTGGGCCTTTGTTTTCAACTACAAGTTCAATTTTTTTATTAGCAGGAGCTTTGATTTCAGCCGGTTCAAACTTACCGTTACGGATGATCAAGTTAACTTGAACAGTTTCTTCAGCCAAAGCTGATAACGACAACGACATCAATAAAGCGAACATCATTTTCTTCATAAGTACTCCTGAACTTTTAAATAACGTGTGAATCCTCAAAAATCACGTCATTTCAGTAAATGAAAATTACTTGAGAACCTATTTTATATTTAACTTATTTAAAATAGCTTCCGACGAGTCCATCGTTCTTAAAGCGTATTCCGCTTTTAAGATACGGATTTGTTCTTCGCTCACGTCTTCACATTTTCCTAATTTATGTAAGCGACTTTGATAAATTTGATACAGACACAAAGCGCCGGCGACTGAGATATTAAAACTTTGAACAAAGCCTGGCATCGGGATAATTACGCGTTCATCAGCGGCTTCTAAAATTTCTTGAGACACACCGGATTTTTCATTACCCAAAACTAAAGCTAAGGGAGTGGAGAAATCAACTTCGTGAAGTGGCTTGGCCGCTTCCAGCGATGTGACACAGATACGAATTTTATTATCTTTTAAATGTTTGATCGCTTCAGTGGTGCTCTTCCATTTTTTAACTTCGACCCACTTATCAGCCCCTTGAGTTACACGATTTGCATTTTTAAATTTTTCAAAAGTTTCGATGATATGAAAATTTGAAAAACCTAAACCTTCGGCGGTTCTCATGACAGCGCTGATGTTACCACGATCATAAATACCTTCTAACACCACGGAAATATCAAAGCAGCGCTTAGCCGCTACTTTTTCGATTTTCCCTTGTCGATCAGGTGTTAATAAAGGCCAAATATGTTTTTCAATATCAGCCACGTCAGCGAACTGACCTAGTTGATACTCAATAGGATTCTTAAGTGGAAACATTAAAATCCAGCTTTAGCTAAATCACGAGTAATATTTTTTTGGTGAGCTTCTAAAGTTCCGCCACCGATCTCTAATAATTTAGAGTCTCTCCAAAGGCGTTCCACCACGTACTCAGCGACGTAGCCAAAACCACCGAGAACTTGAATCGCGCGATCAGAAACATTTTTAGCCATCGTTGTCGCCACAAGTTTAACACCATCAGAATCAAGACGATTACCTTCTTTAGTTAAATCCATTTTGCGAGCGGTATCATAAACGTATGCTGAAGCTGCTTTGTATTCTGCGTAAGAATCAGCGATGTACTTTTGGATTTGTCCGTAGAAATTTAATGGTTTACCGAATGAGTGACGTTCAATCGCGTACTTATTCATAATTTCAATTGAACGACGAGCGATACCTAGAGACATCGCAGCTAATCCTACGCGTTCGATTTCTAAATTTCTCATCATATGATGTACTGAATCACCTTCAGCGCCTACTAAGCGGTCTGCAGGGATTTCACAGTTTTCAAAAA
>CAZXZW010000027.1:0-24237 GCA_964645745.1 uncultured Bdellovibrio sp.
CATTAAAAAAGTTATGGCTCTTTTTAAACATAAAAAAACACTTTCAAAGTGCTTAGAGCAAATTGAAGAACTGAGAAAAGAAATTTTGGACTTAGATATTGTTCAAGATAATTTGCAATTAAAAAAATTGACTGAACATTTGCTCGAGCAAATTTTAAGTCAACCTTTACAGGCTGATGAATGACTTCCTTAGATCACTACGAAAAAATTGAATCATATCTTCCATTGGATTTTTTCAGTGTCCAAGGTATCACCTTGGCTTTCCTCGTGGTCTATCTATTTATCGTAGCTCGCTACTTTATATCTGTTCTTCCTTTTTACATCTTCTTCTGGAAATCTAAAAGAAAATCATCTTTATCTTACTTGCACGACGGTCATTTTTATCGGAATCAAATTAAAACCGAAATCATATACTCGCTCGTATCAAGTGTTATCTTTGCACTGGGTGGAGTGGTGTTAGCTTTACTTTGGCAAGCTGATAAAACTCAGATCTACCTTAAGCTGAACCATTACGGTTACCCTTATTTACTTATCAGTTTCCTTCTTCTTTCACTGATTCACGAAATTTATTTCTATCTCACTCACAGATGGATGCACTTGAAGTCCGTTTTCAAACACGTCCATCACATTCACCATCTCTCAAAAAATACAAGCCCCTGGGCTTCGTTTTCATTTCATCCTTACGAAGCCATCATCTTGGCGGCTTTTCTTCCACTAGTCGTTATCATATTGCCTTTGCATCCCTTAGTTTTAATCGCCTACATGACGTTTATGACTTTAAGTGCTATATCGAATCACCTCGGCGTCGAATTATGGAAAAATAAATTGATCACACACCATTTTATTTCTGGCGGACACCACGCCATTCATCACAAACGGTTCGATAAAAATTTTGGATTATATTATTGTTTTATGGATAGATTATTTAAGACTGAGAACATAGAGAGGAACACATGAAAAAAGCCATCGTTATGGGCTCTGGTTTCGGCGGCCTTGCTTCGGCCGTCAGATTGATCAACAAAGGTTACGATGTGACCTTATTGGAAGCTCGCGATCAATTAGGTGGGCGCGCTAGCGTCTTTAAAGAAAAAGGTTATACTTTTGACGCCGGACCGACGGTGATCACAGCTCCTTATCTGATTAACGAACTTTTTGAAATGCTGGGTGAAAATCCAAAAGAGTATTTCGAATTACTTCCGATTGATCCTTTTTATCGTATTGTTTTCGATGATAAATCACACTTCGATTACGTCGGAGACGAAGAGAGACTTCTAGCGAACATTAAAACATTAAGTCCTCAAGATGTGGACGGATACCGTAAGTTAGCCAAACACACTGAAAAAATTTTTGATATTGGATACACTAAGTTAGCAGATCAACCTTTTGATACCGTAGCGTCTATGCTTAGAGTGATTCCTGATATGGTCAAACTGCAAAACTATAAAAGCGTTTATTCACTGGTATCCACTTATATTAAAGACGAACGCCTGCGCCAAGCCTTCAGCTTCGAGCCTTTACTGGTCGGAGGCGATCCGACTAAAATCACATCGATCTATTTACTCATTCACTGGTTAGAACGTAAGTGGGGTGTTCATTTTGCTAAAGGCGGCACTCACGAGCTGATCAAAGCTTTTGAAAAGCTCCTTATTAAAAAAGGCGCACGAATCTTAAAGAACAAATCTGTATCTAAAATAGATGTTAAAAACGGAAAGGTTTGTGGGGTCATTACTCAGGATGAAACTTATTATGACTGTGATGTGATCGTTTCAAATGCGGACCCGGTGCGCGTGTACCGCGACATGATTGACTCTTCTCACCGATCAACTCACGCCGATTGGAAATTGAAACTCAAATCTCATTCTATGGGACTCTTCGTAGCCTACTTCGGTACGAAAAAGCAGTATACGGATATCAAACATCATACTATTCTAATGGGACCTCGCTATGAAGGCTTACTAAATGATATCTTCAGAAAAAAAATACTTCCTCCCGATTTCAGTTTATACCTACACGCTCCAACGCGAACAGACAGTCAAATGGCTCCCGAAGGTAAAGAATGCTTTTATGCTTTAGCTCCGGTTCCTAATAATTTAAGTGGAATTAATTGGAAAGAAGCTCAACACGAATACAAAAATCAGATCTACAGCTGGTTAGATAAAAATTATTTACCAGGACTTATCGAAAATTTAGATGTCGACCTGCACGTCACTCCGGACTACTTCGAAAAAGATTTACAAAGCGAACATGGCGCCGCGTTCGGCATAGAACCGACCATTTCACAGTCGGCCTACTTTAGATTTCATAACCGCTCAGAAGATGTTAAAGGACTTTATTTCGTAGGTGCCAATACTCACCCCGGAGCTGGTGTCCCTGGCGTTTTAAGTTCGGCTAAGGTGATCGAAAGAGTCGTGCCTTCATCAACTCAAATTATGTCGTGGATGTAACATGAATCATCCCTCTTCTGTTGATATTTTGGCTAGAAATGGAAAAAGTTTTTACTTTGCCGGAGTTTTCTTACCAAAGAAACAATTGGTATCTATCGCAACACTTTATAGTTTTTGTAGATATGTAGATGATTGTGCCGATGAACTTCATCCGACAGAAGCTAAGATCGAAATTGATAAAATAAAAAAAGCCCTAGATGGAAATGATGAATTTGATTCCAAAGACAAATCTATCCAGAATTTGATTTCAATCGGAGTTCAAAAAAATCACATGCTCGATCTCATCTATGGTGCTGAGTGGGATGTTTCCGGTCGAAAAATCCAAACCGACAAAGATCTCGATCTTTACTGTTATCACGTGGCCGGCGTAGTGGGACTGATGATGAACCCTCTCATGAACGTTCAAGACAATCAGGCTCACATGTACGCGGTCAACTTAGGAAAAGCTATGCAGCTCACTAACATCTGCCGAGATGTCCTTGAAGATGCTGTCAATCATAGAACTTACCTGCCTTTAAGCGATTTAACAGAAAATAATTTAGAGTTAAAAGACTTACAAAAAAAAGGTCCAGCACCTCAAGCTTTAAGAAACATTGTAGCTAAATACCTCCAACGTGCCGACGAATATTATCAGACCGGCTACTTAGGTCTCCCTTATATACCGTTAAGATGTCGCTTTGTTATTCTTTTAGCTGGAGAACTTTATCGACATATTGGATTAAAAATTAAAAAAAATAACTATGAAGTTCTTCAGGGACGGACTTACTTGAATGTATTTGAAAAAACTTACGTCTTTTTCAAAGTCTTACCTCAATTAATGACACTTCGCTTTTGGAAAAAGCCAGTTAAACAAACTACCGAGGCTATCGTATGACCTATTCCATGTTTCTCATCGTATTCATTATTCCTTTAGTGGTTTTAGGACTTATTTATTTTAAACAGAGTACTTACTTCGACAAAAAGAATCTTAAACAGGCTATGTACCTTCTTATGCTTATGGCTTTCGTATACACAACACCTTGGGATAATTATCTAGTCAAGACCGGTATATGGAGCTACGAAGATCACAATATTTTATTTAAAATTGGTTACGTCCCTTTTGAAGAATACTGTTTTTTCTTACTTCAAACTGTTATGACAACCAGTTGGTGCTTATTTATCCTGAATAAAAATGAAATTAAAAAAAATACAGATCAAAAAAAGGCGAAATATTTTATCGTCAGCTTGTTTGCCATCCTTTTTGTATCAAGTCTTTTAATGCTTCAAAATACGTCGACAAAATATTTAGGACTTATACTCGTTTGGGTCTTACCCGTCTTCATCCTTCAATGGGTTATTGGTGGCGAGCATTTAATCGCGAATCTTAAAACGTTTATGCTCTGTCTATGGCCTCCTACAATCTACTTATGGTTGGCCGATAGCTATGCGCTTTATAAAAACATCTGGTCTATATCAGAAACACAAACCATAGGCCTTAAGTTGTACACTCTTCCCTTTGAAGAAGCGGTTTTTTTCTTAGCGACTAATCTTATGCTTTGCCAAGGCCTTATTCTTTATCTTCTACTTAAGAATGACTTTTTTAAAAAGAAAGCGACTTTATGATTTCTACGACGATGTATATTTTGATCTTTATTTTCACTTTTTGCGCGATGGAGTTTATGGCGTGGTTTCTACATAAATACGTGATGCACGGACCGCTTTGGGTTCTTCACTATGATCACCACAACCCTCATCCCGAGCGCTCGTATCAGCTCAATGATTTTTTTGCGCTTTTCTTTGCGGTTCCCAGTTTTTTATTCATACTTTTTGATAGCATCTACCACATACCGATTCTAGGCTCGATTGGATTCGGCATTATGGCCTACGGGGCCGCCTATTTCTTTGTCCACGAAATTATTATTCATAGAAGATGGACCTTCATTCAGTTTAAAAATAACTGGTATATTCGCGGAGTGAATTCGGCCCACAAAATACATCACTCTGTTTCTGGCAAAGAAGGATGTGCTAATTTTGGCATGCTTGTAGTGTCTTTCAAATACTTTAGAAAAAAACAAGCACCTCATTAGTCAGATTAACTTCAAACGTCCATCTGACTAAATTTAATAATTTTATTTGAAATAGCACTTAAGCTTTTACGCCAAAATTCAACCTTAGTAATATCTTCCCCTAAGTGCTTTTGGATTAGATCTTCTGCCGTCATAGTTCCAGTATCTCTTAAGATTGAAATATACTTTTGGCTAAAATCCTTACCCCATTCTTCTTTACGCGCGTACAAACTGAAACTAAATAGATAACCGAAAGTGTATGGAAAATTATAAAAACTAATGTGCGCCATTGAAAAGTGAAGTTTCGTTGCCCAGAACATACGATCTGGTTCACTTAAACTATCGCCATACCAAGCATCATAAGCTTTAGCCGTCAGATCAGATAATTCATCGGCTCCGACATAACCTTCTTTTCTTTTTTGATAAAAGTTTTTTTCAAATTCGAAACGAGTGCAAATATTTAATAATAAACTTACGGCTTGCTCTGTCGTAGCCCAGTAGACGGCTAACAAATCATCTTTAGTTTTCGCAGTTTCAATTTCATGATCGAATAAAACATTTTCGGCGAAAATACTGGCTGTCTCAGCCAGACTCATCGGATAGCGTGAAGCAGCTAAATTCATATCTCGCATAACCCACGAGTGATACGCGTGACCTAATTCATGAGCCATAGTCGAGGTATCTAACGCTGAGCCTGTAAATGTTTGAAAAATGCGTGGTGTACGACTTTTGGAAAAACCTGTACAGAAAGCCCCGTTTCTTTTATTGGGTCTGACACTGGCGTCGATCCAATTTTTATCTAGCATCATCTGAGCAAATTCACCCATCTTTGGATCCACTGCTGTGAAACTATTTTTGACTTTTTCGAATGAATTTTCAAACGAGAGCGGTGCTCCTTCGATTGGTGCCGGTGCCAATAAATCCCACGGATCAAGTTTCGATTTACCTAAATGCTTCGCCATGGTTTTCGCACCTAATTGAATTTGCGGCTTAAATTCAATAATGGCGTTCACCATTGCATTTAAAGTTTCTTCAGTAATACGATTATTGTGTAAGGGCTGACTTAAAAAACTTTGTTTTTGTTCTTTAGATCTTAATTCGTTAACGTCTAAACGCCAGCCCGCTAAAGCATTCAAAATTTCCGCTACAGACTGTTTATGATCCGACCAAGTTTTTTGTAAACCTTTCCAAGCAGCTTCACGAGTTTTTTCATTTTTATTTTTAGTCAAACCTGAAGCCACAGCGATACTGACTGTTTCTACGCCTGTATCCGTATGCATTTCCACTGGAGCTGTGCCGGAAATCGAATTATATAGATTTCCCCACGATAAATGACCTGAAACTTTAAGCTGTGTTAATATGTTCTCTTCGGCATTCGATAATAAAGTGTATTTGAGTTTTCTTTGATGAGAAAAATAAAATGAATAATCTTTTGAATTCTCTGAATTCATTATTTTTTTAAAGTTTTCATCAGTGGTTTTTAAAATAAATAAATTCCATGGATTAAATGCAGTTTCAAACCGCGTGACCAGATTTTCTATCTGCGAACTGATTTTCTTGGCTTCTTTATTCTTAGCATCAAGCGCTTGTTCGCAATGAGTAAAAGTCGAAATATTTCCCATTAAGGTATAAACATCCATACGCAGCGCCAAAATTTTATGAGTTGATTGAAGCAAAGATTCGCTGATCGGCTGATCAGTCTCAGATAATGATTTAGAAAGTTCTTGTCCTAGCGTATTTATTTTTTGAATACCCGATTCAATCAATTCAATATCTTTTTTGAATTCAGGAGAGTTGAAACCGTTGTATTCGTCAGAGTTATTCCACATCGGAAGCATAAGAACCTCGTTAGTCAGCTAGATTTTTTATTTCTACTAACTTAAGCTTTAATCCGATGAGGTGCAAGGCCTATAGCTTATTTCCATTCCAAGCCGGCAAATAGTTAGCGTATTTTTTCTGAACAATAGCAAAGTCAGCTAATTTTTCTGGGGCTACAGGCTCAGCGGAAGGAAACTTTTGGCCAAGAGGATCAACATATTTTCCGTTTACATAAAATTCAAAATGTAAATGAGGCCCTGATGATAAACCCGATGAACCTACATAACCTATCGTTTGGCTCTGTTTGACTTTAACACCAGCACGAATGCCTTGAGCAAAACGGCTTAAATGTTTGTAGGCCGTTGAGTAAGTTGAATTATGCTGAAGCTTAATCATGTTTCCGGCACCACCGCTTCGTGCTGCCATCATAATAGTGCCATCACCGACTGCTCTGATCGGAGTTCCCGTAGGAGCCGCATAGTCGACTCCATAATGAGGTCGTGCAATTTTTAACACGGGATGGAAACGCTTCGTTTGGAATCGTGAAGAAATTCTTGAGTATTGAATGGGCGTTTTCAAGAAGACTCGTTTTAAACTTTTTCCTTCGGCATCATAATAGCCAATCGTGATTTCGCCTGTGGGACTTTGCGATCTAAATAATGTCGCATTATAGGTATCTGTACCACGAATATATTCTGCCGATAAAATCTCAGCCCACCCAATGTGTTCACCTTGAACCAATTCTTCCTCAACGGCGAAACGCCATTTATCTCCGGGCTGAACTTCGCGAGAAAAATCCACCTGCCACGCAAAGATCTCAGCCAGATCAGCAATCAAGCGTGGATTCATTTTAGCTTCAATCGCTGAATCCCATAAAGACGTTTTCACAGTTCCTTGAAAAGAGACAACTCGTGTGGTTACTTTTTTCTGAATACGCTCGGCTATCCATTCGCCGGTCGGCGATCTTTGTACGCGCAATGATTCACTTGGCGTCATTTTAATTTGAATACCGTTAAATACCGGAGGCTCTGTCTGAGAATTAATAATTTGAAAATGAGTCCCCGCTTTTAATCGACCTAAATCAAAATAAGGTTTCGCTGCAACCACTACGGCTTGAATATCTAAAGCTGAAACATCTAAAGCTAAAAGTGATGATGAAAAAGTTGATTTAGGTTCAATTTCGTAAGGATAGCGTGGTTCGACTGGAATAACGGGATCTGTTTCAATTGTGGCACTCACATTTTCAATTTCTTTGGCATTAGAAAGACTTTTTTGCCATAAGACAGCAGTGATAATAATGGAAATGAGTAATAATGATAAAATGATCCAACGTACTTTCATGGCTAAATTTTATAAGTGATTTAATCCATCAGTCTATTTTAAAGCGTAAAATGACAAGGTGCTATTTTACCTTAAAGATTAATTACAGGACTTACCCCAAGTGTCACTCAAATTCATCTTATGCTTGATGAGCATGGAGCTTCAATTGCTTTGACAGAAAATATGCAAATCGTCTTTTTTGGCTTTTTTCCCTAGCCAATGTCCTCAATTAAATTTAAAAAGAATCCATGAAAGCATTCTGGTGGTTTAAACAAAATTCTATCGCGGGCATGGCACGCCCTGGTTTTAATGGTATTCGTTGGTTTGATATGCCTTACGAAGAATCGATCGTCTTTGCCTGGCTTGGACAGCGCACGACAGCTACCTACCCCTTACAATCTTTCAAAACACATCTTCGTGAATACGGCTCTTTAGCTCGACAGTTTTTCAATATGGATGACACCCAATTTGAAAACATCATCAAAAGCTTCGATGATTTAAACCACGCTCGTAAAATTTTTTTCTCAGTCGCCGATAAAACAAAATGTATCGAACATTTTGAAATCACTCCAGATGAAATTTCTTTTCGCCTCAACCAAGAACGTTTGGCTCATGAAATCGACTTCATGAAAAAAAATGGTGTTGGAACTATTGTGACTTTAACAGAAAATCATAATCAAAAAGATGAATTAGCTGAACACTTTGACCTACACCATTTAGCTATTGATGATATGCATCCTCCGACATTTGAACAAGCTGAACAGCTGGCAGAAATTTTCCGAAAAGCCCGTTTAGAAAATAAAAATGTAGTCGTTCACTGTATGGCCGGCATTGGCCGTACCTCGACTATGATTATTTCGGCGCATTTAATTTTAGGCGAAGATTTCGACGATTTAAAAAATTTAATTCAACAACAGAACCCCACTTACAAACTCAGTGGGTCTCAATTTAATTTTGTGAATTCTGTTGCGGAACGATTAAAGAAATAGTCTTACAAGCCTAGAACTTGGCTGCGGCGTCACTTCTTAAACCGTAAGTTGTGCGAATAGGTCAATTTACTGAAAATTTTACTTATAAAGGCCATTCTAAGTTACTCTCTTACGTAAATTCAGTGGCCTTTTAAGCCACAATGTCATATATAAAGGCCTCAATCTCAGGAGGCTTTCAATGAAAAGTTTATTAATCAGTCTGTTAATGTTAGCAAGCTCAGCGGCTTACTCACAACAATCTTACTCATGTAATGTTAGCATCGGATACTCTTGCTCTGAAGATATCTTCCACCTTGGAAAATTCACTCGTAATGCTTTGTGTTTTGCTTACGGTGAAGAAGTCGTTAGTATCGACGAAGCTGAGGAATCTAAAATCTTCAAATCAATCGATTCATGCCAAAGCATTTCAGTGACTGAATCTGAATGCCATACTGTTCGTAACTACAGTGAAAAATTTTGTGCTGAAATCTCTGGAGACTATAGCTACTTAAATTCTTCATGCCTTATTTGCGATTAATTTAAAACGATCGTTATTGCGCAATAAAAAAGCCATCTTTTCAGATGGCTTTTTTTATTTTAACTTAAGGTAGCGGCGGCTCCATTACCATTTGTTTGATGAGTTTCAATTCGAGGCTCATCCCCGTCTAAATGAATCTTCTGATTATTTTCCAAACGAGACATCAATTTATACAAGCTTGGGACTACAATTAGTGTGAAGGCCGTCGATACGATCGATCCGCCGATAATGGCCAGACCCATCGGCGTTCGTGTTTCTTGACCAATGCTATTACCGATAATCAACGGTAAGGCCGCAGCAATTGTCGCCGCAGACGTCATGAGAATTGGACGGAGACGAATCGAACAGGCATTAAGTAAGGCTGTGACAACGTCTTTCTCTCCTGCATGTCTAAGACTATTCGTATACTCCACCATCATAATCGAGTTCTTCTTCGAGATACCCATCAGTACGATCACACCGATGAAACTAAATAGATTCAGTGACACGCCAGTCATCCAAAGAATAAGAAGTACCCCAGTCAAACTGAATGGCAGCGCAACTAAAACAATAACGGGATGGATAAATGAATTAAACTGAATCGCTAAAATCATGTATGCGACGATCAAACCTAAAACTAAAGCTGTTGATAAACTTTTAAAGCTATCACCTAGCCCCGCCGCAGTTCCCTCTAATTCCATTTTGTAGCCTTCAGGCAGAACTTCTTTAACAATCTTCTGAGCTTTGGCGATCACTTCATTTTGTGATTTACCCGGAGCTAAGTTTCCGAAAACGCCGATCGCTCTTTGACGATTCACACGATTGATGGATTGGAAGGTTTTTAATTCTTCGAAGTTAACCACTTCAGATAAAGGAACTTGCAGGCCGAAGTTATTTCGGATCTGAATCACTTCAATATCTTTTTGCGATTTGATTTGGTCATCTGGAATTTTAATACGCACATCATAACGATGTCCGCCTGAAGTGAATCGACTTTGACGAGCTCCTGCAATAGTCGAATTTAAGAGTTGTCCGACTGAACTGACTGTCACTCCCCGGTCCGCTAAAGCTTTACGATCAGGAAGAATACGCATCTCGGGAAAACCACCCTTAAGATCTGTATCCATATCGACCGCGTACTTTTCATCCTCTAAGCGCTTCATGATCTCTTCGGCTTTTTCTTGTAAGACTTCTAAATCCGGACCACTGATATTAAATGAAATCGGACTCTGACGACCGGTCGTTAAATTTCTCGACGAGTTATCACGCATTTGCAATCGAATCCCTTTCACAGGTTTCAATTCTTCTCGCAACTGATCCATAATTTGCATGTGAGTGAGTTTACGCTCTTCACGCGATACCAAAGACAGCGGCATCGTCACGGAATTTACAGTGGAACTAGGTCCACCGGCACCCACGTTGACAAAGAAATTACTCACGTAAGGATTTTTCTTAACAATATTCTCCATCTCGATCGCTTTTTCCAAAGTCGCCTCTAAAGAGGATCCTGGAGGTGTCTGCGCTGAGAGGAAAATTAAATCCTGATCTTGCGACGGTACGAATTCCTGTTTTACTTTTTGAACCAGTAACATCGAAGCTATAAATAAAACTAAAGATCCAAAGACGATCATTTTAGAATGCTTCATCGTAAGACTTAATAAGTGTTTATATTTATCAGCTATGTGTTCAAATTTATGATCTAACCAAAGTTCAAATTTAGATGTTTTCGGTGAAGCCGACAATAAAGCCGCCGCACGCATCGGCGTCACTGTGACCGCTTCTAACAATGAAAGAAGTACGGCCGCTGACATCGTCACACCAAACTGGAAGAAGAATTTACCAATGATACCATCCATGAACACAACCGGTAAGAAGACCGCCACAACGGCTAATGTCGCAGCTGTTGCCGCAGGAAGAACTTCCATCGAACCGTCATAAGCCGCCTGATGCGCCGATTTCCCCATCCGATGATGACGAACGATGTTTTCTAATAACATGATGGCATCATCGACTACGATGGATATCGCCAAGGTTAAAGCAAGAAGCGTGAATAGATTTAAAGTGAATCCCGAAAAATTGAGAATCAAGAATGTTCCCAAAATAGATGTCGGAATCGAGAATAAAATATTTAAAGCGGCTTGCCAGCTTCCCAAGAAAAAGAAACAAATAATAATCGTTACAAGGGCGGCTCCCCATAACTTATGATAAGTGGTGTCCACCACCGCTTTAGTCGAAGTCGAGAAGTCCACATTCAATTGCAATTTGTATCCCGGAGGAAGGCTCGATTGAAGCGCATCGATTTTATCACGCACAAGCTTAGCCACTTCTACTTCATTACTACCACGAGCTTTCTCAACGGAAATCGAAACCGCTTCTTTGCCATTGATACGCGCCATTCTTCGAATGTCACTGAGCCCGTCTTCAACGCCAGCGACATCTTTAATTTTATACACTCGATCTTGAATAAGCTGTCCGCCACGTCTTAAGATTTGTAGATTTCCGAAAGCTTCCGGTGTCGCCGCTTCCCCCATCCAACGAGCACGTAATTCTTGTTTTCCAGTTGATACATTTCCCGCCGCGCTTTCAACGTGCTGAGACGTAATTGTATCTAAAATATCAGAGACCGTTAAATCGGCTTTTTTTAATTTTTGCGTATCTGGCCAGATTCGTAAATTTCTTTGACTGAATCCGCCGATGTTAACTTGTCCAATGCCTGGCAGGAAACGGAACTGATCCAGTAAGTAATTTTCGGTCCAATTAATTGTTTCGCGAAGTGGTTTATCCGACTGAATACCGATATACATAATCGGCGATTCTTCCGTATTTCTTTTACGTACTACAGGAGGATCAATTCCGATCGGAAGCCTTACTTGGCTGACCGCCGTTTGCACTTCTTGTAAAGCCACATCCACGTTACGTTTAATATTAAAAGTTAAACGTACACTGCCTGAACCTTGGCTGATAGAAGATTTCATCTCTTCAATGCCTTCGATCGCCAGTAAGCTTTGCTCGATAGGATCGATGATTTCCGATTCGATCACCTCCGGGGCAGCTCCTTCAAATTTGACCGACACACTCACAATAGGAAAATCTACGTCAGGAAGCTGACTCACACCCATGCGGTTTAAACAGATCGCTCCGAAAATAATAAGGGCTGCCATGATGATCCAGGCAAATACGGGACGACGAATGGAAATTTGAATCAGATTCATTATAAACTCGCTTTCTGATCTACCGTAAATAATCGAGCCGTGCCTTCAGTTTTTCTCATTTGGTTTAGCACTCTGAAAAATCTTAACTCAGCATCAGCGGCTGTGATTTCAAAATTAATAAATTCAAAAACTGTATTACGACCTTGTTGGAAATAACGACGATTGGTTTCGATATTCTTCTTTTGGAAATTATAAAGATCTTGCGACAATTGAAGACTGTTCTTTAAATACGAGATTTCAGCCTGAAGATCCGTCCAACTTAATTGACTGGTGCGTTCTAATCTTTTCGCTGTTAAAGCCGCTGACTCGGCAGCTAATTGAGCCGAGTCTCGGCTTTTACCCATTAAACCTAAATCTAAGTTCATCGAGAAAATAAGCCCGATACGATTCGCATCTGTTTTATTATTTCCTAAAGCGCGATCAACCGCTTCTCGTGAGTCCGGACGAATACCATTTTGTCCGTGCGCTAACTGCAATTGCAATGTGGGGTTTAAGCTGTCGCTAGCCGCTTCAGACTGCGCTTGCAGCTGCTGTGCTCTGTACTTTGTCGCTAAACTTGACAACAGCACTGGATTTCCATTTTGAGTGGTACCTGTTAATAAAGACTGAATCGCTCGCTCTTTTTCAAGCTCTGCCGTATCTGGCACCCAACTTTTATTCGCAAGACTTGGAATTAATTGATCCATCTGATTTTTATTACTTACGGCAGATCGTTCAATATCAGCTAATTCTAATTTACGACTCGACAACAAGGCTTGAACTTGCAAAAGATCTGTATCACGAGCCGCCGACAAACGAACTCGTTTATTCGTCCAATTTAAAATCTGTTCGCTGCGCTTTAAATTATCCTGACGAATCACTCGCTCTTTTTGAATTAAAGCATAATCCCAATACAGATTTTCCAATGTGTTCATCATTTGCTGTCTTTGCAATAAAAGATTCAGCTTTCTATTTTCTAATTCTAACTGATCACCTTGACGACGTAGTCTAACTGAACGACCAAAACCATTTTTCCATAAATCTTGAGTCAGAGAAACTTCCCAGTTCGCGCGATAAAGTTTGTCATTCACATTATCCAGCTTAGCTAACTCATACTCGGCGCCTAAAGAGAAAACTGTTCCGCTTGAAAAAGGTTTCGATAATGTAACGCCGTAAACACGTGATGAAGTGTCACGACTAGTCGAGTTCACAAAGGAATCTTTACGATCGGTCAAATCAAACGCATTCAATTGAAGATTCGTAGCTAATTGCAAATCTCTGGCATCGATTTCATATTCTAAAGATTTTATAGATTTATCAATAGCTTGAAAGTCTTCGGTCTCTTGAACCGCAAGCTTTAAAAACTGTTCCACGGTTAATACCTGGGAAGATGAACTCTGTGCAAACAAAGTTTGAGTTAGAATAAGAAGTACTAATGTCATACATTTTTTAAGATCGAGCATAGTTATATCCTTTTTAACTGTCCTTAGGATCTATCTTCTAGCTCAAAAAGTCCCTAAAAAAGTTGTATAACTTTGCAACAAATTGTCAGTTTCCAAATGATTCATTTTCAATTGATTATTCTTTAGCTATATTTCAGTTTATGACACTTAAAGTAATACTTGATTTAGAACTCAATTCTTAATTTAATCCTAGAATTTAATTTTTGTGACTTTGAATTTTAAATTCTGGTGCATGCTCTGCACTGATTTTTTATGATTGAAAACTTGGCCTGAATTACGAACTGTTTCGATTTTTCGTAAATCGATTTCAGCCACGATCCATGACCGGGAATTCAATTCACCGATTTGCACAATTCCATCTGCTGGAAACCCTTTATCTGCCGGAGCAAACAAAGCCGCCTGTCCGGTGTTATAATCAACTGCGGGAGACCAGACGGCCTCACCCACAGTTGATGATACAACGACATACATTTGATTTTCCAAAGCGCGTGCACGAGATCCAATATGAACGCGCGAAAGGCCCGCCTGTGTTTCCGTGCAAGAAGGGGCCAATAAAATTTCGGCTCCGTTTTGTGCTAATTCAAAAGCGTACTGTGGAAATTCAGAGTCGAAACAAATACTGATTCCAATATTTCCGTACGGGGTTTCAAAAACAAAAAGCTCTAAATCGCCCGAGGAAATTTTCCATTCTTCGTCTTCAAAACGCGTCATGGATAATTTATCTTGATACTTCATTTCACCTTGAGGATTAAAAAAGAAGGCTCGGTTGATAAATCGGTCCTGATATTTAACTGGAATAGATGGAGCAAGAATATAAACTTGATGCTTTCGCGCCAGTTGCGCGTACGTTTTCTGAAATGAATTCAAATGCTTTTCTAATTCACGAATTTGCCCTTGAAGATCTTTTTGAAGGCTTTCCGAAAACAATGAAGTTAATTCCATTGATCCGTATTCTGGAAATACAAGAACCTTCGCATTTTTCAAAGCCGCCTGTTGAACCCAATCACTGACATGCTTTTCCCAAGCTGAGAAATCGGCATGCCGAGTAATAGGGTATTGAGCTGAGGCGATTTGAAATGTCGACATTAAGAAACCTGCTTAATCCAGTCGTTGAGATTATAATAAGTTGTTACGCGAAGGATTTTATCATCTTTGATCTCAAAGAAAGTTCCAGCCGGAATCACATATTTTTGATTTTTTGCTTCTGGCAATTTTCCATCAGTTTTTAAATATGTTCCGTGGACAACAAATTCAGCGCTAACGCGCTTTCCAGAGGCATGAGGCATGATATAGATGTCTTTTAATTCTTCTTTGTAGCAGGTGTTCATGTGATCCATAAATTTTTTGAATTCAGCTAAACCGCCTTGGCGCTTACCTTCATTCACATCATGAACAAAATCAGCGTGAAGACATGAAAACATACCTTCTACATGACCTTGGTTAAAACTATCGTAGTATTTTTGAATAAGATTAGTTGTCGTGCTCATATAACTCCTTGATGGTCAGACTAAAGCTTATTATAATTTACAAAAATCGTCATGAAAAATAGTTCTATTTCTTACAAATCTATTACGGGGTCACAAATTAACGATTGGATTATTCCACTGGCGGAACTCCGTATTCAAATTTTTAAAGACTGGCCTTACCTTTACCTCGGCTCATTAGATTACGAACAAAAATATCTGTCGCGCTATGCCCGAGCTGAAAAGTCGTTTATCATGATGGCTTTCGACCATGATCAGCTCATAGGAGCCACTAGCTGCATTTGGCTTCCTCAGGAAGCTGATCCTGAAATCAAAAAAGCTTTTACCGATCGTGATTTAGATTTAAATAAAATCGTCTATTTTGGCGAATCTATTTTATTCTCTCAATATCGCGGCCTAGGCATTGGATCTCAATTTATGCAGGACCGCGAAAACTTCGCTCAAGATGTCTGCCATGCAGATTATGTAGCTTTTTGTTCGGTGGTTCGCCCCGTCGATCACCCACTTAAACCTGATAACTATCAGCCTTTAGATAACTTCTGGTCAAAGCGTGGATTTAAAAAACAAGATGGTATGTTCTGCAAAATGAATTGGCCCGACGTGAATGAATCCATTGATTCTGAAAAAATCCTGCAATTTTGGATGAAAAAAATCTAAACTATTGATTTTCCTCGAATTAGTAGGCTCACAAAGAACAAAAGAGTTAACGTACACACAATCGCCGCTCCCGAGGGAAGATCTAAGTTATAACTTAAGACGAAGGCTAAAAGTAAACCTAAGGTTCCCACCACCCACGATAATCCCAAACGCTTCGCTAGCTGATGTGAATCATTTTTAAAGAAACGACTCGCAAGCGCTGCGGGAGCAACTAGAATCGCAAACACCACCAAGACACCTGCATGCTGAGTCGAGAACGTGATCACAATGCCAAAGAGGAAATAAAAAAGAAAATCCCACCAGAACATTCCTTTTTCACCGCGACTGGCTTTCCAAAATTGTTTTCTAAACTTCCAATGACCTATACCGACCACAGCATAAATAATGAAAGTTTGTAAAACATGAGGCCATGTCACAAACAAAATATTTCCAATCAAAGCTTCTTTTAAATGTTCTGCTCCGTGCGGAAGTTTATCAGCTACTAAGATTAACGCTCCACTGGCCAAAGCATAAGTCATTCCAATCAAAGCTTCTTGTGAAATGGATTTTTCATAATGTCGCAGTAACGCCAAAGAAAATGAAGCGATCAAACAAAAGCCCAACGATAAGGCCAAAGCTAAAGTGGTACCTTCACCTTCATGAATAAAGAACAAACTAACCGCTCCTCCCAGAGCGGCCACTTGAGAAAGACTAATATCCACAAAGATCACTTCCCGTTCAAGCACATGCAATCCTAAGTAGGCATGAATGCCTACTAACAAAATCGCCAAGACAAAGGGGGCTGCAAGAAACTCTAAGGCTGGCATTAGCGACTTCCTTCCTCGATAGATTTTACAATTCTTTCAATCAAATCTTGATTGGACACGATGCCGGATTCTCCTTCAACCGCCACCGGCAATCTTTGAATCACTGCACTGGGAACACTGACTTTAATTTTTTTTCCTACCGTGTCCTCGTAAAGATTTTCAATCAAAACAAGTTTTATGTTTCGTTTTTTCATTTGATCGATCACCGAAATCAGATGCCCTGCCGTCGGAGGAATCCCGGGCTTAGGTTCCAATTGCACTTCACATTTAATTTCGAAACGATCACAAAAATAAGAAAAAGTCTTATGATATGTGACCGCCTCTGTGATCCCCGTTTTCTTGATACGCTCTTTCCATACTTTCAATTGATCATTCATTTTTTTTTGAAACGCTAAAGCATTCTTGTTGAAAAAATCTTTATCTGCTGGTGATAACAATGCTAAACGATTCGCAATCAACACAGCGGCTTTTCCTAAACGCACTGGATCTAATTGAAAGTGAGGATTTCCTCCGGGGTGCACATCTCCTTCCGCCCGAGAAATATTTCCTTTCGGAATTTCAATCGGATCAAGCTCACCTGCAATTTCATATAAACCCTCTTTAGCTTGTAATTTCGAATTACGCGCGCCTTGAATCAAAGGTTGAATCCAAGCGGCTTCTAACTCTAATCCTTGCGCGATCACAAGATCTGTCGAGCGCAACTTCACCATAAATGAAGGTTTCGCCGCCACACCATGAGGATCCTCTGTGCCTTTGGCGATCGCAAACACATCGACCTTATCGGCACCCACAACTTTAACTAACGCGGCAAGATCCGTTGTTGTGGTCGCTACTTGCAACTTAGCTTCAGCTAAAAAAGAAAAACTTAATACCATAAGTAAAATAATTATATTCATATAAATTCCTTAGTAGGTATGAGCCGGATGAGCCCCAATTGTGAAGTTCGCTTGTAATAAAACCATTTTCTCGGTGTTTTCATTATCAGCGTTCACAATCGGACCACGCGTTTGATTGTATTCAAAACGGTAGGAAGCAAATTCCGAAGGACTGTAGTTGAAACCTAATGAATTTCTTTCCGTCGTATCCACTTCAATTAAATTGTCGTAGCGGTAATTTACTGACCAACGCTCAGCAAATTGATACTGCACCCACGAAGCTAAACCTTTACTGGTGTCATCCGTTACTCCTGGTTGCTCCATCTGGCGCTGTAAATATTCTGTAGCCCAGATAAATGATGTGTACTTACCACCGACCGAAGGACGCCATTTAAAAGTTAAATCCGCTCCGGTTAAAGTCGTTTTTTCCAAGAATGAGTTATCCCCACTCGCATAAGAAAGACCCGCCTCCATGGTTAAATCATCCGTTAAATCAAATAAGTTTTTCCAATGAGCTAATCCCACACCGCTGGCTGGATTTGGAGAATTAAACTCGTCGTTCTCGCCTTTACCTTTTAAGTATTGAATCGTGAACTCATTAAACCATGAAGTCGGAATCAGAATCGCCGCCGACACTCCGTTATCATTTAATCCTTCACCACCTAATAGTCGCGTATTTACTAAAGGCGCATCGATAAAGGTGAAAGCATGAGTATGAAGCGTGTTGTGCTTTCCCATGGCTGCTTTAAATTTACCGATTTTAAATGTCACGCCATCAACCGCATTAGATTCGGCGAAAACTTCCTCAGGTTCAATTCCCCAAGACTGAGACACCACCGTCCCGTCCGATATGTACTCAGAACCGATCGACATCAACACGTTTAATTTCGTGTACGGATCCACATCTGAATAAAACTGTAATTCAGCTTCTCGCAAATCTAAACCGTTCGGCTCTTGATCCGGATTCACCAAATCTTGATTTTCTTTATGAAAATTAGAATTGCGATATAAAAATAATGTATTGGCACTCACGCTGGGCGTGGTGATAGCAAAAGCTTCAGAACTAACAAAAACTAAAAATAATAGCGAACGTAAACGCATAGAGCATCCTTTGTTTAAAAAATGTAATTAAGAAATAGAGATATAAGATGAGGAGATTTTTAAACGCGAGGAGGCTTACGATCAGGATCCAAGAAAGGACTGATAAAATGAGATTCTAAATTAAAAACGATGTCATAGCTGATATAATAAACGACAGGCGTCCACTCAAACACGACCGCCGGAAATAAAGAGTAATTGAAAACGGATTTTCCTTCATGACAGTCTTGATCTTCATGATCGTGAGTATGAATCCCTTCATGGTGAGCTTCGTGCAGCTCTGTCATATGAATGTGGCCGAACTCAAGACAGTTATCATCATGGTTGACTCGCGAAAATAGATTTTTAATGGATAAAAAACCAAAGATAAAGATCAGACAATAAGAAGTTAAACGACGACACCTGCTCACAAACCTGATATTTGACCTTTTTCTCGGAAGAGTCAAAGGTCAAAAAAACAATTTGCCTCTATTTACTGATTTTCAAGTAATTTGGATTCGAGCAGTAGTCTGCTCCAACGCCAAACTCATTAAAAGCGGCTCTGATCATATTGTTCTTTTTAGCTAAGAAGCCAATGTAACCTGGAGATCCCATCATACGGTAATCGGCTCTGATGGTTTGGTCGGCTTCATTAAAGTTATTCTGTTTGTAAATCAAATACTCAGGAAAACTTAACTTATAAGCCGTGCGAATTTTCTCCGGCAATAACTTCGCTCTTTTTAATTTGAAAGCTGTACTAGCAGCTGTATCACCTGGGAATTTCAATGGAGAAGCTACAAAGGCGCGAGCGATCGCGTGAATATCTTTCTCTGTTCCATCCATATCTAAAGCTGTTTTCTGCTGCATGAAATTAAAATCCGCCGCTGAAGTCGTTACACGATGCGCTTCCCTTTTCTCTACGTAAGAATTAATCGCGTTAAATGCGATGTCTGAACCGGCATTATAAGACATATAAGCCATGACTTCAATCAAGCTATCGATATCAACATTTTTAAAGCCTAAATTTACTAAACGAGCTTCGATATTGTTTTGATCAAAAAGTCTTTTCATTTCTGTTTCGTTAATTTTATTTAATACCGCTGAATAAACAAAACTTCTTAATGGATTTTCCGGGGCCGTCACAAAACCACAACGATCTTTTTTCAATTCACTAGCTTGAGTTAAAAGATTTTTGTGTTTCATCAAACGCACACAGGCCGGACGTTTGCTGGATTGCATTTTTTTAATGTAGTTAGCATATTCCGCGTTTACAAAGTTAATACCCGTGATCGTCATCTGAGCGACTCCGGCATCAAAGCCACCACCCAAAGTATTCAAAACCATGCCGCTTTCGTTAGAAAGCTTAGGTAAGATATTTTTTGGTTTAAAACCAAAACAATCCATAACATCTACATAGGTATTGTAAGTTAAGTTCACCAAGTTCTTCGTCGAACAAGGCTTCGCTCCACCGGGAATAGGCAATCCCTGACGAGTCGGACATTGCGCATGACTTCTTGCCGGTAAATTGAAGTTATTCATCGTGTAAGCCACACAGCTTCTCGGTAACAAATTTGATTCAGGACGCTCTTCAATTAAATCTGTTAAATGCGGATGAGACGAGATACCCTTCTCTACCCACATACGAGCCGTGGTACATGAAGAAGAATCTTCGTACTTAGTTGATGCAGCCGTTGGAGCTGGAATAGGCGCACTGTTTTCATTTTCTATTCTTTGCAATTGCTCTGGCGTGTAAACATAATCTAATTTTTCAGCTTGATGAGATTCGCTATACCAGTCTGAATTCAACTGATTCAATTCTTGAGATAAAGCATAATCACTTATGGCTGAAGTATCGAAATCATAACGATATAAATTCGCTGCGGCCATCGATGAAAATTCAAGCTCTTGGTTTTTAACTAAATGGTCTTGAGGTGTGATTAAAATCAAGCTTAAAAAACCAAATAAAAAACAAACTGAAAAAAGTAAAATAGACTTAAACCATTTTTGCATGATATCTCCATGAATGAGAATTAATATGAATCTATATGGTATAAGCTATTTCATGAACACGAAATGGTCCAAGGTCTGGAATTACGGATGTTTTAAGTGAAAGATCAGGCTTGGCACTACAGGTGCAATGCCGTGACGACTTTAGCCACACGATCACCATTACTCACTAAAGAATCATCGACAAACTTAAGAATCGTTTCGCGAAGCTCTCTCTTTAATGCGGGAAGATGACTTTCATTGATACAGAATTGCGACGCAAAGAAAAATTCGTTCGCCTCATCTGTTACGTGACCTAGACGCGCTGTAGCGGCATTCACCGCTGTTTTAAACACAATATTCAGCAGTTCGCTACTGGTTTTTGTTTGTAAGTAGATGTGCAGATTGATGGGAAAATAAAGATCTCCTTTTTTTTCCAATAAGTTCATTTTCACTAGTATATCTATATTTTTAATTAAAACATTTTCAGCTAATCGCGTGCGTTGATACAACTGATCTAATGTCGAACCATTGTCATGGTCACCACAAGCCGCAAATATACTAATGGCTTGATGAGTGATTTCTAAGTTTTGATCGATTTGAGTATAATCCGCTTCACTGTAGTCTTTTCTCGATTTATTTTCGATACTCATTTGCAGTTTTCTAATTTGATTTTCAAGATTAGAACGATCCATCTCTGGGAACAGATCCACTTCCTCTTTCGCTACTAATAAGCGAAAGATCTTTTTTGCATTTGAAGGCAGCTTAAAAGCTTGTTCGAAAGTGTAAACTGATTTTGCCGTTAAACGACGTTTATTCGACAACACTTGGTTAGTGAAAGCGCGCGTACAATTGGCCGCACGAGAAAAATCAGAAAAATTAAGATTTCTCATGCGTAAGTATGCTTTAACAAAACTGCGGTAGTCGGATGATAAAACGATATGGCATATATCGGAAAGTTGAAGCTCTGGCCTTCTAGATGAAGATACGGCTATATCAATTGCATTAGTTCCCAACTGAGAACCCTCCTTGACCCGAGCTTTGATCAACTAAACATTTATACAAATTTAAGCTGTAGATCACACTGGCGAAAAACGCACCTTTGTCTGTTACCTCGTAAATGTATTCATTGGGCTTCATGACAAGTGCGTTAAGAATTTTTCCGCTCAAATCAGATACCGTAATGGCCGCATCACGTGAAAAAGGCAGTGCTCCACATCCATATGGCACCAGAGGCGTGCTAATTTCGATGCTGTAAAACAAAGGACGTGCCTTCGTGCCACCAACGCACGTCATGTACACCGGATAAAATTTAACCACTTTGCTGCATTGTAAATCTTGTTTTTTTTGCGCTAATGCTAAGGAAGAAAAGAAAAGTGAGAATGAGATCGACAAACACATGAAAATATTTTTCATAAACAAGCCCCTTGGTTTATATTGCAGGCAAACTAACAACGCGATGAATAATTATCAATAAAAATTCATATTTATAGAGGTAAAAGTGTAAACAAAAGTTACGAACACTGTGCGTTAAATAGCCACAACAGATGCTCCTGTAGGCACTCTTAAAGGCTTTGCCTAAAACTCAAGTGAATGATCGTCTCGAGAAGTAGCAGATGTATGAAATTTGAATAAAAACAAAGACTAGAGTTTATAAGCCGAGTGAACCGCTTATGGCGATAGGTCGACTTAAAAAAGTCGTACCCGTAAATAAGAAAGAGACGGATCTATTTCACGTTGTGAAATAAAATATATAAAGAAGATTTTAAAAAATCACGAAAACTATTTAATCAGTTGGTAGATGACAACGAAATGCAAAAGCGCGCCAATGATGGTGAAGAAATGAAAAAGTTCATGATAACCAAAAATGCCTGGTCTGAAATTTGGTTTTTTCATCGCATAAAAAACGGCACCCACGGTGTAAACAATTCCACCCATCACGATGAATAAAACTTTGACTGATCCTAATGTATCTTTAAGTTCACCCAAGTACGGAAGCGCCAGCCACCCCATAATCACGTACAAAACAGCGGTCACCCACTTAGGTGCTTTCACCCAGAAAATAGATTGGATCAAACCCAGGCCGGCCGCAGACCAAATGATAATAAGTAATTGTTTTCCTGGAGCTTCAGGCAAAGCCAACATACACAACGGAGTAAACGTACTGGCGATTAAAATAAAAATAGCTGAGTGATCGATACGCTTGAGAAATGCACGAGGCTGAGGTTCCCAATGAGGAATATGATAAATCGAACTTACTCCGAACAAAAATAATAAACCAAAAACATAAACAACACTGGCGATCGTCGCATCTGTAGATGTACTTTTCGCTGCCAAAAGGCTTCCCGAACCTAAGGTCATAAAAAAAGCCGCCAGGTGAAGATATCCACGCAGAATCGGCTTTTTAAGAGGTTTAGTATTTTGAGTCATAATTAAATATACGACAGTTTAACCCTACTGTCGTTATATTTATGATCGAATCAACTAGTGCAATTCGTGACAAAGACCTTTTTGGAAAAAATCTCCAGAGAAATCTTCTTCATGCACTTGAGTTTGTTCAGCATTTTCAACTTGCGAAGCTACAGTAGCTAAGCGAGTTAAAAAATCCATCAATAAAGAGTAATCCACAACAAAGTTTTTGTTTTGTATTGAGATCACAGCTGTATCGCTATCAATCGCATAACAATTCAAATCTTGGTCATTGAGTTTTACTGACATTTTACACCTTCGAGTAGTATGAGGTTACTAAAGCTTCGTCAAAGTTAAATGGAACTGCGCCTAAATCTGGCTCATCACCTAGAGTAATAGTTACGTCATCACCATTGTAAGCTTTGTCTAACCAGTCCGGCATCGGAAGACGTGGAGCTTCTTTCACCATAAGGTAAATTTGGTTTTTCAAACCTTTAGGTGTTAAAGTGATTTTCTGTCCTTTTTTCAATTCTTGAGAGCGGATATTTACTTTTTTACCGTCCACTAAAACTTGCCCGTGAGAAATCATTTGTCCAGCACTTAACATACTTCCAGCCAGACCTGCACGGAAGATCACGTTTTCTAAACGCTTTTCTAAGATGTTAATTAATGTATTCATCCACTTCGTTGATTTATTTTTCTTTGCTTTTTTCACTAAACGAAGAAGTTGTTCTTCACGTAAGTTATAATGAATTCTTACTTTTTGTTTTTCTTCCAATTGAAGTCGATAATCAGAATATTTAATACGTTTTCCGGCATGCTGTCCTGGAGGATAAGGCTTACGCTCTAAGGCTCCTGCTTTTCCTAAACCTGGCAGTTCAGTTAACAATCTTCTTTGTAATTTAAAACGTGGTGTCTTACCTTTTCTATTCATAACTTCCTCTTCAAACAATAAGTGAAGATAAGAAATAAAGGAGTCGATAAAGAATAACAAGAAAAGCTCAGGAATTTTAATAAACTGAAAAGCGAGTGAGAATGCAAACAGATTGAGAATGAAAACTAACTGAAAGCAGGTTAACTACTCTTTAATCGATTGAGCTAGCTGATTACACTCGTGAATCGCAGTTTTAATATTTAAGCGTTCATCATAGGAAGCTTTCTTATCTTTCACACAGAT
>CAZXZW010000028.1:0-23618 GCA_964645745.1 uncultured Bdellovibrio sp.
TCAAAGAAACATTTTCCAAAACGAACTTTTCGGAGAAATTTATTTCGACAGTAAAACGTACGAAGAAAATAAAATTTCTTTCACGATCATCGGAACAAAACGTTACTTATGGGTTGAGAACGTTCCAACGACAATCACAGATCGTTTCAACTTCCGCGTGGTAGCTGAAAAAGGTAGAATTGATTTCATCTTCAATAAAGATGAAGACAACTACACGATTTATCCAAAAAGCAAAACGTTCAAAGTTTACTTAAGTGCTAAAATGTTCGACTTATCAAAAGACATCAACATTTACGACGAAGGTTACTTCGTGGCGAAGTACAAAGCGAAGCCTCAATCTGATCGTAAGCCGGGCTTAATGGACAAAGATGATCCAAATTCAGCCTACGATGACGTTTTTGAATTCAAATTCAACTAATTTGCTCTCAGTTTAGGCAAAAAAGCTTTAAATATTCCAGGGTTTTGGTCGTTTGATCAGAACCCGGTTTTCTCCTCTTAAAACGTCCAAAATTTCGCAAAAAACCCGTTCCAGGGCTTGCCTCTAAAAATCTCCTATGATAACTCTGTACCCCACTATAACACACGACAGTTAATCAACTGGTCTTGCGATTTGGTTTCGCAAGAATTACTTGAGGTAAGTTTATTTGTTTTTGTTGAACAGATAAGCCACTAAATAGGGTTACTTTTTCCTTATTTGACCAAGCTCTGATTGTCGGAGGCTTAACCAGAAAAGAAAAGGAATCCCATGGCACAAGTTACCATGAAAGAAATGTTAGACGCCGGCGTACACTTTGGTCACCAAACTCAAAGATGGAACCCAAAAATGAAACCTTATGTATACACTGCACGCGGTGGTATCCATATCGTAGATCTTCAAAAAACAGTTATCTTAGCTAACCAAGCCGCTGAATTTGTTAAATCAATCGCAGCTCAAGGTGGATCAATGATCATGGTTGGTACTAAGAAACAAGCTATCGAACCTATCCAAGAAGCAGCTAAAATGTCTGGCCAATACTTCGTTACTAAACGTTGGTTAGGTGGAATGTTAACGAACTTCGAAACTATCAAAGCTTCGATCGATCGTTTACGTAAAATCGATAAAATGAAAGAATCAGGCGATTTCAACTTAATCACTAAAAAAGAGCGCGCTGGATTAGACAATGAGTACGAAAAATTAACTGAGTACTTACAAGGTATCCGCGACATGAAAACTCTTCCTAAAGTTATGTTCGTAGTAGATCTTCCTAAAGAACATATCGCTGTATTGGAAGCTAAAAAATTAGGTATCAAAGTTGTAGCTATCGCAGATACAAACTCAGATCCTGAATTAGTTGATTACCCAATTCCAGGAAATGACGATGCTATCCGTTCAATTAAATTATTCACTAATTTAGTTGCTGAAGCTTACATGGAAGGTGCTAAAGAATGGGAAAACAAAATCCGTTCTCAAACTGACAAAGCTTCTGATATCGCTAAAGAAAAAGGCGATGTTCCTCAAGAAACAACTCGCAAACCATTCACTAAAGCTGCCGGTGGTAAACCTGCTCCAGCTAAAGCTGATGACAAAAAAGCTGCTGGTCCTACAGTAGTTAAAGCGAATAAAACTCGTAAATTAGTTGCTGCAGGAACTGCAGAATTAGTTGAGATCGAAGCTGAATTAAACGAAAAGAAAGACGACGCTGCTGAGTAATCAGTAGTTCGTATGATGGCAGGGGTTTCCTCTGCCGCGTTTTCTGGATCGATTAAGATATTTTAAATACATTTCATTTAAATAAATTTTCATAAGGAGTGCCCATGTCTATCTCTGCGACAATGGTTAAAGAATTACGCGAAAAAACAAGTGCCGGAATGATGGATTGCAAAAAAGCTTTAGAGGAATCTAAAGGTGATTTCGAAGCAGCTATCGAATGGTTACGTGTAAAAGGTTTATCAGCAGCATCTAAAAAAGCAGACCGCGTTGCGGCTGAAGGTTTAGTTCACGCGGGTGTACTTGGTAAAGTTGGAGTTGTTGTTGAAATCAATTCAGAAACAGATTTCGTTTCTCGTAATGATGGTTTCAAAAACTTCGTAGTAGACGTTTTAGAACACGTTATTTCATCTGATAAAACTGAAAATATTTTAGATCAACACTACAAAAAAACAGGAACAACTGTTGGTGAAGCTTTAAAAGCAGCTATCGCAACAATTGGTGAAAACATCGTTATCCGTCGTGCTGAACGTTATGTAGCTGGCGCTAACAGCCTAGTTCACACGTACATCCACGGTGAAGGTAAAATTGGTGTTATGGTTGAAGTTGAATCTTCAACTCCAGCAGGTGCAACTTCGGCTGATGCGAAAACTTTCGCTGCAGACGTTTGTTTACACATCGCTGCGATGAACCCAATGGCTTTATCTTCAGCGAGCATGTCTCCTGACGTTGTTGAAAAAGAAAAAGAAATCTTAAAACAAAAAAATCTTGAATCAGGTAAAAAAGCTGACATGGTTGATAAAATCGTTGAAGGCCAAATTCGTAAATTTTTGGCTGAAAACTGTTTAGTAGATCAACCGTTTGTTAAAAATCCAGACTTAACAATCACTGCTTACTCTAAAGAAGCTTCTAAAAAAGCTGGCGGAGACCTTACAATCAAACGTTTCACACGTTTTGAATTAGGAGCAGGGATCGAAAAGAAAGTTGTAGATTTTGCAGCTGAAGTTGCGAGTATGAAAGGTCACTAAGACATTTCCAAAAAAGCCTACGAAAGTAGGCTTTTTTTTTGATCGAAATCATTTTTAATATTAACCACTTAATCCAAAGGAAAAAATCATGAAAAAATCAGTCTACAAACGCATTCTTTTAAAATTAAGTGGTGAAGCCTTAGCGGGCGACCAAGGAACAGGAATTAATGCAGCCGTTATTAATCAAATCGCGCAAGACGTAAAAGCTGCTCATGACACCGGAGTTCAAATTGGACTAGTGATCGGTGGTGGTAATATCTTCCGCGGAGTAGCTGCTTCAGCTCAGGGAATGGATCGAGCGAATTCTGATTACATGGGAATGCTTGCAACTTGTATTAATGCTTTAGCTCTGCAAGAGGCTTTGGAAAAAGCCAAAGTTCCGACGCGCGTACAATCCGCTATTCAAATGGCTGAAATCGCAGAGCCTTATATTCGTCGTAAAGCTATCAGACATTTAGAAAAAGGTCGCATCGTGATCTTTGCTGCAGGAACGGGAAATCCATTTTTCACGACTGACACGGCTGCTTCATTGCGTGCGATGGAAATTAACGCTGAAGTTCTTATGAAAGCGACTAAAGTGGACGGTATTTACGATAAAGATCCTACTAAGCATGCAGATGCGAAAAGATATGATAAAATCAGCTACATTGAGGTCTTAAAACAAGGTCTCCAAGTGATGGATTCTACGGCCATTAGTTTATGTATGGATAATAAATTACCTATCATGACTTTTGACTTAGCCAAAACTGGTAATATACTAAAAGCTGTATGTGGCGAAGATATTGGAACTACGGTATCTTAGAAAAATAAGAGGTATTATATGATCGAACCAATTAAAACAGGCGCTAAAGCCAGTATGGATAAAGTTGTAAACGCTTTAACTGAGGACTTAAAAAAAGTTCGTACAGGTAAAGCTCAAGTTTCAATGTTAGATGCTATCAAGGTTAATTACTACGGACAGTTATCACCATTAAGTCAGGTGGCTTCTGTTTCTACTCCGGATGCTAAAACATTTTTGATCGCTCCTTGGGAATCATCAATTCTTAAAGAGATCGAAATGGCTATCGTTAAATCTGATATCGGTATGGCTCCCATTAATGACGGTAAGGTTATTCGTTTAAAAGTGCCTGATTTAACTGAAGAGCGTCGTAAAGACTTAGCTAAACAAGTTAAAAAAATCACTGAAGACGCACGCGTAGCCGTTCGTTTAGTTCGTCGTGATGCCAATGAAGCTGTGAAAGCACTTTTTAAAAACAAAGCGATCAGCGAAGACGAATCTAAAAAAGGTGAAGCTGATGTTCAAAAAATCACAGATGATTATATCAAAAAAGTTGATCAAATCGCTGAAGAAAAAGAAAAATCAATCTTAACGATTTAATGAAGAAATTAAACCACGTAGCCATCATTATGGACGGAAACGGTCGCTGGGCTCAGTTGAAAAACAAGCCCAGAACGTTCGGTCATATTAAAGGTGCGCGTATCGCTAAGAAAATTATCACTCATGCTTCAGACATCGGTCTGAAGTACATGACGTTATATACTTTTAGTAGCGAAAACTGGTTACGTCCCGTGGGAGAAGTTTCCTTCTTGATGACTCTTTTAGAGCGTTACCTTAAAAAGGAAACTGAAAATTTATTCAAAAAAAATATCAAGTTCACAGTGATTGGTGAAATTGAAAAGTTACCAGCAAACATTCAATCTAGTATTCAGTATGCGAAAATACGCACTCAAAATTGTACAGGTTTAGAAGTTTGCTTTGCGATCAGCTACGGTTCTCGTCAAGAAATCACAAACGCAGTTAAGAAAATCGCCACTCAAGTTTCAAATAGCGAAATCAAAGTGTCGGATATCGACGAAGCGATGTTAAACGGAAACTTGATGACGTGTCATAAGCCTGATCCTGATTTGGTGATTCGCACCAGCGGTGAATACCGCTTATCTAATTTCCTCATGTGGCAATGTGCTTACAGCGAATTCTTCTTCTCAGATACATTATGGCCTGATTTCACGACAGTAGAATTTGATCAAGCTTGTGTGAGTTATCATTCTCGCAATCGTCGTTTTGGCAAAGTAGAAAGTTCAGCGCATGCCGAATCAGTTAGCCACTAGAATTATTTCAGCTCTTATTGCTGTAGCCGTTTTATTTTGTACGGTTTATTTTTTTCATTTAAAAGGCGTTCTGTGGATGAGCTTTTTCGTATCTGTCGTCGGTAGTTATGAAATGTCTAAATTGATTTTCAGTAATCAATATCCAAAATTCTCGAAAACGTTATTCGTCGCCATTTCGATGCTCAGTCTAAGTTACTTCCAATACTATGCACGCATTGAATTTGTTTATTTGTTATTTCCTTTAACATTCACGTTAGTGGGTGCTTTAAGTATTATTTTCCATAAACAGTTTAGTAAAATCGAAGACATTTTTAGTTACGTAGCTAAATTTGTTTTGGGTCTTATGTACGCGGTATTTCTGCCATTGATGATCATGTGGATCTTGCAAGCAGCGGAAGGAATGATTTGGTTCCTGTGTTTATTGGCTGTAGTTTTCTCGGGCGATATCGGAGCTTACACATTTGGAACATTATTCGGAAAAACAAAGATCGCACCGTTGTTATCTCCGAAGAAAAGTCTGCAAGGAAGCTTCGGCGGCCTGCTTTTCTCGACGATTGCGGCTGGACTATTTAGTTTATTGTTACCCACAATTCCGTTGCCTATTCTACTTATGCTAGGCTTTTTCGGGGGCTTATTGGGGCAAATTGGGGACTTTTTTGAGTCACTTATTAAACGCATCGCAGGAGTTAAAGACTCAGGATCGATTATGCCAGGCCATGGTGGGGTTTTAGATCGACTAGACGGCGTTTACTTCGCTTCACCTTTATTTTTCATCGTTCTTTATTATATAATATAGTCGTGTACTTAAGTAGTACCGATTAGAATCATTTATCGCAAAATAGGCTCTATTTTGCAGTCGAGGAATTATATGAATATATCTGATGTATTAAACTCAGCTTACAGCAACATCGTACCGTTTATTTTATTATTAGGTATTTTAGTTTTCGTTCACGAATTCGGTCACTTCATCGTGGCTCGTATGTGTGGAGTTAAAGTTGAAGTTTTCTCTTTAGGTTTCGGTAAAAAAATTCTTCAGTACAAATGGGGTGATACAAATTACTGTATTTCTTTAATCCCATTTGGTGGATACGTGAAAATGTACGGCGAACAAGGTGGAGACGTTGTTCCGGAAGATCAAAGACACGTGTCTTTCACGCACAAATCAGTATGGAAACGTATTGCGATCGTATTAGCGGGTCCGTTAATGAATTTACTTTTCGCGATCATCGTATTCGGTGGAATTTCATACTTCGGTGAAGAAACACGTGCTCCTAAAATTGCGGATGTTCAAGCGGGATCGGTAGCTGAACAGGCTGGTTTAAAAGCTCATGATAATATTATTTCTGTAGGTGGAATGCCTGTTCGTAGTTACGAAGAATTTCAGAATGCTTTAACAAAAAACCAAAATACAGACGTAGCTGTAGTTGTTAAACAAGATAAAGAAGCGGAAAGAACTGTAACTGTAAAAGTAGCTTCAGTAAAAAATCCAAATATTTTCTCGACGGATTCAATGATCGGCGAAGTAACTGGAATTTTACCTTACGCTAAAGGCAGTTTAGTAGCTGTTAAGATGGATTCTTTAGCTTATCGTTTAGGTTTCCGCACAGGTGATGAAATCGTTAAGATCGATGGCGTTAAGGTTTCAACATGGGCGAACTTAACTTACTTAATCGATGGAAAAGCTCACGAAGTTAAATTAGCTAGTGGTAAAGACATCCAAGTAGCAGCGCAAAGCGATGTTACAAGTGTTCATGCTTTAGGTTTTGAAGAGCCAGAATTATATTTAGATCAGGTGGTTCCAGATTCTCCGGCGCAAAAAGCGGATATTCAGCCGAAAGATAAAATCGTAGCGATTAACGGCGAACAAATGCAAAATTGGGATGCGGTTTTAAACAAAATCAAATCTTACGACGGTAAAGAAGCTCTTTCGATCACGTTATTACGTGAAGGTGTGGAAGTTGTTAAGAAAGTGACTCCGTTAGTGACTTCTCAAATGACAGCAGTTGGAAAAGAAGATCGTCGTTTTACAATCGGTATTGTTCCGATGGTGAATTACACAAATCCAGAAACAGTTAAAGTGACTGAAGATTCAATTTTTGCAGCTTTAAATAAAGGGATTAAGCGTTCTTACGATATCTCGGCGATGACCGTGATTTCATTCGTGCGTATGTTCCAAGGTGAAGTATCGCACAAAAATATCGGTGGGATGATTTCTATCGGTAAAGCGGCTAAAGATTCTTACGCGATGGGAGCTCAGCCGTTCTTGATCACGATGGGAATTTTATCGATCAGCTTATTTATTCTTAATTTATTACCGGTACCGGTATTAGATGGTGGACACTTAGTATTCTACATCATCGAAGTGGTTAAAGGTTCTCCGTTAAGCATTAAGAAAATCGAATTAGCTCATCAAGTTGGATTTGCTTTACTGATGGGTTTAATGGTCCTTGCACTGTTCAATGACTTTACCAAGTTTTTATTTAAATCTTAATCTATGAAGATATTAGCTTGTGATACGAGTACACTATTAGGAAGCGTTGCTGTCAGCGACGGGACACGAGTACTTGCATCACGAGCCACTCATCGCGCAGGTTCTCACACCGATACCATCAATGGAATGATCTTAGATTGTTTAAAAGAAGCGAAATTAAGTTTAAAAGACATTGATGTTTTCGCGAGTGGTTTAGGTCCTGGAAGTTTCACGGGTATTCGTATCAGCTTAAATACTATTAAGACTTTCTCGTACATTCATCAGAAGCCTGCAGTAGGTTTAGATTCTTTATTGATGATGGCTGATCAAGCGAAAGATAAATCAGAGTTTATCACTCCGATGATTAATGCTTTTAAAAATATGGTGTACATCGCTGAATACCAAGTGGTGAAGAATCAAGTGGTAGCGGTGAAGCCTCCGCAAGTAGTTCGTGTTCAAGAATTGAAAAATTTCGTGAATCCAAAGAGTTTGATTTTAGGTGATGGTTACACCACTTATGAAAACTACTTTAAGGTGAATATTCCCTTTGAAATGCTCCGCCCTACAGAAAGCTTAGACTTTCCGCACGCAAACACGCTGTGTCATATTATCGGCCAGATGTCTCAGGTCGATTTATCAGCTGAAAAACACCATTGGTCGAACCTGGTCCCTATCTACTTAAGGGCTTCTGAGGCGGAAGAGAACCTTAGTGGAATTAAATTTCAGCCTCTCTAGCTTTCGCGTCAATTTTCGGCAAGTTTAGAAAAATAATCCTAAAATGCATTTTGTTGAAAGAAATTATTGAAACTAACCTGTAACATCCCATATCATAATTTAAGATGATTACAGAAAATAAAAACAACTATTATGAAATCCTTGAAGTCTCTACCACAGCGACTCAGCATGATATTTTGTTGGCTTATCAAAAGGCTAAGTTAACGTATTCAGACAGTAATATGGCGATCCGCTCAGCATTCTCGATTGATGAATTAGAAGAGCTTAAAAAGTTAGTTGATGAAGCTTTCCTTGTTTTAAGTAATCAGAACTATCGCAGTGTTTACGAACAAAGATTAAATACAAAATCATACAGTGAATCAGACATTACTTTTAACGGTATCAAAGATTTCACTCAAGATGTGAGTCCTACAAATACAGTTGAAAAATTGATTCAAAAACACAGTTCTATGTCTCACAAACCTGAGCCTATAGCGGCTGTTGACGCTGAAACAGAAACAGCTACTGTGGATGAAAACTTCGAACAAGAGATGCGCGCTCAAACTGAATGGTCAGGCGACTTCTTAAAGAAAGTTCGTGAGTACAAAAAGATCTCAATCGATAAGTTACAAGAATCAACGAAAGTTAATCCTTGGTATTTAAAAGCTCTTGAGACAATGGATGTTAAAAATTTACCTGCGACAGTCTTTGTTCGCGGTTATGTGATTCAAATGGCTAAAGAATTAGGATTAAACGAGAAAAACGTTGCCGATTCTTATATGAAAATCTACAAAACTAAGCTTGAACACAACAAATAAAATCTCTTACGTTATTACCGCAGAAAATTACGAAGAACTTCGCTTAGATAAATGGTTAACTAACCAATCTAATGAATTAAGTCGTAGTCATATTATTCAATTGATCGATCAAAAGCATATTACCGTAAATGGAAAACCCGTTAAATCATCTTACGTCATTCGCATGAATGATAAGATTGAATTAGTTTTGCCAGAAACAAAACCTACAGCCTTAGTTCCTGCGAACATTCCGCTAGCGATTGAGTATGAAGATGATGATTTGTTAGTGATTAACAAGCCTTCGGGTTTGGTCGTGCACCCCTCAGCTGGTCACGAGCAGGATACCTTAGTAAATGGTCTTCTTTATCATGTGAAAAATCTTTCAATGAAAAATGAAGAGCGTCCTGGAATCGTTCACCGTATTGATAAAGAGACCAGTGGTCTTTTGGTGGTGGCGAAAAATGATAAAGCTCACGAAAAATTATCTCAGCAGTTTAAGGATAAAACCACACATCGTGTGTACTATGCCGTTGTGACGGGAATTTTGAAAAAAGAGCGTGGAACGATTCAGTCTTATTTGATTCGTAATCCGTCTGATCGTAAAAAATATTGTTCGATGAGAGAAAGCGGTCGCATCGTTACCGAATTCACTGAAGTTTTAGAACATGCGAAATGGGCTGTGACTCATTACGAAGTGGTGAAGCGTTTAAAACATTTAACGTTAGTTAAACTTCAATTAGAAACAGGTCGTACGCATCAAATCCGCATCCACATGAGCGAAGCGGGTCATCCGATTGTAGGCGATGTGACTTACGGTTATCCTAATCAGCTTTTAAAAAATAAAGGATTAACTCGTTTCTATCTTCATGCCGCTGAATTAGGTTTTACTCATCCTCGCACTAATGAAGAAATGCATTTTACAGCGCCATGGCCTGCGGAAGATGACAAGATGATTAAGTCTTGGGGACTTTAAATGTATCGGGAAACGGATCTCGGTTTTGAATTAAGAGTAAAAAACACGTTAATGTTCTTTGGAAAAAAAGGCTGCACGTTAGCCGATCTCAAACAGCATTATAAAGACATCGAATTTCGTACGGTTCATCAAGTTCATTCTGATATCACTGTAGTTTCATCGCCAAATACAGAAAATATTCAAGCAGACGGTCACTACACTCAAGAAATGAATGTGGGTTTGGTGGTTAAGACGGCTGATTGTATTCCTTTGCTGATTCATGCTCCGGAAAAAAATATGATTATGGCGATTCATGCTGGGTGGCGTGGGGTTGAAAATCAAATTACTTTGAAAGCCTTAAATCTGTTGAGCTTCAAAGAAACAGATTCGATCGAAGTTTATATGGGTCCGCATATCTTACAGAAAAGTTTTGAAGTGGGTGCGGACGTGAAAGATCTTCTGTTAAAATCAGCTCGTGGGCAGGTCAGTGATCTGGCGTATGCTCAAGGAGAAAAGTTTTACGTCGATCTGCAAACTATTGTAAAATCGCAAATTCAAGCTGTTGTGAAAGCGGCAAAGATCCATTTTACGGATCTGAATACCTATAAAAACGAGAGATTTAACTCACATAGAACCGATCAAACCAAGTTTCGTAATCTCAGTTTTGTCGTACAAAAAGCGGCTGCTGTATAATCTCTAAACGATACACTTTTCTATAAACGAATATAAGCGCTTACGGCGTAAACGTCGGTTGGCGCGCGAAGTGCTAATTCCACTATTATTGAGAATAGAGGAGCGTTTATGAAAAGATCATTAGGTATATTATCGATTGCAGTTACATCAATGTTAGCATTGACCGGTTGTCCAGGTGGCGGCGGTTCAAGTAATAAAAATGCTGTGGGTATCGGCGGAAATGGCCAAATTAATTCAATTCCTAATGAGTCATGTAATGTTCAAGCGAGCTACTATACATGTACGCAAACATTAAATGGATTAGTGATGAACACAGCTGCTGTTTCGTTTACGACGCAACAGGATTTCTGTACGAAGATTAATGATAACTATTCTATGACAAACAAAGATCCAGCTCGTGGTCAAATTATTGCGACACAAACTCGTCAGCAACTTTATAATCAACGTTGCCAAGGCACGGGTGGTGGTGGATTGCCTACGCTTCCAGGTGGAAACAATCAAAATGGGATGAAGACATTTACATGTCAGTTGTCTGTTAAAAAAGGAGATATGATTTATGAAGGTCAATCTCAGCAAATCATGTTGTCTCAATACTTAAGAAGACAAACAATTCCAGCGATGGCTATTCGTACAACTGGAAACGGATTCTTCCGTGTATCTCGTTGGGTGAGTATTGCTAATCTTAATGTGGAATATTCTCCAGCTTTAGCGGGAAGTATGTCTTCGGGCGATCAAATTAAAATGTCAGTGGCTGGTATCGACGGTGATATCTCTGCAAGTGTAACAGGTGCGGCGAACGCAGAAACACGTCTTGAAATTCAACCGCGTGATTCTGATGACGGACAAACAACATTAATCGCATCTTGTGTAAGCACTGATGCTCAAGCGACGATTGCTCCGGCAGTGACTGCAAGTGCATATCAATGTGTGGGTACAGAGACGGCTGATGGTCGCACGACGAAAATTAATTATGTAAATCAAATTTCAGATGTTGTAACAAGCGGCATCTCGATTACAAATGCAGTTTTTGTTCAAGGTGATCAAGGCGCTGGAGTGACATTCACTCAAGAGACAAACCGTACTGATGTTCCGACTGTGATCTTGAAATCTAAATTGACGGCTCCGACTTCAGTTTCGATTGAAAAATTAAGCTATTCGTTGAAAGTAAAGTGTCAGCCAAAGTAATTTCAAAAGTGATTTTGAAATAATTAAATTCAAAAATTCTCAGCGAAGCCACATGCCGTCTCAGCGGAATGTGGCTTCTTGCGTTAAATATCGGGATTGACCTCACATTTTTAAATTTCTAGAATTTCAATAGACATATCCATAACTTTAACCAAGGTTGGTTTAATGGGAATTTTTGATAAATTTCAAGATTATTTTTCGAACGATATCGCTATCGATTTAGGTACGGCGAATACTTTAGTTTATGCTAAAGGCCGTGGAATTATTTTAGACGAACCTTCAGTTGTTGCTGTTCAAAAAAATTACCGTGGTGTTCAAAATCGTGTTTTAGCTGTCGGTAAAGAAGCTAAAGAAATGTTAGGTCGTACTCCAGGAAGTATCGTAGCTATTCGTCCTATCAAAGACGGTGTTATCGCTGACTTCGAAGTGACATCAGCGATGTTAGGTTACTTCATTAAAAAATCGATCGGCGAGAAAAAATCTTTCGTTCGTCCTCGTATTATTATTTGCGTTCCTTATGGAATCACTCAAGTTGAAAAACGCGCCGTTAAAGAAGCTGCTCAAGCCGCTGGTGCGCGTGAAGTTCACTTAATTGAAGAACCTATGGCTGCTGCTATTGGCGCGGGTCTTCCGATCACTGAACCTTCAGGCAACATGGTTGTCGACATGGGTGGTGGTACAACGGGTGTTGCGGTTATTTCTTTAGGCGGTATCGTTTATTGTAAATCAATCAAAGTCGCCGGAGATAAATTAGATGAAGCGATCGTGAATTACGTTCGTCGTCAGTTCAATTTATTAATCGGTGAACGTACAGCCGAAATGATCAAAGTTAAAATTGGTAACGCTTATCCATTAGAACAAGAACGCACAATGGAAGTTAAAGGTCGTGACCTAGTTGCTGGTGCGCCTAAGACAATTGAAATTACAAGTTCACAAATCAATGATGCTTTGATGGATCCTTTATCTGAGATCGTGGATGCTGTGCGTGTAGCTCTAGAAAAAACTCCTCCAGAATTAGCTTCTGATATCGTAGATAATGGTATCGTGTTAACAGGTGGTGGAGCTTTATTAACGAATCTTGATATCTTATTACGTGAACGTACAGGCCTTCCGGTTTCAATCGCTGAAGATCCTTTAACGTGCGTTGTAATGGGTTCTGGAAAAGTTCTAGATCAATTAGACCTATTAAGCCAATTAACCATCGATTAATTTGAATGAATAAGATTGAATCAAATAAATATAAGTATCGTTCTGTTCGATCGATACTTATTATTTGGTTTCTTATATTCTCGATCATACCGCTCTTATTCATGGGCTGGTATTTCCTGTTTAAATTTGAAAAAGCTTTAGAAAACGAAGTGGCTCAGCGTCTTAAGAATAACGGACGTGAAATCGAGACCATTATTTCTGACTACTATTCAGATCTATATGATACGCGCGATGATTTGCTGTTAAAGCCCGACGTGATGACTTACTTCACAACACAGAATGTAGATAACTTCAGAATGTATAGTAATTTGTGGTTACAAAAAAGTATGGGTGCGGTTTCTTTTTATACTAAAGAAGGACAGTTGATCTTAAGTGCTTTCAAAGACGAGAAAAAATCAATTCGTTATTTCAGTTTAAATAATGAAAAGGTTTTACTGAACGACCGTTACTTGAAATATCTCAGCGATAAGAACGATATCGCTTTTGTGGATCCGAATAAAGATAAGCTGACGTTAATTTTATTCTCGAAGGTGATTTCTAAACCAAGTGCCGCACAAACAACTCCTCAGCTAGTGGGTTACGTTGAACAGTCGATCGATTTAAGTGAAGAGTTCCTTCAGCGAATTAAATCGAAACTTAAAATTGAAAGTATTTTGTTATCTGAGCCTAGTGTAGCGACTACAGCCGGTGGAGTTACCGAGAAAACGAATTTGAATTTAATTTCATCGAGCAAAGCTTATTTTAAGAAAATATCTTTTCCGAGTAGTACATCGACAGATCAATTAATCAATTATGAATACCAAGAACAACGCTACGGATTTATTCTCTATCCGGTTTCTTGGGGGCGTTCTAAGTTCTATGTTGGATTGGGAGATGTTAGACAAGACTCGGAAGCTTTACTAAATAATATTCGTTTCGCTTTCATTACTGTTATCTCAGTCGTGGCTGTACTTTTATTCATGACGATATTATTAACGACAAACTGGTTCTTAAAGCCGGTAAATAAGTTGATTAATGGATTGCGCGCCTTCGACTCCTCTGAACAAATTTTACAAATTCCTGTAACGAATCAAACAGAAGTAGGTCTTTTAACTCAAGCCTTTAATGAAATGAGTTACAAGATCTATCGAACTCGTGCTGATTTGAAGAAAAAATTAAAAGAACTTGAAGTCGCCAATACAGAACTTAAAGAAGCGCAAACGAAACTAGTTCATTCGGCTAAGATGACAAGCCTTGGTCAGCTTGTGGCTGGTGTAGCTCATGAGTTAAATAATCCGATTGGTTTCATCTTTAGTAATACGACACATTTAAAAGAGTATTCAGATAAGTTGTTCGAATTGATTGATTTAGTCGAGAAACATCCAGAGCAAATGCAGGATAAGAAAATCGAAATTGAGTATGACTATATTAAGAACGATCTTCCACGTTTGATTAAGTCTTGTCAGGATGGGGCTCAAAGAACACGTGATATCGTTTTAGGTTTAAGAAACTTCTCAAGACTGGAAGAAGCACAACTGAAAGAGATCGATATTAAAGAGTCTTTAACCACAACTTTAGAATTGTTATCCGGCGAGATTAAAAATCGTATTCAAATTCATACTCAGTTCGAACCTTTGCCGAAAGTGTTGTGTTTTGCTTCGCAAATCAATCAAGTATTTATGAATATACTATCTAATGCCGTTCAAGCCGTTCAAGGCCCTGGGCAAATTTGGATTACAGCGATGCCCTTAAAAGTTGGAAACGGACAAGTCGGCAAAATTCAAATTTCTATTCAAGATAGTGGTATGGGGATGGATCCTCAAACGTTAGAAAAAATCTTTGAACCGTTCTTTACAACTAAAGGTGTTGGTCAAGGAACAGGATTAGGTTTAAGTATTTCATATGGTATCATTCAAAATCATGGCGGAGAAATTCACGCACGTTCACAGAAAAATGTTGGCACCGAATTCACTGTGATTCTTCCGGTTAAACCACTTCAAGAAAAAAACACGCGTTCATAAATGACAATTTTTGTTATTAAAAATTGAAATTTAACCGGAAATCTCCTCTGAAAATCGAATTCTGCTAAAATTATATTCATAATTTTAATATCTGACATAAATTTTCAGTGACGTTTTGTCACCTGATAGAATTGGCCAATTCATTGCAATCATAAAACTTCATCGCAGACATGAGTCGCGTTAACAAACACACAAAGGGGAGTTCTATGAACATTTTTAAATCTATGGTTGTTGTATCTGCAATCCTAATGGGATCATTAGCAGCTGAAGCACAAATCAGTTTAGGTCAACCAGCTTACGGCGGTACGGGATGTCCTGCAGGATCTGCATCGGCGACTCTTACTCCAGATGGTTCAATTTTATCTGTATTATTTGACCAAATGTTTGCAGAAGCTGGAAACACAACTGGTCGTCGTATTGATCGTAAAAACTGTAGCTTAAGAATTCCAGTTAATGTTGCTAATGGATATCAAGTGGCTTTATTAGCTTTTGACTACCGTGGTTTCGCAGCCGTTCCAAATGGTGGAACAGCAGTTCTTGACGCTTCTTATGCTTACATCGGTCAACCATATCCAGTTCGTTTTTCTAAGACTTTCCGCGGTGGTTATAACAGTAACTACAGTGTAAAAAACGAATTGATTTCGACAACATTAACATGGTCACCATGTGGACGCCAAGTTATGTTAGAAGCTAACGTGTCTGCACGTGCAACTGCACCGAGTAACATGCAGCAAACAATGCTTGCTGTGGATTCAGTCGACGTACAAGCCGGACTTCTTTATTCAGTTCAGTTCCGTCGTTGTTTATAATTTGTAGTAGACTAGCAAATTGCTAAACGAAAAAAAGGCTTGGGATACCAAGCCTTTTTTTCGTTTAGGTTAATCTTAAAGATATTTTTTTCTCGCGCGCAATCAGTTTAGGTCAACCCACTTACGGTGGTACTGGTTGTCCTGCAGATCTGCTTCTGCCGCTTTAACTTCTGATGGTTCAATTTTATCTATCTTGTTTGATTAATTTACAGCGGAAGCTGCCTGAGATGTCTAAAAAAATAAAAAAAAGGCTTGGAAAACCAAGCCTTTTTTATTTCAAAAATTTAATCTTGAGTATTACGGATTAAAGCTTTGATTGTTATTTGGTAACGGTAAGCTTGGAGTTTCATCTTCTTGAGATGATCCAGGTAACACAGTCGCTTTTTCAGCTACAACTTTAGAAGTTGTGTCTACATTTGTGCGGGCTGCATTGGCTACGCGGTTTTCCAAGTTTTGTTTTAAATCATCAGTTGAAGTTCTTTCAACGTTTACATGAACAGTTGGTTGTTTCGTCATGTAATCGATAGGGAAAGCGCCAAGCTTAGCTAAAAAGCTAGAGATGCTTCCATTACCGTGTTGAATAATTTCTCTTAAAGTGAAAAGCGGAGCGTATTGAGAAGCTTTCTTTTCAGATTCAAAAATAATTTGCGTTAAAGTTGCGCCAGTAATGTCGTTTTTAGACTTATTGTCGATAACCATAACTTCTTCGTTGCTGCGGATCATCTTAGCGATGTCATCCAAAGTAACGTAGCAGCTTTGCTGCGTATCGTATAATTTACGATTTTGATATCTCTTGATGATTTTAACTTTTGCTGTCGGTTTAGTGTTCAAATTATCCATTTGATTCATCACAAGGGCCTCCATGTTTAGTTAACAGTTCCAGGGCAACGTAGTCCCGGTGTCACTCTATGTCAAGCGTTCGACGTGCGGTTTTATCGTCGAAAAATCGTAAAAATTTTCTTTTTAAAAATCATTTAGTTATCAATTAAATAGTTATTATAAATATTAATAATATCAATATGTTACGATAAATATATTTAAAGTTAGTTTTGTCAAAAAACACCGATAAGATAAACAAAATATCAGTATAAATTTTGTTTATAGTCCAGAAATGGGACATTTGCTCTGTTATTAATCACTCTAGACTTTAGCAAAACCTTAGATCGAGCCGATAGGAAACACATAGGAAACAAGGTGGCACTATGGAACGTTTCGGTAGTAAAGCTCAAAGTATAATTGGTCTTTTAGGATTTTGTATCATCACAGGGTGTGCGACAAAACCATATCCTTATTTTGATTCAGCTTTCAATGATCGCAATCGAGCTCCAAGCTCAGTCGCATTACCGGCCGACGAAACTGTGCAAACCGAGCAGTCAGATAAAGTAAATCAACAAGCCAAATTAGATTTTTTATTTTTAACAGCAGAGATGAGCGCGCTTGAAGGACAGAACGCCGATGCCATGGCGAAGTTAGAAGAAGTTCACGAGTTAGATCCTAAATCGACGGTGATTCTTTACAAACTTGCGATGGAAAATTATCGTGCAGGCAAAAATGAAGAAGCTACGAAATGGATCAGTAAAGCATTAGCTCTAAAACCGAATCAAAAAGATCTTAATATCTTAGCGGCTAGTTTGTATTCATCAGCGAAGCAGTACGCTAAATCAGAAGCGATCTATAAAAAGTTGATTGCTCTTGATAAAGCAGATCCAGATGCTTACTTGTACTTAGCGGCGATTTACTCAGAGCAAAAAAGATATGACGAAGCGATTCGTTTTTTCACGAAGTTAACTAAGTTTAAAGATTATGAACAAAAGCATTTAGCTTATTACTACGGCGCTCGTACAAAGTTTGAAGCGAACCGTGTTAAGTACTTCAATGAAATCAAATCAGACTTACGTATGAGCTTAAAAGAGAAGCCTGAATATTTAGAGGCTTTGCAGTTCTTAGGTCAGTTGATTGAAAAAACTGAAGGTAAGAAACAAGTTTTCGCATTCTATGCTGAACACCAGAAGAAGTATGGACCAATCGCTCGATTGGCTGAAGTTTTATCACAATACTATTTAGAAATCGGTGACTACGATAAAGCTTATTCGCAACTAGAGATCGTAGAATCTTCAACGCAAGATCCGATTCAAGTTAAATTGAAAATGGCTTTAATCTTGATCGACAAGAAAATGTACGACAAAGCTTTAGTTCGCTTAGAAGAGTTAAATGAGCTAGTGCCTGATTCAGATAAAGTTAAGTTCTACTTAGCTTCTTTATATCAAGAAACTAAAAAATATGATCAAGCGATCAAAACTTACTTAGAAATCCAAGCTTCAAGTAAACATTACGAAGATTCAGTGAAGAACGCAGCAACTTTACAAAAAGATGCGGGTCAATTGCCGAAAGCTTTAGAGTTATTAAAACAATTAGCTAAGGATAAGTCTGATAATGTCATGAACCATATCGCTTACGCTCAGTTCTTAGAAGAAGCTAAGCAGTTTGATGAAGCTTTATCTATATTAAACTTAGCTCATGCTAAATTTCCGAAAGAAGCACAAATCGAGTATTTCATCGGAACTATGTTTGATAAGAAAAATGATAAGCAAGCGATGTTACAGCATATGCACAAAGCTGTAGAGTTAGATCCTAACTTTGCCTTAGCTTTAAATTACATCGCTTACTCGTTGATGGAAATGAATCAAGATATGGCTAAAGCGGAAGAGTTTGCTTTGAAAGCTTATAGCTTAGATAAAAATGATCCTTATATCGTTGATACAGTAGGATGGATTTATTACCAAAAAGCGGAATACGTAAAAGCGGCTGAGTACTTAGAAAAAGCTCACTCGGCTATGCCACAAGTTTCTGTGATCGCAGATCATTTAGGTGATGCTTACGTTAAATTGAATAAGTTTGAGAAAGCTTACGAAGTTTACAAGAAAGCGATTAACAACGAAACGGATTTAGAAAAATTAAAAGTGATGTCTTCTAAATTAGCTGAAACTAAAGTGGCTCAAGATAAAGTGCGTATGCCAGCTTCGATCAGCGTGAAGAAATTAAATCCTGAACCTGTTTTCGTTTCAGATAAAGATGAATCAAAATAATCGCTAGCGAAATTTTAAAATCCTGTCTGATCGGAATCGGTAATAAAATAAGAACTAATAAACAGAAGCTCGTTAACGCGAGCTCTTTTTTTTGCGTTTGAATGCTTTTCATCGCCGCCGTATAAATCTGCGCGACATTGTAATTTGAAATATTTTGTTTAAATGAGAAAATCGCAAACAACGTCGTCAAAAAACAAATAATCAAAGTCATGATAATAACGAAAAAGAAGAAGATCAGGGATCCTTCTTTTAAATAGATCTTCGCAAAGTCACTGCTTGAGCCTAAGAAAAAGAAGAGCGGCATCAATGTTAAAAAATACAAAAGCATAGTGACTTGGTTTTTCGTATTGTAATCCATTCTCCAAAGGAGAACGCACACTTGCAACCAAGCGGCAATACTAAGAAGCGCACCGCCTGGGATTCCCGAGAAGTATAAAAAAAGAAAAGTCACAAAATATAAAAGAAGATGTTTTAATTTCAATGTTGCCATTCGGCTCCATTCTAGACGTATAATGTCTATATGTTAAAGAAACTTTTGTCGCACTTACGATTATTTTCAGCGTTATTCATCGGATTCGGTGTTTTGGCTTCTTGTACAGGAACTTCAACAAAGTCATCAGGTGGTCCCAATCCTTATCGCTTGAATTCAAAAGCTAAAGTGACAGATAAAACGAATAATGAAAGCCATAATATTGATTTAACAGTGATCGTTGACCCGCAACGTGCAGTGCGCATCGATGTGACAGCGTTGCTTGGTTACCGTTTAGCAGAACTGGTGATGACTCCTCAGCAGATTCAATATATCGAACGTGAAAATAAGATCTTTGTGACCGGTGGATATAAGCCTCAAACTCTTAAGCCTTTGTTTGGCCAAGCGATCGACCCTAAGTTGATCTGGGCGATAGCTCACGAACAGAAGTTGAAGAATGGGCTTTATTACGGGACTGACGTTAAATTCGAACTGACTAACAAGCCCGATGATGACTATCAGTCTCGTAAAATAACAATTGAAAACAAGAACTTAAAACTGATTTGGATCTTTAAATCTAAAGAGGCCTTATCTTTGAGCTCAGCGTCTTATAACGAGACCTTCGTCCTGACTCAGCCAGAAGAATACAAACTAATCACTATAAAATAATACTTCTTCACTAACCGGTTAGTCCAGCTGCATAATCATAGGTACAGGCAAATACGCTTTATCATAGATAAAGGAGAAAACCATGTCGTCATCAAACAGTTTTCGTAATCTTCTAGAAAAACGCGCAAATCAAAATCCTCATGTCCTGGAGCACTGGAGCGGAACTTTCTTCGAGTACCTCGATTTAGTTAAGAAAAATCCAAAGTTCACGCGTAATGCTTATCAACGCATGTATGACATGATCATTGAAGCCGGCACAGAAGAGTACGTCGACTTCAAAAAACAAGTTATTCGCTATAAATTTTTTGATGATATTCCTAATAACGGTAAAGACGCCGTTTTCGGATTAGATGTTCAATTGATGAAGTTCGTAAATGTTCTTAAAGCCGCCGCTTTAGGATATGGAACTGAGAAAAGGGTTATCCTTCTTCACGGTCCGGTGGGTTCAGCGAAATCTACAATTTGTCGTATGTTAAAAAAAGGTTTAGAGGCTTATTCGAAAAGTGAAACAGGAGCCTTGTTTACTTTTGAATGGGTCGATGAGCATGGAAAACTTGATGGCATATTAGGTAAAGATGTTCGCGTTTATCCAACACCGATGAATGAAGAGCCTTTATGGTTGATTCCTCAAGACATGCGCCAAGCGATGTGTGACGACATCAACAAAGGCCAAGATGGTGACTACCGCGTAAAAATCGTCGGTGAGTTGTGTCCACCGTCTCGTTTTATTTTTAAAAACTTAATGGAAAAATATAATGGCGATATGATGAAAGTTTTATCGCACATTCGAGTGAAACGTATGTTCATCTCGGAAGCGGACCGTGTCGGTATCGGTACCTTCCAACCGAAAGATGAAAAGAATCAGGATTCAACAGAATTAACAGGTGATATCAATTACCGTAAAATTGCTGAGTATGGATCAGATTCAGATCCGCGCGCGTTTAACTTCGATGGTGAGTTCAACGTGGCCAATCGCGGGATGATTGAGTTCGTCGAGGTTTTAAAATTAGACGTGGCCTTCTTGTACGACTTATTAGGTGCTTCGCAGGAGCACATGATTAAACCGAAGAAGTTTGCTCAAACTTATATTGATGAAGTGATTATCGGTCATACCAATGAGCCTGAGTATCGTCGTCTTCAAGACAATGAATTCATGGAAGCCTTACGCGATCGTACGGTGAAAATTGACGTGCCTTACATCACAAAATTAAGAGAAGAAGTGAATATCTATAAAAAAGATTTCAATTCGCAAAAGCTTCGCGGGATTTCGATTGCACCTCATACGATCGAAACAGCAGGTATGTGGGCTATCTTAACTCGTTTAGAGAAGCCGAAGAAAGCGAACTTAACTCGTTTACAAAAGTTGAAACTCTATAATGGTAAAACGTTACCGAATTTCACGGAAGATAACGTGAAGGAATTACGTAAAGAAACAACGCGCGAAGGTTTAGACGGTATTTCTCCTCGTTATATTCAGGACAAATTATCGAATGCCTTAGTTATGGCTCAGCAAATGAATCGTGGATCGGTGAATCCGTTCATGGTCATGAATGAGTTAGAAAGCGGTTTAAAACATCACTCGTTGATTTCAAATGAAGAATTAAAACAAGAGTACAAAGAATTATTAAGCGTCGTTAAGCAGGAATACGAAGAGACGATTAAGTCTGAAGTTCAACGTGCGATCAGTGCGGACGAGGGCGCTTTACAGCGTTTATGTGCCAACTACATCGATAACGTGAAAGCTTACACTCAACGCGAGAAAGTTCGTAATCAATTCACAGGTTCGGATGATGAGCCGGATGAGCGTCTCATGCGCGCGATAGAGGAGAAAATTGAAATTCCTGAATCACGCAAAGAAGATTTCAGACGCGAGATTATGAATTACATCGGAGCTTTGTCGCTTGATGGTAAAAAGTTCAACTACAAGATGAACGAAAGACTTCATAAAGCTTTAGAATTGAAATTATTCGAAGATCAAAAAGACAGTATCAAACTCACTTCGCTTGTCACTTCAGTAGCTGATAAAGACACTCAAGAGAAGATTGAGATCGTGAAGTCTCGCTTGATTAAAGATTTTGGTTACGATGAGATCTCGGCCACCGATGTTCTTCATTACGTAGCTAGCATTTTTGCTCGAGGAGACGTTAAGAATAAGTAACCTGAAGTTTAAAGGATTATTTTATGGCTATTCGGGAAGATCAAAATCGCTTTAAGAATATCGTGAAAGGTAAAGTCCGCGAAGACTTTAAGCGATTTGTTACGAATGGAGAAATGATCGGGAAGCGTGAAGAAGAATTCGTTAAGATTCCGCTTCCTAAAATTGATATTCCTACTTTCAGATTCGGCTCTAAAGAAAAAGAACAAGGTGTAGGTCAAGGTGATGGTGACGGTGGACAGCCTCAACAGGGCCAAGGCCAAGCTGGTTCCGGTCAAGGTGAAGCTGGTGAAAATCCCGGCGATCACATTTTAGAAGTTGAAATCTCTTTAGAAGAATTAGCTGAAATCTTGGGTGAGAAATTAGAGCTTCCGAATATTCAACCTAAAGGTTCAAGCCAGTTAATCACCGAGAAGAATCGCTATTCAGGGATTGCTCCGGTGGGACCAGAAGGTCTTCGTAAATTTAAACAAACTTACAAAAAAGCATTAGCTCGTTATATTTCGTCAGGAGCTTATAATCCTGATGATCCTAAAATTGTTCCGATTCGTCGTGACTATCAATACCGTACAGTGAAGAAAACGCAGTCTCCACACACGAAGGCTGTCGTCATTTACATGATGGACGTTTCAGGTTCTATGGGCGATGAGCAAAAAGAAATCGTTCGTTTAGAATCTTTTTGGATTAATACGTGGTTGAAAAAACATTATAAAGGTTTGGAAACACGTTTTATTATTCACGATGCGGCCGCGAAAGAAGTCAGCGAAGATGTTTTCTTTAAGACCAGCGAATCAGGCGGAACTTTAATCAGTTCAGCTTATAAATTGTGTCAGGAAATCATTCAAAAAGATTATCCTACGAATGAATGGAATATTTATCCTTTCCATTTTAGTGATGGAGATAACTGGAGTGGTGAAGACACGCGTCTTTGCATGCAATTATTAAAAGAATTTTTCTTACCCAACGTAAATGTATTTTCCTACGGACAAGTTGAAAGTAAGTACGGAAGTGGTCAGTTCTTAAAAGATCTTCAGAAGGAATTTCTCGAGGATCAGCGTATGACCCTCAGTCAAATTGAGTCTCGTGATAAGATTTTGGATTCGATTAAAGATTTCTTAGGAAAAGGAAAATAAGATGGCTAACTTAACTCCAGAATTAGAAGTAGAGAGAAAGAAAATTTGTCAGATTGCTAAGAATTGCAATCTTGATTTCTTTGAGACTATTTTTGAGTTGATTAATTATGACCAAATCAGCCAGTTTGCCTCTTACGGCGGTTTTCCCGTACGTTATCCACACTGGCGCTTCGGTATGGAGTACGAACAGCTTTCTAAATCATATGAATATGGTTTATCAAAAATTTATGAAATGGTGATTAACACCGATCCTTGCTATGCCTACTTGATGGAAGGCAATTCTATGATGGATCAGAAACTGGTGATGGCACACGTTTATGGTCACTGTGACTTCTTTAAGAATAATATTTGGTTTTCTAAAACGAATCGTAAAATGATGGATCAAATGGCGAATCATGCCACACGTATTCGTCGTTATATTGACCGCTATGGTTACGAGACGGTGGAAAAGTT
>CAZXZW010000029.1:0-22923 GCA_964645745.1 uncultured Bdellovibrio sp.
TTATAAAGATGACGCATTTTATCTAAAAGAGGATTTAAAGCAAAGGCAAAAAGTAATCCGCAAATAATGATCTGAGCAAACGACCACAAGATATAAGCAAAGGCGCCGTAAACTAAACATAATAGACCATTGTTAACGTGTTTTTTTGTCATAAGTTTTGTTCCTTTAAAGCTCGGCCCACTTTAGATTGAAGTTCGTGAGCAATAACACCTGAAAGCCAAATATTAGCTTTCACTAGTTTATTGATATCAAGCCCTGTATTAATATTTAATTGTTCGAACATGTTCACCACATCTTCGGTAGAAACGTTGCCTGATGCGCCTTTGGCGTATGGACAACCACCAAGGCCAGCGATACTTGAATCGAAAGTTTTAATTCCCAATTTATAAGCTGCTAAAATATTCGTTAAAGCTAAGCCACGTGTATCATGGAAATGCCCTGCAAGTTTTGTCGTTGGAATAATTTTTTTCAATTTCTTGAAAATACGTTCAACTTGAGCTGGGTTTGCGATTCCGATCGTGTCACCGATAGAAACTTCGTAGCAACCCATTTTATAAAGGGTCTTCGCTAATTCCATAACTTTAGTTTCAGAGACTTCGCCTTCGTAAGGACAGCCGAAACAAACTGATAAATAACCCCGAACTTTAATTTTGTTCTTTTTCGCTAAAGCTATAACCGCTTTTACACGAACTAAGCTTTCTGCGATCGAACAATTGATATTTTTTTGTGAAAATGTTTCTGTACTTGAAATAAATACGGCGATCTCTTTTACGCCTGATTCAATCGCCTTTTGCATTCCGATTTCATTCGGAACTAATACGCTAGCGTTGATTTTTTTAAGATCTGTTGCTGGAACACTTTGAAGATATTTTTTAACTAATTGTTCCGTTCCGGCCATTTGCGGAACCCATTTAGGAGAAACGTAGGCGCCGATTTCTAGATTTTTAACTCCGGCATCCAGCAAAGACTTTAAAAGATGAAAACGTTGATCAATGGATAACTTGGTAGATTCATTTTGTAATCCATCACGTAAGCCGACTTCGACGATTTTGACTTTTTGCTTGGCTGCCATAATTACACCTTTTTAAGCTGTACTAAAAGTTGTCCTACTGTAACTTGTTGTCCCACTTCGACATTTACTTTTTCAACTGTGGTTTCGATATCTGATTTCAATGTGTATTCCATTTTCATGGCTTCCATCACAATTAATGCTTGGCCTTGTTTCACTGCATCTCCGGCTTGAACGAAGATCTTTGTGATTTTACCTGGCATTAGCGACATAATGCGATCTGGAGAGCTTGAACCCGTTTTCTTACGACGAGATCCTTCCGAAGCTAAATCTAAAACATCGTAGCACCACGTGTCGTCGCCTTGCTTAATCCACAATTTTTGATCAACGATTTCGGCAATATATTTATTCATTATACATTCCTCCAGTGCGTTAACCATGGTGAATTCGCCGTCGCGTTGTTCGCAGCTGAATTCATTCCACTTTTTTGAACGATTAAGTTTTTATAAATTTCACGAGATATTTTTTTACGATCATCTTCGTTATGACGAGGCTTTAAACCTTCAGCGAAGTTGTTTTCAATAAAACGAGTTGTCATCGTACCATCGACGAATTCTTTATGCGAAAGAATTTCGATTAAATACGGAATATTTGTGTGAACACCAAAAACAACCGCGTCTTTTAAAACGTGGATCATCTTTTCGATGGCACGAGATCTGTTTTCATCCCACACAATCACTTTTGCAATCATAGGATCATAGAAAGCCGTAATCGTGTCACCAGCATCGAAGCCAAATTCATAGCGACGACGAGGTCCTTCCGGCCAAGAAACTTTTCCAAGTAAGCCCGTAGAAGGAACTCCGCCCATATATGGGTTTTCAGCGTACACACGGCATTCAATCGAGTGACCGCGCGGGATACGCACATCTGTATTTGAGAATATGAATTTATTCATCGCTGTTAAGATTTGCATCTTAACTAAATCAACGCCGACGACTTCTTCAGTCACCGGATGTTCAACTTGAAGACGCGTATTCACTTCTAATAAATAAAATTTTCCATCTTGTAATAAGAATTCCACTGTTCCTGCGCTACGGTAGTTCACCAACTGACCGATCGCTACCGCTGCCGCCCCCATTTGTTTACGCAGATCATCTGTTAATGAAGGAGATGTGGCTTCTTCGATAATTTTTTGATGACGACGCTGCACTGAACATTCACGATCAAACAAATGCTGAACTTGTCCTGTGCAATCTCCGAAGATTTGGAATTCGATATGTTTTGCACGATCTAAATATTTTTCTAAGAAAACTTTTTCCGAACCGAAAGCTGATAAAGCTTCGCGTTTTGCTGACTCAATTAAATCTTTAGCATCAGTCATGTTCTGAATCAATTTCATTCCACGACCACCACCACCGGCAGCAGCCTTAACGATAACGGGTAAACCGATTTTTTCGACTTCACCGATAAGCCTTGGAACAGTTTGATCATCACCTTGATAACCCGGAACTAAAGGAAGCCCCGCTTGCAGTGCTAAAGCTTTACAAGAAATTTTATCTCCTAAACGACGAATTGAATCCGCGCTTGGACCGATAAAAACTAACCCAGCGTCCACACAGGCTTGAGCAAAATCAGCATTTTCAGATAAAAAGCCAAATCCAGGATGAACCGCATCGGCTCCCGCAGCTAGCGCCCCTTGGATATTCGATTGGATATTCAAATAACTTTCCGAAGTAGGACTTGGTCCGATACAGATTTTGTGATTCGCCATACGGTAAGCTCGAGAATTTACATCTGCTTCAGAATGTAGCAGAACCGTAGCTAGACCTAGTTCTTCACAAGCTTTTATAATACGAACGGCCACTTCACCGCGATTAGCGATGGCCACAGTCTTGATTTCTTTGTTTTTCCCAGAATTATTCATACAGACTAGGTATATTCTTGTTTTAACTCGATGTCTATTTTTGATAGACTGAATCCATGAAAATCGGACTGTATTTAGACACAGTGTCTATGCATATTTTAAATCGTGGTCTTTTCGTTAGCTGTGAACCAGTGGACAATGTGGAACGATTACAGCCAGGCTTAGTAGATGAACGCCTTTCAGAGGTGGGTAACTACTATTTGGTTTGCGATATGCAAAAAGAAATTCAAGGCAAAGCTAAATTGGTCGACGCTTTTGTTACAACTTTTGGTGATCCTGATCCGATTATCTTAAAACACATGGGTTTTGAAAATAACGTCGAAAAATTTAAAACGGAGTACGCGGGATTATTCAAATCTCAGTTCCCTGAAGATCCATTGATCGACGAAACAGAATTATTTGTCTGCGTTTACGAACCGATTCACGATAGTTAAGTTCCATTTCGGAACTACAACAAAACTAATCCACTCCATAAATTTATTTATAGTCCAGGAAAATTGACAAACAATTTATCATTTAGTATTCTAATTTTATTCTAATAGAAGGAGGTCCGATATGAATATTTTAAATCAAAAATTAAACTCAACCGTGAGCATGCGTACCTCTTTAGATGAGACCATCCATCACCCCGTCATTTAGAGCGGTCATCTCCTCACACAAAAGCAAAAAACTAGAATACCTGTAAACACAGCCACAGCTGCGTCTTACATCGTCTTCACACAAATTTAATTACATTGGAAAATATATGAAAAACTTAATAGGAAACTATTACGCTTGGGAACAAGCACAGGAAATACAATTTGAAAAACTGAGGATTGAGGCCTGGCAAAGATTATCTTTGTTGGCATTTCTTCTTTTAAAAATCGCGAAGAATATCGTTATACTTTTATTCTTATCTGAATCTCGTTTAATACGCGTTCACGATCAACAATCATTTGATCACGAGGAGATCGCTTCATGATCTCCTCGTTTCAATATGAGACACTAGTGACATAACGGGCGAGCGTGCCTATTTTCTTTACGGGAAATGGTTGAAAATAAAAAAAAGTATTCTATTATTCTGTTTAAAATCAAACATTTAACTTTTTGCTGATATTAAAATTATCGCAAAAAAACCTGTCACACTGTTTGCATTTTTAGTTTTTATGACTCATTTCAAATTAAAAAAGACTATTTTTGCGAGTGCTATTTTAGTATTTACAATCACTTTTCCTTCAATTGTTTTTGCGGCTCAATCCTGTCGTGAACTTTTTAATTTTTCACCAAGTAAACCGGCTAAAGTTACTTTTGAAGATAAAAAATTTAATTCAACTACTAACTCTTTACGTTCTACTTTAAGTGGAAAACTTGCTACTGTATGGCGTAGTGAATGGAAAACTAAACTTAAAATCCAAGAATCCAATCAATATGTATTAGATATGGTTCATGATTTTTTAACTCCTCAATCAGCAGACTTTGTTCTTTTGAATCTTGATGTTAAATCTGAAGGTTTTACTCGAGCAGTTCATGCTCGTCTTTCAGAACTTAAATCAAAAAATGAAATACAGCCAGGCGACGATCTTATGGTACGAGACGAACCTTCGCCGGAAGGTGTTAAAGACCAAACGTTCACGTATTATACCAAACCTGTGGTGGCTGCAAAAGGCGAAGGAAAACATCAGCTACGCATCCGCACCTATATTCGTGATATTAAATATGCTGAAATTCCTGTTGGAAATTCTGTAAATGGATTCAATGAACTGGGTCATGTAATTACAGTTTCAAAAGTAAGTGGCGACTTGTTTAAAATCGAAACAGAGCTAGCAAAAGATATGAAAACTACGTTGATAAAATCAGCTCACGATCTAGATATTGAATACAATGGTGTTATGCAATTCTTTGCTCCCCATGGAAAATCATTTAAACTTGAAGTCAAAACAGCTTTAAATGATGAAATAGGATCAGCTAATGGCCAATTTCCTCTTCTAAGCGGAAAACACATGGTGCAAAAACTAGATGTTAGCTTAAGTCCCGCACAAGTTGCAAAATTATTTGCACCATTAATCGAACAATCTACTGAAGGAAAAAAGATCGAATCTATCAATCGCATTAATAAACTTGAGTCTGATATCATAAATGCAAAACCGGACTTAAAAGCACGAACAGAAGCTGTATTCAATATCGTACGCGAGGCAATTCAAATTAACTCGGACTATCTTCTTATTGAAGGAGCAACCTTATACAGTCGTACTGCATTCGAGTCTAAAAGCGGCTACCAAACAACGGTTGATCGCGATCAATCTGTATTTCAAGGCTCTATGTATAACAACGAGTCTCTTAAAACTCCCACTCAAACAATGACTGAAAATCATCCTCTTGTAAGTGGAGAAGAAAATGCTCGTCACATAGAACTTAAAGTACCAGTGACATCAATTAAAAATGCTTTAGGTGTTAAATTTCAAGATCCAACTCGCGCTCCGGCTCCGGACAATACTCAAAACGATCACTTAATTAAAAAGGCTATTCGTATTTACAGCAAATATGTTTTTAACGGTGATCACAGCGGTAAATTTAATTATCTTATTAAGAACGGTATCGATTAAAAGTGCGCACACCTACTTATTATCCTTTAACCATTTCGCCATAGGACTGGCGAAGTAAGTTAGAATCACGTCAGCGCCAGCACGTTTGATGGAATACAATGTTTCAACCATCGCCGCTGTTTCATTCACCATTCCCGCTTGGGCTGCTGCTTTGATCATGGCGTATTCACCACTGACATTGTAAGCAGCAACCGGAACATTTGAAATACTTTTTACAGATTGAATCACATCTAAATAACTTAACGCGGGCTTCACCATGACAAAGTCTGCACCTTCTTCAAGATCTAACTGCGTTTCGCGTAAAGCTTCTTTCGTATTTCTGAAATCCATTTGATATGTTTTTTTGTCTCCAGCTTTTGGAGCTGAATCTAAAGCGTCACGGAATGGTCCGTAAAAACTTGAAGCGTATTTTGCCGTGTACGCCATGATCGCTGTGTCGATGAAACCTTTTTCATCTAAAGTTTTTCTGATGTGACCGACTCTGCCGTCCATCATATCTGATGGTGCTACGATATCGACTCCGCATTGCGCGTGAAGCGTGGCCATCTCTCCTAAGCGAATTACGGTTTCATCATTGATGATTTTTCCGTTTTGCACAAAACCATCGTGACCATCTGCTGAGAAAGGATCTAATGCTAGATCTGAAATCAGTACGCATTCTGGGAATTGCTTCTTAATTTCTTTAATCAACTGAGGAAGAAAACCGTTCTCATTTATAGATTCAGAAGCTTGCTTATCTTTATTAGACTCGCTAATGGCTGGGAATAGAGCAAAAGAATGTACGTCTAAATTCATCGCCTTTTCAATCTCGCCTAGAGCGGATTTCACTGTGTTACGATAAATTCCAGGCATGGTCTTAATCTCAGCTTTTTCAGTGATGTTCTCTGCTACAAACAGGGGCAAAATGAGCTGTTGAGACGATATATGCGTTTCAGCGAGCATTTCGCGAATATTATGATTAATTCTGTTACGACGAGGTCTGTGCGTGAGATTTAAATGCTTCATGACTGCTTAAATATAGTCTTTTAATTAGCTTGGCAAACTATTGTCTAATTTTAAAAAAAAATATAGAAAGATGACATTTCCGTGACACAAAAATGCAAAATTTATCGTAGGTTAGCCAAATGGAAGAACTCGTCATTATCAACCGTAATCCTCAAGAAAAGCCGTTCGCAAACGGGCTTGTCTGGACTACGTGCCTACGCCAAATTTTATTCACGACTGTTGATGATTTTGAACAACACCAAATCTATGATAGCGATTTAGTTTTAACTTCAGCTGATGCTGTGGCTTTCTTAGCAGAAGTGCTTTGCGGATTAAAATCTCCAGTGTTTGGCGAAACAGAAGTTTTCGGACAATTTAAAATTTTCTTAGACTCAGCTCCGAAAACAAATCACCCGGTTATCTCATCTCACGCGAAATGGGTTCGTTTCCTTTTTGAATTAGTTAAAAACTTAAGAACAGAACATATCAAAAACACAGGATCAAATTCTTACGGAAGTACTTTAAGAAAATTAACTCGTGATGTTTCTGAATTGTCGATCATCGGTGCTGGTCAGCTGGCGACTGAGATCTTACCTTGGATTTCTAAAAACAAAAAAATCCAATTGCACGTTCGTAATACTGAAAAGTATGAAGAACTTTCGGTTAAGTTCCCTGAAGTTAAAATCACGAAGCTTTATTCAAATGATACAAGCTTCGATAAAGCTTTAATCATCGCAGCTCCAATTGATAATGCAGATTTAATCGCATCGATTGAACGCGCTGATAACAAACCTGAATTTATCTACGATCTTCGCGCTTCAGGCTTCGAAGAGCTTCGTCAAAATTTAAAAAATGTTAAAATGTTATCTTTGTCTGATTTCTTTGAAATCTTTAACGAAGATAAAGTTAAATTCGAAAATCTTAAAATTAAAATCTCTCAAATCATTCAACAGCGTTGTGAAGACTATTCTAATCGATCAGAGATCAGACCACACGGCTGGGATGATTTATGTCTTTAACTGAATTAAATATTTCATCACGTAAAAGCGATTTGGCCCGTTTACAGTCTTTCCTTGTTGGAGAGGCTTTGGTTAAATCGTCTGATGTTAAAATCAATTACAACTTCAAAGAATCTTTAGGTGATATCAACTTAACAGATCCTTTATGGAAGATTCCTCAAAAAGGCGTTTTCACAGAAGACTTCACAAAAGAGCTTCTTGAAATGAAAACAGACATGGTGGTTCACTCGTGGAAAGATCTTCCGACAGAGAAAAAAGAATCATTACAAATTGCTGCTACATTACCTCGTGCTGATCAACGCGACCTTCTTGTTGTTAAGAAAAGTTGTTTAGCTCGCGTACAAGCTTCTAAGTCCATTCGTTTATTCAGCTCATCTCCTCGCCGCTTTTATAATGTTGAACCATTTTTAAAATCTTGCTTCCCGCTAGGCTTAAACGAAGTTCAATTTCTAGATGTTCGTGGAAATATCCCGACACGTTTAAATAAACTATTGGCTGCTGAAGAGATCGATGGCCTTATCTTAGCCAAAGCCGCCTTAGATCGCTTAGTATTAACTTCTGTTCCAGAATTACAAGATACGAAGAAACATCTTGAATCGATTCTTGCGCAAATGAATTGGATGGTTTTACCTTTATCGGAAAATCCCAATGCCGCCGCACAAGGTGCTATTGCGATTGAAATCAATTCCAAAAATTCTGAAGTGATGCACGTTCTTCAAAAAATTAATGATCCAGAAACATTCCACTGCGCTGAAAAAGAACGCCTAGTTCTTTCTGGCTACGGCGGTGGTTGCCATCAAAAGATCGGTATCGCTTATTTAAAACACGATTACGGCCACGTTCAATTCTTACGAGGTCTTACTGATGCTGGTGTTGTTTTAAATCAGAAACACTTGATTCATCCTGCTCAAGATAAAGTTAAACACAAATTCTCTAGTGAATTGTTATGGAGTGATTCAAATACGAATAAATATTTTGATCGCACTGAAGTGGATTGGAGTGCATCTTCTTCTAAATCTGCATTCTTTATCACTAAAGCTTCTTGCGTTAATAGCGACACTGTAAAAAAGTTGAAAGACTCTGTAGTTTGGACCGCTGGTGTGGCTACTTGGAAAAAAATGGCTGAGCTTGGGATCTGGGTTAATGGAACTCAAGATGGTTTAGGTGAATACACGCCGATGAGATCAGAAGCCTTCATTCACAGTGATACAACTTGGTTTAAACTCACTCATGCAGATACAGGCGACGGTATTGCTTGCTACAAATTAACTCGCAATCAAAACAAATTCGATTTTAAGAACAAAGAATGTTTCTTCTGGAATAGTGCGAGTTTGTTTTTAGCGGCTATCAAAGAAGATCCTTCGATCAAAGATAAGATCCACTGCTGTGGGCCTGGTAACAGCGCCAAAATTATTCAGGAGCACTTAGGGCCTGATTCACTTTGGAAAAATTTATTTATTTTTTATAATCACGAACAATGGAGTTCTCATGTCTCACGTTAATTCTGAAAATTTATTTGAACGCGCTAAAAAAGTTTCTCCCGGTGGCGTTCACTCCCCTGTTAGATCTTTTAAAGGTCTTGATCGCGCTCCTGTGTTCTTTAAATCGGCTCAAGGCGCTTACTTAACTTCAGTGGAAGATAAAAAGTATGTGGACTACTGCCAAAGCTTCGGTCCATTGATTCTTGGTCACTTAGATACAGAGATTAAAGAAAAAGTTCATGGCATGGTGGACACAGCTTGGACTTTCGGAGCCGCTGAAATCTATTCATTAGAATTAGCTGAGTGGATCACAAGCCGCATTCCTTTCGTTGAAAAATTGCGTTTCGTCTCTTCGGGTACAGAAGCGGTCATGAGCGCACTACGCGTAGCTCGTGCAGCTACAGGTCGTAAGAAAATTTTAAAATTCGAAGGCTGCTACCACGGTCACACCGATTCTTTATTAGTTAAAGCAGGATCTGGATTGGCAGGAGTTGCCGCATCTTCAAGTGCTGGCGTAAATGATGAAACAGCTTTTCAAACTTTGACTTTACCTTTAGACAACGAACAAATGTTAAATGAGATCTTCGCACGCGAAGGTCAAAATATCGCTGCTGTCATCATCGAACCACTTCCAGCTAACTACGGCTTATTAATTCAACGTAAAGAATTCTTACAACAAGTGGCCAACATTGCTAAAAAGCACGGATCATTATTGATCTTTGACGAAGTGATCTCTGGTTTCCGCGTAGCTCTTGGCGGTATGGCAGAAGTTTTAGATATTAAACCAGATTTAGTGACTTACGGAAAAATCATCGGTGGCGGATTCCCTGTTGGATGCTACGGTGGCCGTGAAAATCTTATGAACTTAGTTGCTCCATTAGGTCCGGTTTACCAAGCCGGAACTTTAAGTGGAAATCCAATCGGTATGGTGGCTGGTCTTGAGACGTTGAAAAAAATGGAGCGTTTAAGCGGCTGGAAAGTTCTCAATCACCGTACAGAAAACTTTGCTAAAAAATTAAATGAAAACTTCCAAAAGAAGAATACCGGTTTGATCGTTGATCAATACGCGTCTTTATTCTGGATCAGAAAAAATAACTCTAATTCACAGCCATTACGTACAATTGAAAACATTTCCCCGGAACAAGGACTTTTATTTAAAGGCTTATTCTTAAAGTGTTTAGATGCTGGCGTTTACTTAGCTCCAAACGCTTACGAAGTGGGTTTCGTTTCTATGGCTCATACGGATGAGATCTTAAACGAAACAATTAACATTATTACGAAAGCTAGCGAAATCTAGATTAGGATCATTTTGAAAACGAAGATTAGTTTTAAACTTATTTTAGCTTTAGTGTGGAGTCTCTTCACCACGTCACTTATTGTGTGGTGGTGGATTTGGGCTTTAAAACTATCAAGCCAAGTTTCAGAACAAAATCATCGCATGATCAAATACGAAGGTATCGCTTTAATCGGATTCGTAATCTTAGGCGGAATTTTCCTAGTTAGTTACGTTTGGCAAGATTACAAGCGTAACCAAAAGATTCAGTTGTTCTTCTCGACATTCAGTCATGATATTAAAACTTCGATAAGTCGCCTTCGCTTACAAGCCGAAATCATGGAGGAAGAACTTCCTCGTGATAAACACCCCTCTTTGGGTCGCTTTATTCAAGATGTAGTTCAATTAGATCTTCAATTAGAAAACTCTCTCTTATTCACGAACATCAATAAATACCAATTCTTGATGGAGAAAGTGAAATTAAGCCAATTGATCGGAACCATTCGCGCTGATTTTACTAATTTAAACATTGAATTAAAGCAAGATGCAGAGATCACGACGGACAAGAAGTGGTTCTTAAGCATCTTAAAAAATATCTTCCAGAATTCTTTATTACACGGAAAAGCTAGTCTGATTGAAATTTCAGTTCAGTCTGAAGCTAATGAGTCGATTTCCATTACGATCAAAGATAATGGCGTAGGTTACAACAACGGAAATCCAACAGCCTTAGGCTCAGATCTTTTTAAATCGAATCACAGCCAAAGTAACGGTATTGGTCTTTATTTATCTAAATCATTGTTAAACAAAATGAATGGTTCTTTATCATTTAGCTCAAACGCTCAAGGTTTTACTTCGCACATTACAACACGAGGTAAAATGATATGAAAAAGATTTTACTGGTTGAAGATGATGCAAGCCTTGGACAAACGCTTTCTGACCGTTTAAACAAAGATTACAAAGTCACTTGGACTAAAACGATCACAGAAGCTTGGAATTATTTTGTTCAGCATGAAGCTGAAATTGATTTGGCCATCCTTGATGTGGGATTACCTGATGGTAACGGCTTTGATTTAGCTCGTAAAATTAAAGGCCGATCTCATCAAACTCCGCTTTTATTCTTAACGGCTCAATCTGATGCTGAAAACCGCTTACAAGGCTATGAAATTGGCGCGGAAGAATTTATTCCTAAGCCATTTCACTTAAAAGAGCTTTTGATGCGTTTAAATCACGTACTTGAAGCTCACTCTGTGGTTAAGGAGTATGTTCTAGATACAGTGACGATCAATTTCCACGACATGTCGATCAAATCGAAATCAGGGAAAGTAGAATATCCATCAATCTCAGATATGAAGACTTTAAAATTACTCATAGAACGCTCTCCGAATATTTTAAGCCGTGACGAAATTATCAACGAAATCTGGGGCGAAGACAAAATGATCAGTCACCGTACCATTGATAATATGATCGTGCGCTTAAGACACTTGATTGAAGGCGATTATATTCGCTCAGTTCGCGGCACCGGTTACCAATATATTAATAATCCGAAGAAAGAAGACCAATCATGAATCAAAAGTTTTTAAATGCCCTTAATCGTACTCCTCAAAATACTCCGCCGATTTGGTTCATGCGCCAAGCTGGTCGCTACCATGCTCATTACCAAAACTTAAGAGCAAAACACACATTCGATCAATTATGTAAAGTTCCTGAACTTGCGTCTGAAGTCGCGATGGGTCCGATTCAAGATTTTGATTTCGACGTGGCTATTCTATTCAGTGATATTCTTTATCCGCTTCAAGCCTTAGGCATGGGATTAGAGTACACAGATCAAGGTCCTCGTTTAGGTTTCCAATTAAACGAGAGCAATTTCTCTCAGTTGAAAAAAGTAGACGATGCTTTCCCATTCATGAACTTCCAAAAAGAAGCGATGAAATTAACGCGTGAAAAATTACCAAAAGATAAATCATTAATCGGTTTTGTCGGTGGCCCTTGGACTTTATTCGTTTACGCAGTTGAAGGCAGCCACGCAGGATCTTTGATTCAATCTAAGAAGAATTTGAACTTATTTAATAGCTTCTCTGAGATGATCGAGCAGTTCTTAACTAAGAATATTGAAATGCAATTTGCTGGCGGAGCTGACATCGTGATGATTTTCGATACAGCAGCAGGCGAAGTGAGTCCTACGTTCTTTAAAACATACCTTCAACCGGTGATTTCTCGTTTGGTGAATAAATTCCCGAATAAACTAGGCTACTACTCTAAAGGAACACAAAATGCGTTCTTCAACAGCGATTTCCACAATCTTCCACTAGCTGGACAAGGTTATGACCACCGTTGTTTCTTACCAGACATTTTAAAAACGACAAAACGTGGTTTCGTTCAAGGTAACTTCGATCAATCTTTACTTCATATGGATAATTCTGATTTCAAGAAAGTTCTGAATGTTTACATTAACGAAATGAAAGAATTAACAGTTGATCAACGCGCTGGATGGGTTTCGGGCCTTGGTCACGGTGTTCTTCCTAAAACTCCAGAGCGCAACGTGAAAGAATTCGTAGAAATTATCAGAAAAGAATTTCAATAGGTTATTATGCAAACAGGTTCACTCTTTAAAAAATACGATCTCCCCGTCCCGCGATATACATCGTATCCAACGGTTCCGTACTGGAGCATTACTCCGTCGAAGGATCAGTGGATTCAGCATTTAAACACAGCTTTATCAACAGAGCAGTCTTCTTGGTCGATGTATCTTCACATTCCATACTGCGAAACGCTTTGTACGTTTTGCGGCTGTAATACGATCATCACTAAAAATCACAATTTAGAAAACTTCTACGTCGATCTTATATTAAAAGAATGGGACATCTATAAGAACTCAGTTCCCGCTTTCACAACGAAGCCTTTAAAACAGCTTCACTTAGGTGGAGGAACTCCTACATTTTTAAGCGCAGAGGCTTTAACACGTCTTTTATCGACGATTTTAAATGATGTTAAGAAAGATCCAAACTTTGAAGCTTCGATTGAGGTTGATCCTCGTCGTACAAACAAAGAACAACTTAAAGCTCTTAAACTAGTTGGCTTCAACCGTGTCTCGATGGGCGTACAGGATTTCAATCACGAAGTTCAAAGACTGATTAATCGCGTTCAACCTTACGACATCACGAAAAACCTCACTCAAGATGCGCGTGATCTTGGTTTCGGCTCAGTGAACTACGATTTAATTTACGGATTAGCGAAACAGACTCTAGAAAGCTTTGGCGACACAATTGATAAAACAATTGAGCTTCGTCCGGATCGTATTGCTTTATACAGCTTTGCCTTAGTTCCTTGGATTAAACCTGCTCAACGTTTGTTTAAAGACGAAGACCTTCCTGCGACTGATGATAAACGTAAGCTTTACGAATTAGCTCGTACGAAATTAACAGCCGCTGGTTACGTTGAAATCGGTATGGATCACTTTGCTCTTCCCGATGAGAATTTATCTCTAGCTTTGAAGAATAAAACGCTTCACCGTAATTTCATGGGCTATACGGATCATAAAACGGACGTTTTACTTGGTTTAGGTATTAGTTCAATTTCTGAATCTCCTCATAGTTTTCATCAAAATGAAAAAGTCAGCTCACTTTATGAAGCAGCGGTAAACCAAGGTCAGCTTCCGACTCACCGTGGACACGTTCTGAATGAAGAAGATATTGTTCGCCGTCAGCAAATTTTAAATTTAATGACGAACTATGAAGTGAACTTCACAGACATTGAACAAAAGTCATCAGCAGAGCACTACTTAAGTGAAATGTTGAAAGATGATTTGATTGAAATCACAGATACGACATTAAAAGTAAAAACAGCAGGAAAACCGTTCTTACGCAATGCCTGCGTTTTCTTTGATGAACATTTAAAACGTAAACAACCTGAATCGAAATTATTCTCTAGATCTATATGAGTGATATTAAACCGCGTATTCACATTGTTGGGGCTGGATTCTCGGGCTTATCGGTAGCCTACCTTCTGGCTCAGCACAAAAGATTCGACATTACGGTGTTTGAACAGAATTCTCATATAGGCGGAATGATTCAATCTTCTGTTAAAGATGGAATTTTAGTGGAACGCGCAGCCAATTCAATCCTTTGCACAGAGGAAACAATTAACTTCTTAAATGAAATCGGAGTTAAATCGGTTTCACCTCTTCCTACAGCTAAGAAAAGATTTTTTTTCCGTGATGGCTTAACACGTTGGCCATTAACAGCCCTTGAAACTATGGGGCTGATTCCACGAGTCCTTTTTCATTTAATTACGCGCAAATCGTTTCTTAAGTTCAATCCTCAAGAAACCGTAGCTGATTGGTCTCAAAAATATTTTGGCAAAGCTTTTACTCAATATTTAATTTCTCCGGGACTTCAAGGGATCTATGCTTTACCGGCTAATCAATTGAATGCACAAAATATCCTAGGGCAAATTCTTCAACCAAAAAAAGAAAAGTACAAAGGTATTGTCTCGGGTCAAAATGGCATGATGGATGTTGTTCAATCTTTAGAAAAAAAATGTCTTTCATCTGGAGTAAAAATCGTCACGAACCATATTTACGATTTTAGCACTCCTTATGATTTCGTTATTTTAGCTACTTCGGCTCAAGATGCGGCAAGAACCATTATGTTACAAAATAAATTCTTAGGCGCTGAGCTTGAGAAAATTAAAATGAATAATGTGCTCTCAGTGACGTGCAAAGTAAGTCGCTCTAACCGTCCACAAGGATTTGGCTGTTTGATTCCTGAAAATACGGACACTAAATGCTTAGGCGTGCTGTTCAATTCAGATATCTTTGAAAATCGCAGCCAAAGCGAAGCCTCTAGCGAAACATATATTTTTAGTCAGCAAGAAGCGGCAAACATAAATGCCTTAAATCCAGATGCTTTGAAGACTTACATGGAGAAAACACGTCAAGCGATTTTCCAAACAGAATCTCCTATTCAACAAGTTTATACTTCATATTGGCCCAATGGGCTTCCGATTTATGATCACGTGCTGGCTAACTTCCAAAGTCAGTTCGTAGTCCCGGAAAATAATATTTACCTTCACGGTAATTACGTTGCGGGTATCGGCTTAAGTAAAATTATTAAAAATTCGTACTTCATTTCTAATTCTATCGTAAAGGCACAATCATGAAAACTGGCGTGTTAGTTGTTAATATTGGAACACCCGAATCTCCCACTCAAAAAGACGTGGGAATTTATCTTAAAAAATTTCTCATGGATGAAGACGTCATCGCCATTCCATTTTTATTTCGTTGGATTTTAGTCAATCTCATTATTGTACCTTTTCGCGCCGTCAGTTCAGCCGCTAAATACGCAAAAATTTGGACGCCAGAAGGATCTCCTCTTAAGGTGAATACAGAAAAATTTGTAAATGAATTGCAAGAGCAGTTGCCGTCAAATTTTATTGTCAAATACGGCATGGCTTTTTCAGAGCCTTCCATTTTAACATCCTTAACTCAATTCAAAAATGAAAACGTCAACGAAATCATCGTATGTCCGATGTTTCCTCAATACGCAGATGCTACGACTGGATCGGTTATTAAAGCGGTTAGAAAATTTAAAAAAGTTCTAAAAATCACGGCTTCGATAAAAGTCATTAAGCCTTTTTATAATAAAGATTTTTATCTCAATAATACGGTTGAAAAAATGAAAGCCTTTCAACCTCAGCACTGGCTATTCTCTTACCACGGGTTACCTGAAAAACAAATTACGAGAAATAGTGAGTGTGAACTTTCATCTACGTGCTGCTTAAGTCAAAAACAGTGCACCGCTAAGTGTTACCGTTCTCACTGTACTCAAACCACAAAAAACATAGCAGAAAAGTTACAATTGGACAGTTCTCAGTACACGATGACTTTTCAAAGTCGCTTGGGCGTTAAAAAATGGCTTCAGCCTTATACGGATGATGTATTGAAGCAGCTGCCTACAAAAGGAATTAAAAACATCGCGGTCGTGAGTCCTGCATTCGTAGCGGATTGTTTAGAAACTTTAGAAGAGATTAATTTAGAGAGTCGACATACATTCAAGGAAAATGGTGGAGAATCTTTTAACTATGTTGAATGTTTGAATGCAGATAAAGAATGGGTCAAAGGATTTTCTGGCTACCTTCAAAGTAGCCAGAATTTAGAGAATTTGTAAGACTTAAATAGTCGCTTTAAAAGGTTTGAATTTAGCCTCGATACGATCGTGAACCGTTACAGAAACTGTAGTACGGTCATCGTCGGGTTTAATATACATCGGCTCTAAGAATTCAATTTCACATTCGATACTTTTCAGCTGCATCGTTCTGAAAATCGCCGGAAAGAAATTTTGATCTCCGTACCAACATAAATGATCGCGATCTTTGTATTCTACTGGGCGACCATTCACTTTAGTAAAGTTAAAAACATAGGGACGAATCGGACGATCTGCATAACCTGCGGCCATCATTAAAGTTTTCTTAAATGGCAACACTTGCTCTCCATTAGAAGATTGCGCTTCCGCATAAAGAACAATACGGAAACCTTCTTTTAAAACTTTAACGATATCATAAAGTTCATCTTTAATATGTGAACGATTCAAACGATTCACATAAGCACACCCTGCCAATTGACTGATTTGACCTAACACGGGTGTATGCTTCATTTCTAGAGATGTGATAAATACGCAAGGCTGAATTTTTTGCAAGCACAGCAAATCAATAAATCCTAAATGATTTCCGATAATCAAACTGTTCTCATCTGGTTTAATGGGGTTCTTGCAGTACAATTTTACTTTAAACACAAATGATAAAAAATTCGCATAGCGCTGAGTATTTCGAATTAAACGTTGTCTTCTTTTAATTAAATTAAACGTCGATAAATATAACAAACCCGCGATAATAAAATATGAAATGAGAATGAATAAGAATAATGTTAATTTAACAATGGCGCGTAGATAATTCATCAATCGATCACCAAACTTGCTGCCTTAAATAAACGATCGAGAACACTTTCCCACATTTCTGCATTTGGTTCTTTCGAATACTCTTTAATTAAAGGTAAACAAAGTAGATCAGGGTTTCTTTCGCTGGCTGTTCGCAATTGCGAATAGATTTCACGAGCAGCTTGCTCAGGGGTAGCTGCTAGTTTTAAAAATTCGATTTTAGAAATGGGCTTAGTCGGCTTTAAAATTTTAACACCTTCAACTATATCAGGAAGAGCTGAAAGCTTTTGATCTACCACATGGGCTACTTCTTTAACTTTCATATTTGGATTACGACAAATGACAAAAGGAATTTCAGGCATGTAGTGATGCTTCATATGCCCTGGAGATTCTTTCTTATCGATTGTTTCTGTCCATTTGTATGAAATTTTATTTTCGTTCAAAACTTTTTCAATTTCACTTCTAACAATAATCCCACGACGAAGAATTGAAATCTCCAAGTTACTGCGAATTAAAAGAACCGTAGATTCAATACCGATTTGACATGGAACCGATGATTCTAAAACGTAAACTTGATCACCGAATTCTTTTTTTACATGTTCTGCACTAGTTGGGCTGGTTTTACCAAATTTATTGGCGCTAGGAGCAGCCACAGGAACTTTAATTTTCTGAAGCAATTCTAATGCTACCGGATGACTAGGAATACGCACACCAACGCTTGGAAGACCTGATGTGATCACGTCCGAAATCATTTCTGATTTCGCCATCACCATCGTCAAAGGCCCGGGCCAGAAATGTTTAGCTAAACAATCAGCTACATCATTCCACTGTTTAAAACATTTCTTGGCATTTTCAACGGTATCCACATGAACGATGAGTGGATCAAAGAACGGACGTTGTTTCGTGCTAAAGATTTTTTTTAAAGCTTCATCTGAATCAATTTTAGCCCCTAAGCCGTAAACGGTTTCCGTTGGAAACGCGACAACCCCATTGTGATTTAAAATATCTAAAGCTTTATTCATAGGCATAGATTTTTGTACCACTAGGAACGTATTAAATCAATTGGCGAAAGACGATCCAAGAAACGAGTCGCTTTAGCTACAATAAAATACACTACCGGTAGCAACATAATGGCAATGATCGACATAGCTTTGAAATCAAAGCTCGTTTCAATTGAGAAAACCGACTTCACCAAGATTTGAGTAAGCAATAATCCTAACCCTAGTCCTACAATTAAGCTGATACTCACAATAAAAAGGAACTGCACAAAGATAATCTTACGTATCACAGCGCTTTCAGATCCCAAGACCTTTAAAAGATTAAATTCGCTTAGGCGTTCCTGAATTTGTGTATTCACTAAGACGATAAAGATAAAGAACCCTAATATAATCGACACAATCGCCATCATTTGTAGAGCCATAGCCATCTGATCAACGAAAACAAGAATATCTTGCACTGTTTGTCTGACATCGATGATTGAAATGTTCGGGAACTTTTCAATTACGGTATTTTGATACTTTTCATAATCCTTAACTGTGGAAATCGCTGTTAAGAAGTTCTGAGGAGCTTCGTTCAACACCCCATCCTGAAACAGAATAAAGAAATTAGGGCTAAAACTTGTCCATTTTACAGATCTCAATGAAGTCACTTTCCCTTGAAGCTCAAGACCTTGAACATCAAACAACATCACATCATTTATTTTTGCATTAATACGTTCAGCGTATTTTTTCTCGAGAGAAATCTCAGGAATACCATTCCCGTCCCATTTTTTATTATTCCAAACACCTTCCACAATATTTTCCGATGCTTTTAATTCAGTTTGGTAAGTCAGGTTAACACCGCGGTTACGGAAACGAACTTCTTCCTCTTGCTCACGTGTAGATAAACCTTCGCTATTCTGAAGGCGATCATAATCAACATCATTCACTTTCAGAATACGAGAACGAACTAAAGGATTAAACTCGAGTTTCGCATCTAACAAATCCGTCGTAATTTGTTGAAGCTCATCTTTTTGACCACCTTGAACGTCGAATAAGAATAAACGAGGTAAATTCGATGACTGAGCCGGGCGAATTTCATTTACGATCGACTGTTTGATATGAGGAAGCAAAGTCAGAATTAAAATCGAAACTGTAAATGTGATAAATACCATATCGACAGCTGATTTTTTATTAATAACTGATTTAATCGCGTAAGCCGTCGTCCATTTTAACTTTAAGCGATCAATATTAGCTCGCATAAAAAAGAATAATGAGTGGAGGAAGTATTTCAATAACAGAATAATGAGAATGATCGCGCCTGTGAAAAGTGTTGCCACTTTATACGAATGTGACTGATAAAATGCCAAAGCCCAGAAGCCTAACACACAGATGCCATACCATACGTACAGGCTCGTCGATGTTTTACTAGTTGCCGTCTGCCCTAAGAAAAGATCTTTTGGATTTAGTTTAGCAATCGAACTATTGATCGGCATAAACATAAATAGTGGAGCAATCACTGAAATACCCAAACAAATCAAAACACTAGTCGCCGTTAAACTTAATTGGAATGGTAATGAGTTTTGTACGAAATAATAATTCAGACCAGGTTTTAATATCAAAAATAGCGCTAGTGATAAAATAAATGCGAAAAGCGAAGTGAATAAAACCTGCAGAACGTAGATCCACTGAACTTTAACATCAGACATACCTAAAGCTTTGTATATACCAATATTTTTTCTCTGCTGCTGGAAAGCCCAACGCATAAGATATCCACCGGACAAGAAACAAAGACTGATTGATACAATCGCCACTAGTCCTAAATAATCCGTAAAGTATTTAAAAGCAGTATTACCACTTTCTGAACGGTCACGTGCATTTTCAAACTTAATCGACGTATCTTTCACATTCTTAAAAAAGTTATCTTGAATATCTTTCAGTAAATTTAAATTATTCAACTTATATAAAAGAAATGTTTTGGAAGTACTACCTTCTGCAACTAATTCAGTCGACGGCAAAAGCTTTTTCGAAATGTAAATCACTGGAGCAAAACCGGCTCCGCGAAAGAAACGAGAACTATCTTTCGTAATCACTTCTACATTTTTAAGTGCAAGCTTTCCTAACTGCAAATCTACTGCATTCGTATCAACGTTAAGCATTTTTACTAATTCTGGATCTATCCAAGCAGCCTCTGAATTAGGGTCTAAAGGAACTTTGTCTGAACCTATATCTCCGTAGAAAGGATATTTTTCTTCAAAAGCACGAACAGTCACTAGACGACTTTTATCTTTGCTTTTAAGCATTCCGAAGAACTCGACAACAGAAGTCTTCTGATCATAGGTGATCATTTTTTCGAATTGTTCCACCTCTTGAGATGTAAATTGACGATTGGCTGAAATTGAGTAGTCCGCACCCAGCATAGTTTGTGCGCGCTCTGCTAAATCTAGCTGCAGGCTGTTCTGAAAGATCTGCACAGCTAAAAACCCAAATGTTCCGATGAATAAGTTAAGAATCAAAAAAAGATAGATCTTCTTTTGATGAAGCAATTCTTTTAAACTGAATTTAAAGGACCAAACTAAATCTCGCACAACTGGCCATTCTCTAGTTTAAGGATACGATCACAACGATCAGCTAAAGCGCGATCATGTGTCACTAATACGGTTGTAGTCTTATTTGCGCGAACTTGATCAAAGAACAAATCCATCACCTTTTTACCAGTTTCTGTATCTAAACTTCCAGAGGGCTCATCGGCAAGTAACAATTGAGGTTTTGTAATCAAAGCACGAGCAATAGCTAAACGCTGCGATTCTCCGCCACTTAGTTCAGATGGTACATGATGTAAACGATGACCTAAACCTACTTTTTGTAACAAACTTTCAGCCTCATCCTGATCGATCTTTTTGTTTTGAATATCTAATGGCAATAAAACATTTTCTAAAGCTGTTAAATGAGACACGAGGTAATAGTTTTGAAAAACAATTCCGATATTTTCGGCTCGGAACGCAGTGAGATCTTTTTGATTTAACTGTGCGATATCAATTTCATTGAACAACAATTCTCCGCTGTCCGACGAATCTAGTCCGGCTAATAAACTTAATAAAGTCGACTTACCACTACCAGAGGATCCCAGCACGGCTACAACTTCAGAAGTTTTAATTTTAACATTAAGATCTTTTAGAATCTCAATCGGCTGATTAGCTAAATGATAACTTTTATTAAGATTTTTAATTTGAATGCTCATGTGAACCTACTATTTTAAATATTTGATAACGCTTTTATAAATGTTTTCAGCTACGATCTTATGACCTTTTTCATTCGGATGAATACCGTCTGGTTGATTGAGATCAGGTTTCCCGGCCACGTTATTCAACAAGAAGTCCGCCAAAGGAATTTTATTTGTATCAGCTACGTTTTTGAAAACTCTCTCAAACTTCTTAGTATAGTCTTTTCCATAGTTCGGAGGCATGTACAACTGACCCAAAATGATTTCTATTTTATTTTCTTTTGCCCAAGCTACAGTTGCATTCAAATTTTTCTCAGTATCTTCGGGCTTAACACCACGAAGACCATCATTACTACCTAACAATAACAAAACTAAATCAGGTTTTGATTTTGCCAGCCACTTAATTCTTTCTAAACCCGAAGCTGAAGTCGACCCGCTGGATCCAGCCGACTTAACCACCCAGTTAACTTTTTCTTTTTTAAGACGCTCACCAATTAAAGCCGGAAAAGCCGCAGATTGGGCCACACCATAGCCTTCTGTTAAAGAATCACCCAGAATCAAAAGCGTTTTAGGAGCGGCGTGAACAGTTAAACTAAATAAAATGGATAAAAATAAAAGTGTACTTTTCATAGGGTTTAATAGTAACACCTACGCGTACAAATACACGTTATTGTATTTCGCTTCGATGCTTTTGGAACCACGCTTCAACCGCGCTGCGTTCACATACTTCAGGAAAATCTGAGGAAAACTTATCTAAGAATATATTTAAGCCAGGATTAAACATTTCATTTTTGCGTGCTTTTAACTTGGGATCGTTTACTAAGTGCGCAGCTAACATAAAATCAACTAAAGATACAGATAAGATCGAATACTTATGCTTATTTTTAAAATCTTCTACGGATAAAACCATAGCTCGCGCTATCTTCTTTTTATCAAAAACATACTTCTTGGAAAGATCTATAAATCTATTGATAGAAGGTATCGGCACTTCAGAACCTACACTAATACCGCGTGTGAAAGTTTCCAAAGACTCTGCAGAGTCTTTCTCTAATTGAGCAAACCAAGACGAATAATAATTATTATAGTATTTAGCTGATTGATCCATCTGCTGAAGTGCCTGCTGAATACCTACAGGATCACCTTTTTTGTCATAAACAAGAGCTAACAATAAATAAGGGTAGTAATTCTGAGGCTCTTTAGCTGACAGACCCTGCAGAAGTGAAATAGCCTTATCAAACGTAGGCTTTAAAGGCTGATCGCCCCCCGACAAGAGCCCGACGCTGTTCAAAGCCTCATATAAATTATAAATGTCACTATGGTTTCTAGGATCAAACTTAGGATCTTGTTTTTTCCAATCACGCAAAGCTAACTCTGATAATTTCGACCCCTGAAGTTCCATGGATTTATTCAAACAATCGACATCACATTTAATATCAATAAACATGTTCGAAAAACATTGATGACGTTGATCATTTTTCTCAGTCAGTTTATTCATAACAGCCGGAGAAGGACGAGAGGCATT
>CAZXZW010000030.1:0-22894 GCA_964645745.1 uncultured Bdellovibrio sp.
ACGATGAATCCGGCCACGCCATTTTTAAGTGCGGCTTCAGTCATAGCGACAGTGGAAACGAAAACTAGAGAGGAAGAATTCCCTTTTTCTGGAGTCGTTACGTGAGAGAAATTGATATCAGCTAAATTTTGTTTAGTTAGGCTTTGGAACTTGCTAAGGGCAGTAGAATTAATGTCAGTCATGGTTTTAGCCTAATGCTTCGCAACAGAAAAGACACCATTTTACTTGTACCAGACGTGCTGCAAGATATATGTAGTATTTATGGCTAAGAAAAAAGAAGTTAAAAAAGACTCTAAAAAAGCGGTTAAGTCCAAATCAATTGCGAGCAAACTGACTAAGTCAGTTTCTAAATTGACTCAGAAAATGGTAGCAGCTGTCAGTAAAACGGCTAAAAAAGCTCCAAAAGAAGAGAAACCTAAAAAAGTCGAAAAAATAGTTAAACCTGCTTTGAAAGCAGTAGCTAAGCCTGTCGCAAAGCCTGCGGCCAAAAACACTGAGAAAATTTCTAAAGTTAAAGCCGACGACGCCGAAGAAAACACAGGCGATACATTAATCGAAATGGCCAAGGCTGAAATGGCTGCAGTAAAGATCGGCCAAACTGCTGAAAAAGTTGAAAAAGCGAGCAAATTCAAAGCTATCAAAGTTGAGCGTGGAAATGCAGCTGATGAAAAAGCTAAATGGCAGGAACTTTACAAAAGACACGGCAAAGATAAAGCAGACGCCTATAAAATGACGGCGGTCTTTGAAGCTCTTAAACCTATTCAACATAAGGTTTTAGGTTGGGGATTTGTCTTAACTAACGAAAATGATCGTTTAGAAGTCTTATTCGAAAACGGTATAAAAATGTTGATTAGTAACTACAAGCCCAATTAGGATATTCGCATGTCAAAAGATGATTTAGCGCAATTCGATGGTAAAGTTGTAGACGCCCTAGCTGGCGGTTTATACAAAGTGGAACTTGATTCCAACAAAGTTATAATCATGGCCAAGCTGTGCGGAAAAATGCGAAGATTCAATATTCGTATCGTTGTAGGTGATCGCGTTCAAGTAGGAGTTTCTCCTTATGATCCGACTCACGGCCTAATCATGTACCGTCATAAATAATTATTAATCATGTTCATTCGTTAATCAGAGAGGTTATTCATGGATCAAACTCTTCAAGGGTATTTAACTCGTTTTGTTTCAGCCGTACCATTAAAGTCCGCAGCCGCTGTTTTAGAATTAGCTGCTGAAGGTGGAACAGTTCCTTTCATTGCTCGTTACCGTAAAGAAAAAACAGGAAACTTAGATGAAGTTCAAATTCGCGCGGTTATCGAAGCAGCAGCGACTCACGATGAAATCGTTAAGCGTAAAGCTTTTTTAGTTAAAGAGATCGGCGAGCAAAAGAATTTAACTCCTGAAATCGAAAAACGTATTCAATTGTCTTGGGATCTTAACGAATTAGAAGAGATCTACAAACCGTTCAAGAAAAAGAAAAAAACAAAAGCTACGATCGCGCGTGATGCCGGTCTTGAGCCTTTAGCTAACTGGATGTGGGATCAAGCTCACGGAGGTCGTGATGCGGCGACGATGGAAATGAAAGCGAAATCTTTCTTAAATCCAGATATGAAAATCGTCACTTACGAAGATGCTTTAAAGGGTGCTCAAGATATCTTGGTTGAGAAAATCGCCAATGAAACAGCTTTACGTGAAACAGTTGTTAAAAACTATTTCGATCAAGGTAAAGTTTCGACTAAAGCCGCTAAAGGTTACAAACCAAATTCTAAATACGAAATGTATTCTAAAGACTACAGCGATTTAGTTAAAAATTTATTAGAAGAAAAATTCTCTCACCGTTACATGGCTATGAAACGTGGATGGGAAGAAGAAGAGTTAACAGTTGATTTAGCTGGTGACGATGAAATGTTGTTAAAAACTTACGAAGCTTTTGCAACGACGACTCCAGATAATGCCATTGGTTCATTCTTAAAAGAATCAGCTCGTTTAGCTTTAAATGTTTACGTGATCCCTTCTGTTAAAAATGAAGTGCATGCTAAACTTAAAGAAAAATCAGACGAACACGCGATTAAAGTATTCACTGAAAATGTTCGTAAAGTTTTATTAGGATCTCCGTACGGTGCAAAATGTATCTTAGGGGTGGATCCAGGTTTAAGAACAGGTTGTAAAGTAGCCTTGATCGATAAAGGCGGAAACTTTGTTTCTCACACTGTAATGCACACATTAGGTGATGGCGCTGAACAAAAAGCTAAGACTTTATTAAACGAAGTAACAAAACAAATCACAATCGAAGCGATCGCGGTTGGTAACGGAACAGCGGGACGTGAAACTGAAATCTTCTTGAAAAAGATTTTAAAAGAAATCGGTAAAGATAAAATTCCTGTGATCATGGTGAATGAATCAGGAGCTTCAGTTTACTCGGCGAGTGATGTAGCTCGTGTTGAGTTCCCAGATTTAGATGTGACTGTGCGTGGAGCGATTTCAATTGCTCGTCGTCTTCAAGATCCATTAGCTGAACTTGTTAAAATTGATCCGAAATCAATCGGTGTGGGTCAATATCAACATGACGTGAACCAATCTTCATTGAAAAAAGGCTTAGAGGCTGTGGTTGAAAGTTGTGTGAATAACGTAGGTGTCGACGTGAATACGGCTTCGGCTTCGTTATTATCTTACGTTTCTGGTATCGGACCAGGTTTAGCAACGGCCGTTGTTGAATACCGTAAGAAAAATGGTCTTTTCCAAGATCGTTCTGAATTATCAAAAATCCCAAGATTCTCTCAAAAGATTTACGAGCAAGCGGCTGGATTCTTAAGAATCCCAAGCGGAAAAGTATTCTTGGATTCAACAGGAATCCATCCTGAGCGTTATGCGGCTGTTCGTGATATGGCTCAAGATCTTAATGTAAACATCAACCAATTAGTCGGCGAAGGCGCGAAGAAACTTTTAGAAGCTCGTACAAAATGGGCCGCTATCGTTGGTGAATTTACATTTGATGACATCGTTAAAGAGTTAGAAAAACCAGGACGTGATCCGCGTGATCCATTTAAAGTTTTCAATTTCAAAGAAGACATCTTTGAAGTGAAAGATTTAAAAGAAGGAATGATCTGTCCAGGATTAGTAACGAACGTAACAAACTTCGGTGCTTTCGTTGATATCGGCGTTCACCAAGATGGTTTAGTTCATATTTCTGAATTAGCTCACAAGTTCGTGGAAGATCCTCGTAAAGTGGTAAATCCAGGTGACCAAGTGACTGTGCGTGTTCTTAAAGTTGATTTAGCGAAAAACCAAATCGCCTTATCAATGAAATTAGAAGCAGCGCCAGAGCACAAAGCTTTCCGTGATACGAAAGACTTCGGAGCTCGTCCGCCAGCGAGTAAGTTTGATCCATCGAAACCAGGTCAGCCAAGAACTCAAGGTGGCTTTAAACCAGGCGGAAAACCAGGTTTCAACAGCAATCCGACGGCGAATATGCCTGCAAAAGATAACTTTAAGAATAATCCCTTTGCAGCGCTTTTAAATCAAAGTAATACTAAGAAATAATATAAGATTAACAAATAACTAAGGAGATCATCATGGCTATTAAAGTAGGCGGAAAAAAGAAGGGTGCTAAAAACAAAAGTGCTCGTGCTAAATCAAAACGTTTAAAAAGAAAAAGTATCAAAGCTAAAGCTTCTTCAAACAGAAAATAGTTTTTAAAGGAACATCTGATCTGTGTCTAAACTTAAAAATATATATTTAATTCGACATGGTGAAACAGACTGGAATCGTGACAAACGATTCCAAGGTCAAACAGATGTTCCGTTAAATGCGACGGGTAAGGCTCAGGCCGCTGAGCTTATTCCGATGATGACTCAACTTAAAGTTGATGCGGCTTTCTCGAGTGACTTATCTCGCGCCTATGAAACTGCGCAAATCGCTTTATCTGATGTTCGCTTAAATATCCAAAAAGATTCGCGCTTAAGAGAAACTAATATCGGTGAAGCCGAGGGTTTAACTTACGATGAAATCGTAGCGAAATTCACAGAGGAATCGATTGTTAAATGGCGTTCTTATGAAGAACACAATATGGATTTTAAATACCAAACGGGTGAATCAAAACGTCAGATGATGGTTCGCATTCGTGATGCGGTTTTAGAAATTTCTCAGAATACAGAAAAAAACAATATCGCGATTTTCTGTCACGGTATGGTCATGAGAGCGATCACCTTTGCTTTTGGTCAAGGGGTAGATTGGGACCATCAAGTTTTTTCGAATGGGTCTGTTCATCACTTCGTATGGGATGATTCTCGACCTGAGTATCTAAAATATAACGGTAAAATCTAGTCTAGTAGTCTAGGACTAAATAATAAAGATGTGACAGCTTTATCTCGGTTTGTTTGAATTAAAACACACAGGGGGCCTTCATGATCTTTTTAGTGATTCTATTTATCATCGCTTTAATTCTTCTTTTTATGGGCATCAGTATTTACAACGGTTTAGTAAGTCTTAAAAACCAAATTGATCGTTCATGGGCCAATATCGAAGTTATTTTAAAACAAAGATTTGATGAGATCCCTCAGTTGATTCAAGTTGTTGAACAGTATGCAGGTTATGAGCAAGCTACTTTGAAAAAAGTGATTGAAGCTCGTAATACTTATAATCAAGCACAGACGACGGATCAAAAAGTCGAAGCAGCGAATTTAACTTCGTTAGCTTTTAAAGGTGTGGCTGCTTTGGGTGAAGCTTATCCAGAGTTGAAAGCGAATACGAACTTTGTTCATTTGCAAGGGCGTGTGAGTGATTTAGAAAGTCAAATTGCTGATCGTCGTGAAAACTTCAATGAAACAGTAACTAATTTTAATACGCGCATTCAGCAAATTCCTGATGTGTTTTTTGCCCGCATGCTTGGCTATAGTCAGCACAACTTGTTTAAAGTAGAAGCGGCTGAAACAGTTCGTCCTAATTTAAAAATGAATTTGAATTAATATGTCGAGTAGCGATCCTAAGGGCGCTGGTATTGCGCTTCTTTTTGTTGGTGGAGCTTTAATTGTTAAAGGTCTTGTGAATTTTCGTAAAAGTCGAAAAATTCAAGACACCGCAAGGATTGATATTGCTTCGGCTCCTCAGGGATTGGTTGAGGTGGAAGGTTATGCTTGGCCACTGGAGCTGCCTTTTGCGGCTGTCTGTGGACGCCAGGTGGTTTATTATCATTATAAAGTTCAGCAACTTGTAAAGCGCGGAAAAAATTCTTCGTGGGAAACAAAATATGAATTTAATCATAATGCTTCTTTTTATGTGATCGATCAAAGTGGTGTGTGCATCGTTAATCCCACTAAAGATAGTATGGACTTAACCGAGACCATTACAAAGTTAGATCATTATGCAGAAAGCATCGAAGCTTTGAGCGTTAGCAGTCGTTATCAATCTGGATGGTTAGGTAAAATTTTTTCTGGTTCATTTCGTTTAGTGGAAAACAAATTATTGGTAGGATCGCCGGTTTATGTTTGTGGAAATCTTCAAGCTATGAATATGAATCAGGTCAAAATTTTGGGTGATTATAAAAAGTTTTTAACTCAAATCAAAACGATGAGTATGAATCCTATATTTAAAATGAGTCGACTAGATACGAATCGTGATGGCGTGTTGTCCGACGAGGAAATGATTACAGGCTTTGCTGATATAACGAAAGAAACATCTCTGCATGGAGTCGAGGGAAGCGTTAAGGTTTTGGGATCTATTTCTAAATCTGAATCTCATGATTTGATTGTGGCAGATGGCCATGAGGTGCAGTATTTGAAAAGACTGACCTCTTTTAATCTGCTTAAGATTTGGGGTGGCGTGGCCATTGTTGGTGCGGGATTATTTTTTCTTTTTCTCTAGGTAGTCGACAATTTCACAAAAACCTTCGCCATTTTTATAGTTCGATATAAATTGCGGAAGCGATTTCATATGATGTTTAAATTCGTTTACATTAGATACGCCAAAAGCAAATGGGAAGAATCCAAACATAGGTTCATCATTCGGAGAATCTCCGGCATAAACGCAAACTTCTTTGGCTTCGTCTGGTGTTAATCCATAGAGGTCTTTAAGCATTTGAAGCGAAGTGGAAAGCTTCGTGTGAGTTCCAAACCAACCATTCACGTGAATCGAGCTGATTTTAGCAATGGCTTGGTGGCTTTCGAAGATTTGTACAATTTTTTTAACTTCTGATTCGGGTAAGCGTTCAACATCTTCGCAGAAATCAACAGCTAGATCTGTGATGCGGCAGAATTGATCTGAAGAGATTTGAGATCCGGGAACTTGTTTTAAAATTTCTGCTTTAATCGTTTCTAGTTTTTTTTGATTTGAAAGGCGCGTAGTTTCGTCTTGTGAAAACCAACGATGCATTTTTTTACCGGTGTAATGAAAATAAAATCCGCCGTTTTCGCCAACTACTCCTGCTACGGGCCAGAAGCGAGCGATCATTTCGCACCAACCAGCTGGACGTCCAGTTATCGGAATAACTTTGATACCAGCGCGTTGTAGTTTAAAAAGCGCCGCATAAGAATCCGCTGTCAATTGACCGTCAGTTGTCATTGTGTCGTCGATATCGGTCAAAAGAAAACGTATTGGTTTTGAAGAAGGATGATTTAAATACTCAGAAATATTTTTCATAAATATAAAATAAATTCTATTGTGTTTTTTTGGTAGTGGCTACATATAATATAGACTATGGCAAAAAAATCCACAACGTCCGGCACAAATTATGGTACCAGCTTAGTTATCGTTGAATCGCCAACTAAAGCAAAAACAATCCGCAAGTTTTTAGGCAAAGAGTTTATTGTCGAATCTTGTATGGGCCATGTGCGTGATTTACCGCAATCTTCTAAAGATATTCCTGAAAAAGTTAAAAAAGAAAAATGGGCCCAATTAGGCGTTAATGTTGATAAGCATTTCGAACCGCTTTACTGCATTCCAAAAGATAAATTGAAGGTGATTAAAAACCTCAAAGAAAAAATGGAAGAAGCTGACGTGGTTTACCTCGCGACCGATGAAGACCGCGAAGGGGAAAGTATTAGCTGGCATTTAAGTGAAGTTTTAAAACCTAAGGTTCCAGCCAAGCGTATGGTGTTCCACGAGATCACTAAAGAAGCTATTATGAAATCTTTAAGCGAAACACGCGAAATTGATTTCAACTTAGTTAAAGCGCAAGAAACACGCCGTGTACTGGATCGTTTAGTGGGTTATACGATTTCTCCATTGTTATGGAAAAAAGTAGCTTATGGGCTATCGGCAGGACGCGTACAGTCAGTTGCCGTTCGCTTAATTGTAGAACGTGAAAAAGAACGTCTTAAATTTAAAAAATCAAGCTACTTTGGTTTATCAGCTGAATTAGAAAAATCTGGCGAAAAATTTGAATCAAAATTAATTAGCGTAGATTCAAAAAGAATCGCGACAGGAAAAGACTTTGATGGTTTAACCGGAAGCTTGATTTCAGGTAAAGACATGATCGTGCTTGATGAAAAATCAGCAACGCAAATCATGAAGCAAGTTCAATCATCAACTTGGAAAGTTTCTGAAGTAGAAGAAAAGCCTGTGACTCGTCGTCCGTATGCTCCGTTTATCACGTCGACTCTGCAGCAGGAATCGAATCGTAAATTAGGTTTAAGTTCTCGTGAAACAATGCAAGTGGCGCAAAAACTCTACGAGCAAGGTTTTATTACCTATATGAGAACGGATTCAACGTTCTTATCAACTGAAGCAATTAAAGCGGCTCGTGAGGCGATTGAAAGCAAGTACGGTAAAGATTATTTACCGGCAGCTCCAAGAACTTACGAAGGTAAAAAAGTTAAAGGTGCGCAAGAAGCCCATGAAGCGATTCGTCCGGCCGGTATCGTGTTCCAAGATCCTGAAGCAACTGGTTTAGTGGGGCCTCAGTTTAAACTTTATGATTTAATCTGGAAGCGCACGATGGCCTCTCAGATGAATGATGCGAAACAAAAGCAAGTATCAGCTAAAATTACAGTTTCTGCTGATTCTAAAGAAGTGATCTTCAACTCAACAGGAACAACAATCGAGTTCCCTGGATTCTTACGAGCTTACGTTGAAGGTAGTGATGATCCAGATGCAGATTTAGAGTCACGCGAAGTTCGTTTGCCTCAATTGAAAGTCAACGATGCAGTTAAGCCTTCTAAAATTGAACCAACATCGCACGAAACAAAACCGTCAGCAAGGTATACAGAGGCCTCTTTAGTTCAAACGATGGAAAAAGAGGGTATCGGTCGTCCTTCCACTTACGCCAGCGTTATCGGAACGATCATTGATCGTGGATATGTGCGCAAACAAGGAAATGCTTTAGTTCCAACTTTCACGGCGATGGTTGTTTCTAAATTATTATCGAATCATTTAAGTCAGTATGTCGATTTAGGTTTCACTTCAGCGATGGAAAATTCACTCGATGATATCGCTAGCGGAGATCTTAACTGGGAAAAATATTTAGATAGCGTTTATCATGGAACTAAAGGTCTTAAATCTTTAGTGGAAACTGAGAGTGATAAAATTATTCCAGAAGAAGCTCGTTCAATTAAATTAACTGGTTTAGACAATTACGAATTCCACGTTGGTCGCTACGGTGCTTATGTAAAAACTCAACGTGATGGCGAAAGCGTAAGTGCTTCGATTCCTGATGCGGAAGCTCCAGCTGACGTAACTGGTGCTCAAATTGAATCTTTAATTGATCAGAAGATTAAAGGCGCCGATTCTTTAGGAATTGAGCCGGTTTCTGGTAAAAAATTATATGTTTTAAATGGCCGTTACGGGGCCTATGTTCAACAGGGTGAAAACGATGACGAAGATATTAAGCGTTCATCTTTGCCGCCGGGAATGGTGCCTGAAGACGTTACTTACGAACAAGCTTTGCAGATCATTGCTCTTCCTAAAACAGTGGGAATGCATCCCGATTTAAATAAAGAAGTTAAAGTGGGTGTAGGTCGTTTCGGTCCTTATATTTTTTGTAACGGAGATTATCGTTCAATTCCTAAAACTGAGACTGTCTTCACGATGACATTGGAAAAATGTTTAGAAATCCTAGCTCAGCCGAAAAAAGGTCGTGGAAAAGCCAGCGCTTTAAAAGATTTTGGTCTATTGCCAGGTCAAGAGACTGAGGTTATGGTCCAATTATTCAACGGGCCTTACGGACCTTATTTGAAAGCTGGAAAAACAAATGTAGGATTACCTGAGGGTGTGACGATTGAAACGTTAACTCCTGAAAAGGCGATTGAATTAGTTTTAGAAAAAGTTGGAACAGCTCCAGAGCGTCCCGCTAAAAAATCTAAAGCAAAATCAAAAGCGAAGGCTAAGCCTGTTGCGGCTAAAAAGAAAGTAACAAAGAAGAAATAGATGAGCGATCAAGACGAGAAGAAAGCGAAAAGTCAGCTTGAGTTAGGACAGACTCGATTAAAAGAGCCTGATCGTAACTACTCACGTGGTGGACGTAGCTTTTATTTTTTCGACTTTGACGACAACATTGCTTTCTTAACAACGCCACTTGTTTTATTCCATAAAAAAACTAAAGAAGAACTTCATTTATCTAGTGCTGAATGGGCTTTGCACCATTCATCAATTGGTAAAGAAGGTATTTACTCAGAGTACGAAATCGATTTTGATGATATTAACGGAACGTTCCGTTGTTTCCGTGATATCACTTTAACAGAAGAAGATCGCCAGGCGGGTAAAAAGCAGACTTTTGTTCAAGACATCATGTTGGCTTTGAAAAACTTGGATTCGATTTGGAAAGGTCCTTCTTGGGACTGTTTTTATCACGCTGTTTTTAATCAAAGACCGATTTCAGTTATTACTGCGCGCGGACACTCGGCTGAAACAATTCGTGCGGGTATCTATGAATTTGTTAAAGCTGGATGGCTTCCGTCTGAACCGAATTATTTAAGTATTTTTGCGGTCAGTAATAAGCAAACTCGTATTTCTGTCGGAGATCACGAATTTAAACAATCGACAGCTGAGTTAAAACAGCATGCGATTCGTGCCTCAGTGGAAAAAGCGATTGAAGTGTATGGCTACAGTCCTCATCATCGTTTTGGAATGAGTGATGATGATCCTAAAAATATTCAATTAATCGTAGAGGAAATGACGCGTCTTAAAGGGAAATATCCTGAGATGTCATTCTTTATGATCGAAACGCATAATGGCAGTTTCACTAAGCATGAAATCAGTCAGCACGGATTAAAAACGCCTTACGTTCACGATGGATCCGTTCAGCTTGATCTATTCAGTCAGTTAACTCGACAAAAGGCCTAAGTCACTAAGGTGCAAAAAAATCAAAAACAGGTTGTAAAGCCAGACTGCACTTTTTTGCTATAAAATTAACTCCTCATTAAACCACACCTCATTTATAGTAGTGGATAGTCATTATTATAAAAAAGGAACTTATCAAATGAAAATGCAGAATGTGTTGGCGGTACTCGTAGCAGTTGGTTGTTTTTATTCTAAACCAGCTGGGGCTCAAATGTTTGATTTTAATAAAGCATTAGATTGTAATTGGGTAGATCCGGTTCAGTCGGCATTTTTATCAAATCACTTAGTTTATAAAGAAAAAGATGCTGAATTACAAAAGCGTGTAACGACTCAATTTATCAAGCATTTAGATCCAGCTAAAATCTATTTATTAGAATCAGATGTAGATGGAATCAAAGCTAAAATGAAAAACGTTTTTGAAAGCGTAGCGAAGAAAGATTGTAAGTTCGCGACGGAAGCTCAAGAGCTTTTAGTTAAACGTGTGGGCGAGCGTACTGAATACGTTAAGAAAGCTTTAGGTAAAGAATTCAAGTTTAATAAAGAAACAGAATTTGTTTATGATCCAGATAAAAAAACATTCCCTAAAACAGATAAAGAAGCAAATGAGTTCTTGGATAAATACATTCAATTCCAAGTGGCCAATTACTTAGCGACAGATATGAAGTTAGACGAAGCTAAAGGACGCGTAATCAAAAACTACGAAAGAAACTTTAAACGTTTAAAAGAAACTAAGTCTGATGATTTGATTGCAGGCTACTTAAATGCTTTCGCTCTTTCTTTAGATCCCCATTCAACATTCTTCTCTAAAGATTACTATGAAGATTTCAATATCGACATGAAATTAACTTTAGAAGGTATCGGAGCCACTTTATCTCAAGATGATGGTTTCACAACAATTGAATCTTTAGTGACGGGTGGAGCAGCTGCGAAATCAGGAGTGCTTGAGCCTAAAGATAAAATTGTAGCAGTAAGTAAAAAAGATGGGAAAATGGAAAACGTGATTGATATGGACCTTAAAGAGGTTGTTAAATTAATTCGTGGTCCAAAAGGAACGAAAGTTAAACTTTCAGTTTTACGTAAAGAAGCCGGCGCGAATAAAAAATTCGATGTGGAATTAACTCGTGAGAAAATTTCATTAGAAGACAATGCCATCACTATTTATTACGAAGATAAAGTGATCAACGGCGAAAAGAAAAAAATCGGAATCATCAACTTCCCATCGTTCTACGCAGATTCAAACCGTGGTGGTCGTTCTTCGGCTGCTGATTTGAAAAAAATTATTGCTGAAGCCAAAGCTAAAAAAGTTAACGGTATCGTAATCGATTTATCATCTAATGGTGGTGGATCTTTGGATGACGCTGTTAAAATTGGTGGTTTATTCATTAAAACAGGAAATATCGTTAAGCAATCTGCGATGAAAAAATCTGAATCAGCTTTAGCGGATGAAGATAAAGCAGTTGATTGGAGTGGACCGCTTGTGATCTTAACTTCACGAGTAAGTGCTTCAGCTTCTGAAATTTTATCAGGTGCGATGAAAGATTATAACCGTGCGGTTATCGTTGGATCTGATCATACATACGGTAAAGGTAGTATCCAAACAGTTATGCCAATTCCTGGTGAATTAGGCGCGTTAAAAATCACAATCGGTATGTTCTTTACACCTGGTGGTTATTCAACTCAGCACCGTGGTGTAGAAGCTGACGTTCATATCCCAAGTGCCTATGAATTAGATGAAATCGGTGAGAAGAGTATGGATTACTCATTACCTCCGAAAAAGATTGATTCATTCTTATCTAAAGAAGCGTATGTTGAAAGTGGCGATGATAAATGGCTTCAGTTAAAGCCTGACTGGATGAAAACAATCAAAGCACGTTCTGAAGAGCGCGTTTCTAAGAATGAAGATTTCAAAAAGATTAACGAAGAATTAGAAAAAACTAAGAAATTAGGAAAAACAATTCGTGTCTCTGATATCTTAAAAGAAAAAGGCGAAAAAGAGAAAAAAGTTAAGAAAACTAAGTACGCTGATAAAGCGACTAAGGAAAAAGAATACTTAAAACGCGCTGATATCCAAGAAGCGACGAATGTATTACAAGATCTTATTCTTTTAGAAGAAGGAAAAGTTAAAGAGTTACCAAAAATTACTCTGAACAAATAGTTATATGTCTCAAGAAAAAGACTACGTACTAGGTGCTGATCAAACTGAGCTTCAGCGATTGAAGCTCCAGCACGATTTATGGAAAGATCATTTGATTCGCCTTTGGAAAAAGGCGAATTTTGTTTCTGGTCAGTCTGTTTTAGAATTGGGTTGTGGGCCCGGTTACACCACTGAAGACTTATCTTCTTATCTGAATCATAAAAGTCAAATTACCGCCGTCGATATTTCAGATAACTTTCTTAATTATTTAAAAAGTAAGAATATTCCCGGTGTTACAACTCATAAATCGTTTATTGAAAGCCTCAGTTTAAAAGATAAAGCTTTTGATGCCGCATTTTGCCGTTGGCTGATGATTTTTGTTCCGGATATCAATGTGGCCATTCAAAAAATTGGTGAGCACTTGAAGCCCGGAGCGACGTTTGCGCTACAAGAGTATATATCTTATGACAGTTTCTCAATTGCTCCGGATGCGGCGATTATGAAGAAAGTCGTCGATGCGATTTTTAAAAGTTGGATGGATCAGGGTGGGTTTCCGAATCAAGGAAGACGGCTTCCGATCGCTCTAGAAAATAACGGCTTTGAGGTCGTTGAAATAGAGCCGATTGCGCGTGTTTGCCGTCCGCATGAACCACTTTGGCAGTGGCCTGAAACATTTTTTCAATCTTTTGTACCTCGTTTAGTTCAGACAGGATATTTAAGCGACAGCGATCAATCTGAGTTTTTTACGACTTGGGAAAACTTGAAAACAACAAAAGGTGCATTCTGTGTGGCGCCGACAGTTGTAAATATAATTGCAAAAAAACGATAACGCGTTAATAATTTATCCCAAAAAACTGATATTAATTTTTGTTTCGCCGTCAGTATGGACGTTATAGGCGTTAGCTTGCTGGCGAGATGAAACACACTCTTGAAGTTTTCCATTCACAAATAAAGCTCCGGCTCCATCATCTAAAGCTAAGCCGCTCATGGTAGATTTTTCTTTGACCGCATTGGTATAGTAAGGTCGACGGCGAGGTTCTCCGTCAAAATGAGGACAAGCGCTTCCCTTTAGAAATCCTAGTCCGGGGATAATATCCAACTCATTTTTTCCGAAAGAATCTGTGACTCCGTGTTCGAACCAACAAATCATTCCCGCACTTAATCCAGCGAGGACAGTTCCATTTTTATTGGCTTTTTTTAAAAACTGATCGACATTCCAATCTTTCCAAAGAGTGAGTAAGTTTTTAGTATTTCCGCCGCCGACATAGATTATATTTTGATCTAGAATAAATGATTCAAGATCTCGAGTGGGTGGACTGAATAAAGAAAGGTGAGTGGCAACACAATCGTGTTTTTTAAATGCATTATGAAAATTTTGAATTAAGTTTACACTGTCGCCACTGGCCGTTCCTACGAAGCAAATTTTTGGTCGAGCTTTTTGGGCTAAAGAGAGTATGTGTAAATCAAGTAATGGATTTTCAGGCTCCATTGAAAATCCGCCGCCGCCCATAACGAATATTTTTTCCATAAACAAGATTTAACCGCTTTATGCTGCATAAAACAAGGGCCATTCTATTGATACTAGAGAATAACCAGACTTTATATTTAAACAAAATTATAGCTATAATCGGTATATGACATATGAAAAAATCACCTCAATTTTAGTGATTCCTGTTTTGTTTTTCGTTTCGTGCACATCTGTCGAGATTTCGAGAGTTCCCAATCAAGCTAAAGGAAATATGTTTTCAAATCAAACTCAGCAAGTTGGGTTGCCAATAGATTTTAAAGCCAATCAAACAGTCGTTGCCGATTTAAACTTAGATGGTTATGAAGATATTATTTTCACTCAGTGGCATGTGTCTCCTATAACGACGCGTATTTTTATGAACGATCATGGACAAAAATTTGTAGAGTACGCGGTAAGTAATTTTAAACCTTCATCTCAAGCTATTTTGAAAATAGCCCGAGGTTTGTTCGGCTTTAAAGGGTGGGGTGTGGTTGTGCGCAATCCTAATCAACCATTACGAGGCTTTCAACTGACGGTCAATGATCAACTCAAGCAAGTATCTTTTGAACCTGTCGCAGCGGGCGTAATGCCGTCGGCTGTTTCATCTTGGGGAGATATCCAACTTTTTGATTATGATCAAGATGGACAACTCGATATGGTGGCCACGTCGTTTTATGATAATAGAATGGATTACTCTGCAGGGCCGTTGTTTCTGTTTAAAGGTGGTAAATCGTTCTCAGACATTTCCAAAGAAGTAGGATTGCAAGGCCTTGAATCTCGAGATGTAAACTCTCACGATGCAACTGTTCCTTCGTACATGGCGAATGTCTGCGATATGGATAACGACGGTAAAATGGATTTACTGATTGCTGGTTATGGGCGTCGTTGGAATAAAATCATGTTTAATCGCGAGGGTATCTACAAAAACATGGCGGAAGAGCTTGAGTTCGATGGTGATAAAAATGGAAAAAGCGATTTTCGCGGTAATGGAAATAGTTTTTCTCCGACTTGTGGAGATGTTGATCAAGACGGAAAGTTAGATATCTTCCAAGGTGAAATTACTCATCAATGGGCGGGATCCACTTCGGATTTAAGTAGTTTGTTGTTAAATCGATATCCAAAACCGTTTGAAAGATTTACGAACTTTCCGCGACCTCGTCGTTTTGATAACCAATCTGATTTAGGCTCGGCTTTTGGTGATCTTGATTTGAATGGAAGTTTAGATTTAGTGTTGGCTAATTCAGATTATCCACCAGAAACGAAAATGTTAATTTTTTCGAAGCAAGAAGGAATCGCATTTGAAAATATTTCCGCTGAGTTGGGCGAGGAAGTCATTAATCCTAAAGGTTTGGTTTTGTTCGACTTTGATCACGATGGTGATTTGGATTTGGTCACAGGAGAAAATGCGATGCGTGGCCATGTTCCATCTATTAAGTTTTTTAAAAATATGACTCAGGAAAATGCCGCTATTAAGAAAAAATTCTTAGTTCTACAAGTTGAAGGAGATGGGGAAAAAATTCCATTATCTCCAGTTGGAACTCAAGCGGTTATTATGATTACGGAAGAAAATCAAAATACAAAACTGGTTCGTCGAGATGCCTTGTTTGGCGCTGGACAAGATGCTCAAATGCCTTTGACGTTACATTTTCCACTGGCCGGATTAAATGATACAAAAGTGATGGTGAATCTAAAATGGAATCAGGATAAATCAGAGTTTCTCACTTTTGATATCAATAAAACCTACCGTGTAAAATATAATAAAAAACAATCAGTTGTAACGGAGTTCAAGTGACCAGCCAGGAGCGCATGATTGAGTTAGCTCAAGGGCAGTTGGATGCTTACAATGCTCGAAACATCGAGCAGTTTTGTTCTTACTATCACGATCAGGTAGAGGCTTTTGAGCTGAACGGACAAGTTCAAGAAACGCAGTTAATTTGTCGAGGAAAAGAAAACTTTAGGCAAATCTATGACAAGAAGTTTAAGACGACGCCTGAGCTTTTCTGTGAATTAAAAAATCGTATTGTGACAAAATTTTCAGTGATTGATGAAGAGCAAGTGACTGTAGAAAAAAATAAGCCACGGGTTCATGCCGTGGCTATCTATGAATTTAAGGATAACTTAATTTACCGTATCCATTTCGTGAAATAAAATTAATTAAGCACCTTGCAAGCGAGCGATACGTTCTTCCAATGGAGGATGAGTTGCTAACGCTGACATGATCGATTTACGACGATCAGAGATCTGCAATGTAGCGACTGGGCTTTTCTCTTCTGGAGGCGGCAACATTTCAACTTGCAAACGTTGTAACGCTTGAATCATTTTATCTTTACCACTTAAAGAAGCGCTTCCGGCATCGGCACGGAATTCACGACGACGAGAGAAGTAAGCCACAACAAACATTCCTAAGAAGTTGAACAAGATATCAAATACGATCGTCGCGATCATTCTCACGATCGGAGCTTTTTTCTCGTCGACAACTTGTGATAAAGCAAAAGCGGCAATACGAGATAAGAACATACCGAACGCATTCACGATACCTTGGATTAAAACCATCGTAACCATATCACCGTTGGCGATATGAGCTACTTCGTGTGCTAACACGCCTTCAAGTTCGTTACGATTCATACGACGTAAAATTCCAGTTGATACCGCCACCAAAGAATTTGATTTGCTTGGGCCAGTAGCAAAAGCGTTCATGTCGTCGCCTTGGTAAATACCAACTTCTGGCATTTTTGGAAGGCTTGCGTGTTGAGCTAAACGGTGAACCGTTTGAACTAGCCACTGCTCATCCGGAGATGACATTTGGTTCGGGTCGATAATTTGAACACCCATCATGGTTTTAGCCATAAATTTAGATAATAGAAGGGAGATGAAGGCTCCGCCGAAGCCCCAAAGTAAGCAATAGACCATTAAGCTGGCATAATTGATCCCGTATGCGCTTAGGTAGGGCTGAACATTGAACACGCTAAGGATGATACTGATCGTAACCATAACCAACGCGTTGATAAGAATGATAAGTCCAAAACGTTTGATAAAATTCATTTAATTACCTCTTTAGGGTCCTATAATAGACCATTTTGCTTAAATTTAAAACGAAATTAGAAAAGTATATATTGCGCCTCATTAAGTGCCGTATTTTACTTAAAAACTGATACACTCCTCGCATCATGAGTAAAGCAAAAAATACAGCAAAAAACAAAGCGAATACATCCGCTAAAAAAACTTCGTCTACCTCAAAGGTGGAGTCGTTTTCAGGTTTGTCAAAAAATATTTTAATTCAAATGTATAAACACATGGTTAAGTCGCGTGTGTTAGAAGAGCGCCTGATCAAAATTTATCGCGCCGGAGAATCTTTTTTCTGGATCGGTGGTCCAGGTGAAGAGGCTTGGGGAGTTCCATTGGGAATGCTCGCGAAAAAAGGTCAAGGACCTATGCATGATTATTTACATTTACATTACCGCTGTTCTCCAACGTTAGTGGCGATGGGTTTAGACATGTTAACGTCGATTCGTTTAATGATGAATCGTTCGACGGACAGATCAACGGGCGGAAGAAACTTCTCGAATCACTTTGTGATTCCTGAATGGAATATCGCACCGGTGACTTCTCCGCTAGAAGTTCAATATCCTATTGCCTGCGGAACAGCTCACGTTCAAAAAAGAACGAAAGGTTCAAAAGCTTTAACGATCGTAACAGGTGGAGATGCCGGAACAGCTGAAGGTGATTTCGCTTCAAGTTTAATTTTAGCCTCGCGTAAAGGCCAAGAACTTCCGATGTTAATCACTGTTCAAAATAATAAATGGGGCATCTCGACTTCATACGAAGGACAACACGGAGAAACATTTATTGCTGATCGCGCGAAAGCTTTTAACATTAAGGCGGAAGTGATCAACGGAAATGATCCGGTTGAATCTTACATTAAAATTCAAGAGAACATGGAGTACATTCGTAAAACAGGAAAACCAGCTTTCATTGAAGCCATGGTTTCTCGTCTTTACGGACATTCATCAGCGTCTGGTGCAAACCCGATTCAAAATGAAGTGGATCCAGTTAAGGAATTTGAAAAACGTTTATTAAAAGCGGGACACATCACAGCTGATGAAGTGAAAACAACTTGGGAAGAATTTGAAGCAGAAGGTGTTCGTGCCGCTGAGCAAGCTCGTACGGAACCAGTTCCTCAAGCGGACAGCATTTGGGATAATACATATGTTAATAGTGAAAATGCGGACTGGAGAAATTTCTAATGGCTAATATGGCGCAGAGTATCCGTATGGCACTACATTATGCGGAAACAAATTATGATTTAAAAGATATCTTCGGACAAGACGTAGGAATGCCATTGGGTGGAGTTTTTACGGCGACTCAAGGATTGAAAACAACTTGGAATTCTCCGCTAGACGAACGCGGTATTATTGGCATGGCGATGGGAATCGCGATGGCCGGTGATAAGTGCGTGGCTGAAATTCAATTCGCCGATTATATTTTCAATACGATCGATCTTTTGAAAATTGCTGGAAACACTTTATGGTGTACGAACGGACAATACAATTTACCAATGACCGTGATGACTCCGGTTGGTGCTGGTATTCGCGGAAGTGTGTACCATTCGCATTCATTTGATGCTTGGGCGTCTCGCTTAGCGGGATGGAAAGTGGTTATGCCATCAAATCCATTAGACGCCTACGGATTATTACTTTCTTGTATTAAAGATCCAAATCCAACCATGTTCTTAAAACCGAAAGCGTTAATGCGTGTTCGCGGGGAAGAATTAATTCCTGGTGAGCCGGCTGATGAAAAAGAATTAAAGAACATGATTGATGCCCCGATTGGTGATCGTACGAAATGGAAAGCTCAGTGGCCAAAAATTGAAGAATACTTAGTCCCGATTGGTAAAGGTAAAATCACTCGTGAAGGTGATCAAATCACTGTTGTGAGTTACGGACGTCACTTATTACTTTGTAACGAAGTGGCTGATCAATTGAGACAAGAAGGATTCTCGGTTGAAGTGATCGACCTTCGTTCGATTTATCCATACGACTGGCAAATGATTAAATCTTCTGTAGAGAAAACAGGTCGCGTGGTTTTCGTTAATGAAGACACAGAAGTAACGAACTTCGCAGAACATTTGTCTTACCGTGTAGTTCAAGAATTATTTTATAACTTATTAGCTCGACCAAAAGTTGTAGCAGGTAAACACGTTCCGGGCATTGGGCTTCATCCAAACTTAGAAGACGCCAGCGTTCCTCAAAAACATGATATCGAACAGGCTATTCGCGAAGTTTGTATGGAGGTTCCGTAGTATGGGAAAAATTTTAAAATTAGATACGAATACAAAATACGAATTATATATTAAATCAGTTCAATCTCCGGATACGGATGTGGTTTTTTATCGTCGCGTTTACAAAGAGCTTCGTAAAAAATTAAAAAAAGGTCTCACGTTACGTGAAGACTTCTGTGGAACAGCAATCATCAGTACGGAATGGACGAAATTAGATAAGACTTATAAAGCAGTTGGTGTGGATTTAGATCCAGAGCCGATGGAGTATGGTCAAAGAAATTTTGTTGATACTTTAACATTGGATCAACAAAAGCGCGTTCAATTAGTTGAGATGAATGTTTTAGATAAAAATGTGCCTAAAGCTGACATCGTAGTTGCTGTGAACTTTTCTTACTGTCTATTCCGTGAACGCGAACAATTGAAAAAATATTTTCAAAATGTTTATAACTCAATTAAGCCAGGTGGCTTGTATATCATTGACGTCTTCGGCGGATCACAATGTGCTGATGAAGTTTTAGATCGTACAAAACATAAAGGTTACACGTACTACTGGGATCAAAAAAACTTTGATCCGATTTCAGGATACGCTGATTTCGCGATTCATTTCAGAATCGGGAATAAATTGTATAAAGATGTATTCACGTATGACTGGCGCGTTTGGACGATTCCAGAGCTGCGTGAGATCATGAAAGAAGTGGGCTTTAAAGACTCAGTGATTTACTGGGAAGGTACAGCTCGTAATGGAACAGGTAATGGCAAATTCACTCGGGTGACTGAAGGTGAAGCTTGCTTGAGCTGGATTTCGTATATTGCTGGAATTAAATAATTAGTTATGCAATCTGAGATGAAAATAAAAAACTATGAAGTTTGGGTGAGTTTGGGATGTACCAAAGAGGAACAGTCCTTTCCTCAGCCTGTGCATTTTAACATAGAAATTTTATTTACATCCAAAGTATTGGCTGAAAGTACAGATCAGTTACAAGATTCATTAGACTATGTGGCGATAACCGATACTATTAGGGCAGCAGCAGAAAGTAAGTCATATCATATGATCGAACATCTGGGGTTTAGTGTCGCGGAAGCTTTAAAAAGTAAAATCAATGGTCAGTATTTAGGTTCGACTTTGATTGTTCGTACACACAAGCTCAGAGTTCCTGTAAAAAACTTACATGACGGAGTAGAATGGTCATGCAAACTGAATCTTTAGCCAAACTAGCAGTTATCGGACTTGGATCTAACCAAGATTCACTTGTTAATTTAAGACGAGCCCTATTAGAAATCCGTCGCGAATCTAATTTTAAAATATTAAAAGTTTCTCGTATTTATGAATCGACGGCGCAGCTTCCGAACAATGCGCCGGCAGATTGGGATCAGCCGTATTTAAATGCGGCTGTTTTGGTCGAAGTGCAAAACTTTGATCCTTCAGCACTTTTGCACCAATTAAAATCCATTGAAGCTCGGTTGGGGCGAGTTAAATCTGAGCGTTGGGCTCCTCGAATAATTGATTTAGATATTTTATATGTGAAGGACTTTAATTTTCATACGGAGAGTCTGCATATTCCGCATCCTATGTTGAGTGAGCGACCTTTTGCGTTTCTGCCAGCGCTCGAAGTTTATCCGGATATGCATTTAATTAAAAATGATAACGTCGAGGCTTTTAGTACGCGCATTTCAGATCGTTATTTCTGGCCTGAGTTTGTAGCGATTTTAAATGTAACTCCGGATTCTTTTTCTGATGGCGGAAAATATACGGAAAGAGAAAAGTTTTTGAACCAAGCTCGTAAGTTAATTCACGACGGTGCCGATTACTTAGATATCGGGGCAGAATCTACGCGTCCTATGGCTGAAACGATCAGTTATGCCGAAGAGATGCTTCGTTTGAATTATGCTCTTAATAATCTCGAGGAGCTTCGCAAAGAAGGTCTTCAGTTTAAGGTATCTATTGATAGTCGAAATTACGAGACTATTCGTGAAGTGGTGAAGAAGTACAAAATTGATCTCATCAACGATGTTTCCGGTTTGTTCGATTATAAAATGTTGGATTTGATTAAGGAATATAATTTATCAGCTGTCTGTATGCACTCTTTGTCGGTGCCTGCGAATAAAGAGATTGTTTTAAAGCCTGATTGTAACCCCATTGAAGAAATCTCGAATTGGTGGACTTTACGCGAAAAGATTTTCTCAGACTATAATATCAAGTCAGACCATATTTATTTTGACCCAGGCTTTGGATTTGGAAAAACTACCGAGCAAAGTCGTTATTTAGTTAATCATTTAGAAGCTTTCTTTAAGATTCAACATAAGTTTTTTCTCGGTTACTCAAGAAAATCTTTCTTAAGTTATTCGCCAGGCCGAAAACACGCGGACAAAGATTTAGAAACCAGTCTTGTTACTCAAAGAATAAACCCTGCTTTTTGTCAGTTATTGCGTGTTCATGATATTGAAACGCAAAAAATTGCGCTTAGAATGTCGAATGCAATATAATCAAGTTATACAGTATCTTGAATCTCTGACCATTATGCCGAAGACCATGCCGGGTCTTGAGAAAATTCGTTCAGCTGTGACTAGCAAAAACTGGTTTGCATCACTGGATCCGAAAAAAATTATCACGATTGCAGGAACAAATGGTAAGGGGACGACGGCTGCAGCCTTAGAAGCCTTGCTTTTGAGTGCTGGGAAAAAAGTGGGACTGTATACGTCACCGCATTTAGTGAATACCACAGAGCGTATTCGTGTGAATGGCGTCGATATTTCGAGGGACTCATTTGTAAAATTATTCTTGGACAATAAAGCTACGATTGAAAAAGATGAGCTCAGTCATTTTGAAAGTTTAACTTTGATGGCAGCAGATTATTTTTTCACGCAAAATTTAGATTATGTGATTTTCGAAGTAGGATTGGGTGGGGTTTTTGATGCCACCAATATTTTTCCGAATCATTACGCCGTCATCACGAAAATCGGCTTAGATCATGAAAATATTCTTGGAAATAACATTATTGATATTGCTAAAAATAAGTTTGGAATTATTAAGCCAGGTGCTGTTGTAATTCATCATCAGTTAGATACTCAGTTAAACGGGCTGATCGAGGAAACACGATTAAAAACGAATTCGACGTGGATAAGCGGAGCTTCTTCTCAAGGAAAATCTTTTGAAACAAACCTCATTGGTCCAAGAGCACAAGAAAATATTTCGACGGCAGTTAAAGTGTTCGAACAACTGGGTTTTGATATAGATAAACAGAAAGGCGCTTTGAAAAATGTTAACTGGCAGGGACGTATGCAGCAGATCGGCTGGCCAGGAATATCTTGTCCGGTGTATCTGTCCGGTGATCATAACCCTCAAGGTATTGAAAGTCTCATCGATATTTTGAAGAGTCTTCCCTATGAAAATTTACATCTTATTGTGGGTATCGGGGTAGACAAATCAGATGATGAAATGTTGAAGCAGCTTTTAACATTACCAAATATAAAACTTTACTTAACAGAAACGCCGTTTAAAGGTCGTAAGGTTGATAATTATCCTGATTTTGCAAAACAGGCGTCACTTATGAGCGATCGTGATGGAATAAGTCTTTTAAATAAAATAAAACCACAACTAGAAGATCTGGTTGTGGTTACAGGCTCACTTTATTTGGTCGGAAATATATTAAAAGAAAAGATTAGTAAGGCATTTTAGAATAGAAAGAATCTTGTATTTTGAATGTTATTA
>CAZXZW010000031.1:0-1066 GCA_964645745.1 uncultured Bdellovibrio sp.
ATATTTAAACCTTTGTTCGCTGCTACTAATGCTGGAGTCATCATTTGTACTACTTCTTTAGCTCCACCTTCAACGTCGCGTTCTACTGTTACGCTTTCTGGAGCGTATTCAGTTTTTGAAACAACTGTTGTGTGAGGAATTGATAAAAATTCTGCCACCATTTGAGGAACAGAAGATTGGTTGTCATCAATAGCTAATTTTCCAGAGAAAATAATGTGAGCTCCGCCTTCAGCTTTGATCGCATCAGCTAATGCTTGAGCGGTTGAAAGAGAATCAATATTTTCTGGTGTATTCACCACGATAGCTTCATCGGCACCCATCGCCAAAGCAGTTCTCAGGACTTCGGTCGCGCGGGCTTTTGGTCCAGCTGTGATCGCCCAAATTTGTGCGCCAGCATTCTTTTCTTTAAATTTAATCGCTTCTTCAACAGCGTTCTCATCGTAAGGGTTCATAACCCATTTGATTCCAGCTAAATCGATACCAGACTGGTCTGGTAAAATTTTGATTTTGGTTTCTGTATCAGGAACTTGTTTTACACATACAAAAATTTTCATTTCTACCTCTTATAAAAAGTGACTTTTAACCTACTACAGACTAAATTCAAAATATACAAAAAATTAAAAAGGTGGAATATGTTAGATTTTCTAAAATCAACAGTTGGGCGCAAGTACGTCATGGGGCTAACAGGCCTTGTGTGGATGGGTTTTATTATTGGTCATATGGCTGGCAATATGCTCCTTATTTTTAGCGCAGATGCATTCAACGCTTATGGGCACGCAATCGTTTCGAATAAAATCTTACTTTACGGAGCCGAAATCACTCTGGTGTTAGCATTAATTGCTCACGTTGTGACCGCAATCTCTTTAACCGTAAGAAATAAAAGCTCGAGAAGCTCTCGTTACGCGGTTCAGCCAAATGGGGACAAAGGAGCACGTTTTGCTTCAAGCACTATGGCACTACAAGGATCTATCCTTTTAGCGTTCATTATTCTTCACCTTATTTCATTCAAATATGGCGCTCACTATGAAACAACGGTCGACGGCGTTCAAATGCGCGATCTTCACCG